>NZ_DICD01000003.1:0-464300 GCF_002415245.1 Pantoea sp. UBA5035 | reverse complement strand
TCGATTTATTCAACAAAGCCAAGCTGGAGCAGCTAAAACGGCGAAACCTATAACAAGTGCAAATGCTGCTTTAAGAGTGCGATGCTTGAGCATGATATTTCCTCAATGTTATTTATTATTCGAATGAAATATAAGATGAAGCCGCAAACCTGACAATGTCAGTACGGCCTGAATTACTCCCAGCCAATGGTTAAAGCTAAAATCAACTTTCATGCTTTTAAGTTTATGAAAAGACGTGAGCAATAGCCTGACTGTAATACCGAGCCAGACCATTTACAGGACTGGCGCAAACTTTCTTCCTGCCATCGCAAAAAGACAGTGCGGGCGCTTCCGGCTCGTCTGAAAACGCTTAATGACACACAGAAATCGCTTTGCTGATGTCAGACTGACATAAGGTCAGGCTGGTGAGCTCTCCTACTCTCCCATTTACCAGTCAGCCGTAACACTCTCCTTTTAATGGCACACCCCACTAAAAATATGTAGCACTTAAAACAAATTGTAGTAATGTCTACATCATGAAAATGCACATATTAGTACTTAAGCTTACAACGGCCCAGTCTACGCTGCGTATGCGTGTCTGGCGAACCCTTAAAAACAGTGGTGCTGCTGTCCTGCGCGACGGTGTTTATCTCGTCCCCGACGCAGAGGAAGGATATCAAACCTTCTTGGCAACGTGCCGGGAGATAAAAGATGAAGGCGGAGCGGCTTATGTCTTTACTGCTGACGTTTCTGAAGAGGAGGGATTCCAGCCGCTGTTTGATCGTTCTGAGCAGTACGGGGAAATTTTAAAAAAACTCTGCGCATTCCGGAGCGCACTTCAGGCTGACGGTCTGCCGGGAGAACTTAAAAAGCTGCGTAAGCTGCGCAGGGAATTCGACAGGCTCGGAAATATTGACTTTTACCCAGGTGAAGCCCGACAGCAGGCGGCATCGGCGCTTGCCTCTGTGGAGCTGGAGATAAACCAGCTGATATCCCCGGGGGAACCGCATGCCGTGCCGGGCACACTGATGCGACTCAGCCGGGAGGATTACCAGGGCCGGATCTGGGCGACGCGCAGCCGTCCCTGGATTGACCGGCTTGCCAGCGCCTGGCTAATCCGGCGTTTCATTGACTGTGACGCGCGTTTTCTCTGGCTTGAGGACACGGGAGCCTGTCATCCGGATGCGGTGGGCTTTGATTTTGACGGCGCCATGTTCAGCCATGTCGATAACCTGGTCACCTTTGAAGTGCTCATCAGACGCTTCGGGCTGGAGCAGAGGATACCCGACGATATGGGTCTGCTTATTCACTATCTGGATATCGGAGGCGTACAGCCTTCTGACGCTGCAGGTGTGGAAAGCATTCTGGCAGGCCTGCGTGAAAGCATTACGGACGATGACAAACTGCTGGCAACAGCCTGTGCGCTGTTTGACGGTTTACTGATGTCTTTTGAAATGAGGTCTGGCAATGAGCAAAATGATGGAACTCCCCCACGCTCAGGATAGCGCTGAGCCGCCATCGGTATCCTTCAGAGAGGCCATCCTCTTCTGGCTGAAGCTCGGCTTTATCAGCTTTGGCGGCCCGGCAGGACAGATTTCGATTATGCATCAGGAACTGGTGGAAAACCGGCGCTGGATATCAGAGCAGCGATTCCTGCATGCGCTGAATTTCTGCATGGTATTACCCGGCCCGGAGGCACAACAGCTGGCAACCTATATCGGCTGGCTGATGCATAAAACCTGGGGCGGTATCGTTGCCGGTCTGCTTTTCATTTTGCCATCGTTGCTGATTCTGATTGCGCTGGGCTGGATATATATTGCCTGGGGTGATGTAGCCGTAGTGGCCGGGATTTTTTACGGCATTAAACCCGCCGTTGCGGCGGTAGTGTTGCAGGCTGCACACCGGATCGGCTCGCGCGCCCTGAAAAATGGTGCCCACTGGGCGATAGCCGCAGCAGCATTTGTCGCTATTTTTGCCCTGAATGTACCGTTTCCGCTGATTGTACTGGTCGCCGCCGTTACCGGATTTATCGGTGGGCGTATAGCGCCGGACAGGTTCAGGGCCGGTGGGGGCCATAAAGCTCAGGATAAAGGCTATGGGGCTGCCATCATCGACGATCATACACCGCTGCCCGCGCATGCCGTCTTCAGCTGGATGCGCATGGCAAAAGTCATTGCTGCCGGGGTGCTGCTCTGGCTTATACCTATGAGCATGCTGACGCTGATGCTGGGATGGACCCATCCGGTGACGCAGATGAGCTGGTTCTTTACTAAGGCTGCACTGATGACCTTCGGCGGTGCCTATGCAGTCCTGCCCTACGTTTATCAGGGCGCGGTAACGAATTATGGCTGGCTGACGGCGGGGCAGATGATGGATGGTCTGGCACTGGGTGAATCAACCCCCGGTCCATTGATTATGGTCGTGACCTTTGTCGGTTTTGTGGGCGGTTATACAAAAGCCGTGTTCGGCACCGATGCTCTTTTTTTAGGAGGCACAGTAGCCGCCTGCCTGGTAACGTGGTTTACCTTCTTGCCATCATTCATTTTCATTCTCACCGGCGGGCCGTTTATTGAAACCACCCATAACAATGTCGGGTTTACGGCTCCTCTGACGGCCATAACTGCTGCTGTGGTGGGCGTCATCCTCAATCTGGCGCTCTTTTTTATCTGGCACATTGTCTGGCCAGCAGGTGCAGGCGGTAGTATTGACCCGTGGGCCGCTGCCATTGCCGTAGCCTCTGCTGTTGCGCTTTTTCGCTTCAAATGGAAGGTTACGCACGTTATTGCTGCCGCGGCGATAGCGGGCCTGGTTATACACACAACAGGACTTTCCGGTGCATGATGAAGAAATAAAGAATTGTATGAGCCTGATCGTTTTCTGAAAGTCACTGCGAACCTCGATATCTCAGTGCTCAGTTTCTGCATCAAAAAGTGAGATTGCCGTGTGTTAGCTTTGAAAAAGTGTCCGCTCCTCGCTCACACCGGACCTCGCCCTGCGCGCCTGTCTGCTCAGAACCAGAAGCGGACGTTAGCACCTAAGATTTGGCTATTATCTTTTGTGATAAAAAGGCGCCTCCAGGCAAATATGTTAGAAACCTGATGGAGCAAAAATAACAACGCAAATGCGATGCATGGGATAGGTGGCCGTAGGGGTTGATGATGACGATCGGGCGAGTATTACACGGACAAGCCAGGCTTTACGCTTGCCGAGGACACGCCGCAGCCAGATAAGCGCTGGGCCGTGGTGATACCCAACCCTAAAAGCGACTGCAATATTCTTCTGGCCCGCGCCTTAAACGAGAATCATTAAAGTTTTATCGGCAATCAGTGTGACAGGCGCGTATTCCTGTTTCTACAAACGGATGACTTCTGGCGCGACTTCAGTGCCATGAAAGCAAATTAAATTTTGGCAAGATTACAACTTCTGTCGGCTTCAACTACGTTGTACCGCAACGCATTCAGGTAAAAGGCCAAAAACATGAATAGGGCACGCAGGTTTTCAGCTGAGATAGCGGAAAACGTCTTTTGAAAAAGCGCCCTTTATCGATCCAACCGCACAGCGCCATGCCCTCTTCGCATTCAAGCACAACCATTGTTCTTCTTCTTTTTCGACGTCGCACAAGCGTGCCTGCCTCCATCATATTGAGGCCTTTACTGAATGATCAGCATCTCTGTTTATCAGCACCGATTCGACAATAAACGCATTACACTGTTTAAGTTCCTCGTTGTCTGGCTGGATTTTTCCATATACCCGCATGCCTTCCAGCATCATAAAAATGCTCAGGGCCATGACTCGCGCGCTCTCATCGCGTCGAAAAAGCCCCTGCGCCTGGCCTTCGCATACTATTTTTTCTAACCGATTAATTATCGAATTGAATTTATTATTGACCTTACTCTTTACCTCTTCATCGCCCGGTAAAAGTTCACTGGCAGCGGCAATGGTAAAACACCCCTTCTCTCCATCAGGCGTGGATGACAGAAGCGCCACAAATTCGAGCGTTTCGCGCAAGGCCGCTTCTGGCGATAAATCTGTATCGTGTTTCGCTCCTCTGGAAGCGCCCTCATCCATGTAATGCTGCAATGCCGCGAGATAGATTGCTCGCTTATCGGGATAGAGCTTATAGATACTGGCGCTGGCTAAACCTGAGGCTTTCATAAGATCGCTCATCGAGGTTGCCCGATAACCTTTCTGCCAGAAGCACTCCAGCGCAGTGTTGAGAAAGTCCTCTGGATCGAACTCTCGGGGTCTGCCAACAGATGATTTCATTGCTTTCTCCTGTGCTGATGATCAATTGTAGATCGATCAATCTACAATTAAAAGCGCTTGTTTATATCTGGCTTTCTCCTCATTGCTGGATGCTGCTTTATGACATCCTTAGCTGTCTCAGGGATTAACCCTACGGCAGCTAAGGCGCGTCGCGGATATCAGTCAGGCTTGCAGTGGTAGCGCATGCCGGTTGGATCGTCGGGAGCGGGCGCAATCTCCCAGGACGGAAAGTGGGTGGCGTCGAACTCTTCAAATCGCAGGCGGGTAGTGCCGTTGGCACGAACAAAGCGAGCAATCTCATCGGCCTCTTTTTTACTCTCCGGGAAAATGACGTGGACGCTGTCCGGATCGAGTTCAGTAACCTCTGCATCCTGTTCCAGCCATGAGGTCACTTCATAGGTATAGCGGGCGTAAACCACGCCATCCACCGTACCGATGCTTTCGGCTCGTGAGCGCTGTCGCCCGTCCTGGAAGGAGAGGATTTTTCCGCGTACATAATTTCTGACCGTTACGCGATGCATCCCGGCGGAAAGACTCCCCTCGCCCTGGCAGATCAACACCGTGCCTGGCGGCTGGGCGTTTTCGAAGCGCTCTATTTCTTCCCTCGTGGCCGCTCCGGCTCCGGCGGCGTACAACATTATGGCTGGCAACAGCCAGGCGGCTTTTCCATGCGTCATTTTACTTTCCTTGCTATAGCGAGTGATCGATCGGTTATCGGCAAGAACAGGCTCGATCATGAGAGTTAATGTTAACGTCCGCTTTTCACTCACCGCAACCCCCACCTCGCCGTTCAGGTCGCCAGATGGAAAGGCGCGCAGGTGACAGCCGTGGCTTCAGGTAAACACGAGGCGCTGTTACGCGCGCTGGGCGTCGAAGCCTTTATCGACTATCGCTAGCAGGCCGCCGAAACCGCCGTGCAGCCTGTCGATCTGGTCATTGACGCCGTTGGCGGCGCGAATATGGAGCGGTTTCTGGCAGTTATCAAACCTGGCGGAGCGCTTTATCTGGTTAATCCGCTGGGGTTCGCCGGGCATCAGGAAGCCGCCAGACGCGGCATAACGGTATCATCAACCCAGGTTCGTTCAAGCGGGAAACAGCTTGAAGAAGCGGGTCGCTTACTGGAAAGCGGCGCCCTGCGCGTGGTGACAGACAGTATCTACCCGCTTTCAGAGGCCGCGGCAGCGCACAGACGGGCGGCACAAGGCGGCATTCAGGGCAAGATCGTCTTGATCGTTGACTGACCCAGCTGCCAGCAGGTAGACCCTGATGAAATGGCGAGCTGCCACTAACTGATGCAGTAGCAGTCGTAAACGCGCAGGATTAACCCACTTCGTGCATCAGCGCCACCGCATCGTCTCCCGCAGGTATACGCAGCGGCGTACCGGGATCGGTGGCGGCACGCCATATCGCTTCCGCAACGTCAATCGCCCTGGTGGTGGGTTGCGGCTGCTGCATACCGGTGAACACGCGCTCCAGCAGCGGCTGATAGGGTTCAGGCTGGGTGTTCTCCATACGCGACCGGGCGTTTTTGCCGAAATCCGTGGTCGGAGCCAGGCCCGGCAGAACCAGGCGCACGTTGATGTTGAACGGCTGTAATTCCAGCGCCAGCGATTCGGTAAAAGCGTTCACCGCTGCCTTGCTTGCCGTATAAACCGCCAGCAAAGGCAGAGATTTAAGCGTCACGGTAGAGGTGACGTTAATCACCGTGCCGCTCTGCTTCGCGCGAAACTGCGGCAATACAGCCTGCGTCATCGCGATGGTGCCGAGCGTATTGGTCTCGAACACCTCACGCACCGTGGACATCTCCATACCTTCCAGCGCGGCGAGCACGCCTATTCCGGCGTTGTTTACCAGAACATCAATCTCGCCCGCTTCTGCGATAGCCTGCCTGATGCTGGCCTCATTGCTGACATCCAGCGGCAGCAGACGCAGATTATCGGCATCCGGAAAGAGATCGGCTCGTGGATTACGCATGGTGGCAATCACCTTCCAGCCGCGTTCAAGGAAATAATGCGCCGTTTCATGACCAAAGCCTGAAGAACATCCGGTGATTAAGATCGTTTTCATAATTTACGCCTGCCTGGTGTTGGGATAGGCGATTACTATATAGTCAGTTTTATGTACGGACTATAATGCATAGTCCAGCATTCATTCGCAGGAGTCCAGATGATCGATCCCTTGGCTGAAATCGTTTCGCTGCTACAACCGCAAGCGGCGTTCTCTAAGCGCGTGTGCGCCAACGGCCGCTGGCGGGTAGAGCGCAACGAAACCGGTCAGCCGTTCTATTGCCTGCTGCTGGAAGGCTGCAGTCAGCTCACCATGAAAGGAAACCCGCCAATCATTCTGGAGCCTGGAGACTTTGTGCTTATCCCCGCCGCGCTGGAATTTTCTATGAGCAGCATCGAACCGCCTGCGGCCGATGCGCCAGACACTCTGCCGCAAATGCTCGCGCCTGGTGAATTCTGGATAGGCGATCCTGAACAATCCGCCGAAGTGCAAACCCTGATTGGCTATTGCCACTTCGACGCGCCCGATGCTGGGCTGATTGTCTCGCTGCTGCCGCAGCTGATTCATGTTCGCGGTGAATCGCGGTTGACGCTGCTGGTGCAGCTGGTGATGGACGAATGCCGTGCACAACGTTCGGCACGCGATATCGTCCTGGAACGATTGCTGGAGCTGTTATTAATTGAAGCGTTACGATCGATAGCGCTCGGCAGCGCATATCCGGGTGTGATGAGTGGACTGGCCGATGAACGCGTGGCAGCGGCGATCCGTGCCATTCACGCCAGACCAGAGCATAGCTGGACGGGCGCCGAACTGGCGAAAGCAGCAGCGCTATCGCGTTCCGCGTTCTTTGTACGCTTCCGTGAAACGGTGGGCCTGGCGCCAATGGACTATCTGCTGACCTGGCGCATGGCGCTGGCGAAAAAACTGTTACGCGATAAAAATATGGCGGTGTTCGAAGTGGCCGAGCGCGTCGGCTATCGCTCTGCCAGCGCTTTTAGCGTTGCATTTACCCGCTATACCGGTATTGCGCCCGTAAAATATGGATAATTTATAAGTATGCTAATTAATTTATAAGTCTGCTAACTATTCTCTTGTCGAAGAATAAACGGGAAAGATAACGTATAAATTCCGCTCGATACCATACCACCCTATCCTTCTGATAATAAATTTGTAATGTAGATAAATTTGGCATATAGCTTCAGGCTAAGACAGCAACGGGACGACTAAGGTTAACGTCAGATGACGACGGAAGCTGGACTTAATTCGCTTCTAAAAAATGCAGGTTACTGAAAACCAGCCAAATGATATTTTACGCTTTTCGCTCACAGCAGACCTGTCGCCATCGATAATATTAAAGCCATAACGGCTCAGAGCATGGCGCTGTTAATTCCTCACAGCCGTCAGTTCGCGTTTATTTTATGCGCAATTTTCCAGGATAATTCTGGTTGAGTGTAAATCTACGTCAGTGTTAATTTAGCCTTAACACTTTGCACCATTTTTCTTTACTAAGGGAATATATGCACGCACGTATTACGCATCTCGATGGCATGCGCGGTTTAGCCATTCTGATGGTCATTGCTTATCATGCCTATGCACGATGGCCTGAACTATTACCTTACGTGGCGACGACGCAACATATTCCGCTGCTGGCGTTTGGCTGGGTAGGCGTGCAGCTATTTTTTATGATCTCTGGCTTTGTCATTTTTATGACGCTGGACAAATCGCGCAGCTATAATCACTTCCTGAAAAAACGCTGGCTGCGCCTGTTCCCGGCGATGCTGATCGCCAGTCTGCTGCTCTATATCGCGGGCGGATTTTTTACCGAATCGTCAGTGATTACCACAGAAAGCAAGAACCTTCTTCCCGGCCTGATATTTGTCAATCCAGAAACCCTCACGCAATTTACCGGAATCGAATTCAGCTCCATGGCGGGCTCGTTCTGGTCGTTATATGTCGAAGCGCTGTTTTATCTGATTATCGGCGCTGTTTACTTTACCCTGGGACGAAAATATTGTCTGCCAGCGCTGATCGTGCCGATGTTATTACTTTCGGCATCATCGGTGCTGAAATCTCTTGGTCACCCCTTGCTTATTGATGTGATTTCAAAATTTGGTTTTATCCATTACGCCTGGTTTATGGTGGGCTGTCTGGTTTATGAACGACTGCACGGCCGCGATAAAGCCTATCACTATGCTCTGGTATTACTGGCGCTGCTGATTAATTTTAGTTACTACGTTAAACACGATGGTGCTATCACTATCCTGCCATTATTAATGGTGATGTTCTTTTTTATAGCCAGCTTTTATTCAAAACAGATGGAGCGCTGGCTTTCGGTGCGCTTTTTTACCGCCATCGGCTTTGTCAGTTACGCACTCTATCTGATCCATGAAAATCTGATGATCGCCATGATGATCAAGCTAAATATTTATATCAAGAGTGAAGCGGTGATGATAGCGCTGCCGGTGGTGGTGGTCAGCGTGCTCTATTATATCGCCTGGCTCATCAGCAAATATGCCGAGCCGGCGCTGCGGAGTGCTTTAGGCAATGTCGTTGACAGACCCGTCAGGGCGTAAGATAGCCTTTCAACGCTGACTGCGTTTTATATATCAGCGTCTCATCAACGCTTTGCTGAGCAGGCTGAGAATATTCAGCCTGCTGCTCGCTTAATCCTGAAGATACCTCTGATAAGGCCGGCTCTGTGCCAGAAGCGGCCTCTAGTGATGCATACCAGTCAGAACGCAGCCTGAGAATGTTGGTCACTGTCAAATGGCTAATCAGGACGTTCAGCTTCCTCTTTTTGTTGAGCATACACTACTAACCTTAAATGTCTCTCTTCATCCACAATCAGTGACGTGAATTCGAAAGACACGGGCATTAGCTAAGAAATCATCTCCGCTAAATTGCGTTAAGTTACGCAGAATGAAACACACAGAGGAATGACGATCGGGCTTAATCTCCCTGTTTATCGGACATTTTTAGCTGTGACCTGGCATTGTAAAATCGTCGATAGGATAAGTAGACCGCGATGATAGTTGAGAGGCTGGCGGTCCCTATAAGCATAAATGTCACCATAATCTGATATTTAATCGCCTTTAGCGGGTCTATTCCCGCGAATATCAGCCCAGACATCATACCCGGCAAACTGACCAGCCCAACGGTTTTGGCCGCATCTACTGTCGGGATCATGGCTGTACGAATACTGTCAGCAATAATGCGGCCCGACGACATTTTTACCGACGCGCCAAGGCTCAGCATCTCCATTATCTTCTGGCGGTTGTCGCTGAAGCGCTGGTTCAGATTGCTGTAACACAGCCCTACCGCGATCATGGCGTTCCCCGCGATCATCCCTGAGATGGGAATAACCTGCATCGGCACAAAGGCTATCGCGCCGCTTAATACCAGAATAGTAAGCGTGATAACGGTGCCGCTAAAAATAGCGGCAAAAGATATCGCAAAAACGTTAGCAATATTGCGACCGCGTTTACCGGCATTGATCGCGGCATTGACGCAGATAAACAGCACCATCAGCACCGTCAGCCAGCGATTATTAACATCAAAAATCGACTTCAGCACAAAGCCGACGATAACCAGTTGTATAATCGCCCGACAAACGCTCCAGAGAATATCTTTGCCCATACCGAGCTTTTCTTTCTGGCTGATAAGCAACGCTATCATGACCAGAGAGAGCGACAGTATTAGCGAGGTATCACTGATATTATGCTGATTCACGCCTGCTCTCCTTTTTTGGCGGCTCAAGGCGAAGCACATGCTCAGCCTGCTGAATATCATTTACATCATGACTGATCCGCACCACGGCTACCTTCTCTTCGGCTGAGATCCGGTTAATCAATGAAAGCACTGCCAGCCTGTTCTCTTCATCGAGGGCGCTAGTGACTTCATCCAGTAACAGTACCTCAGGCATAAACTGCAGATTACGCAGCAGTCCGATACGCTGCTTTTCTCCGCCTGAAAGTTGTTCTACAGATTTATTCAGCATATCCGCAGAGAGATTGACGCTCTCCAGCCCAGCAACCATTTTATCCCGCTGGGGTTTTTGCCGGCGAATCTGCCATGGCAACGCAAGGTTTTCATATACCGTCTGGCCAAACAGCTGCGGGGTCTGAAAACAGTACGAAACCTGCTGACGATAGCTTTCTGGACTGAGCGTCGTGATATCACTGTTTTTAAAACGGATATGTCCGGTCGTTGGGGTGACAAGCGAAGCAAGAATTTTCAAAAGTGTGCTTTTTCCGCTTCCAGAGGGGCCGGTCAGCAACAGGGAGTCGCCCTGATGTAATTGCACCGATACGGGTTGCAGTAGCTGACGTTCACCAACGGAAAAAGCCACGTTTTGCACATCAAGCAGGGGCAAAACATTGTTCATAGTTACCATTCAGGTTTTTATAAAACGGGAAAGAGTGATGTTGTGGGTACAGCACACGCATTGAGGCTGCTCGCTTTTGCATGTGTCCGCTATGTGCCACCAGCGATAATAGCTTACCTCAGTCCAGGCTTTACACATCAAGTAAGACTAACAATCAACGTCCTGGTGCCGATACCCACATTTCTTACTCGATATGAAGGAACATAGATGTACAGCATACGCCCTTTAATGCGCCCCCTTTTTTTTCTGTCGCTGCTGCCGTTTTCTTTCGCTCAGGCTGTTGATAAGCCGGTATCGACAGGGGGTAATATTACTCCTTTTTATATAACCAGAATCCACGATCGCGTGAATTACATGGTGTCGCTAAACCTTAATAACGGAAAAACAGTTCAGGAGTGGCGAACCGTGGATTGTAAACAGGGCAAAGCACAGCTTCTGTATAAAGACTGGCTGAATGATAAAGGGTTGACTCAGACTCGCTTTTACGGAAACAGCTACCTTCGTTACGCGCCGGCACAGGATGACAGGCAGATGACGGCTGAGGATATCAGCAGGGTTTGTCGGTTACCGATTAAAGAGGCTCGCTGGGAAAGATTATCCGCAACAGATAGCGTCGGCATAACCGATTTGGTCGATGTTAACAGCATCAAACGTATTGACGATATTTTATCGGTACGTATGGGATATGACTTTGCGGATATTATCTGGGAACCGCCGTTTGACGCGCCGCTTGGATTAAAGATTGAGCATTACCTGTATAACTGTACAACGCATCAGGGAGCCGTTGTCGCATTAATGAACATTGACAGCGAAGGCCGCGTTACGGACTCGCTTATTACCGCGGATCTTGTGCGCCGCAAGGATGAGTTCAAAATTGACGCGCAAAAGACGCAACGCTTCGAGCAGCTTTGTCAGTTGCCAGCAGGAAAAGCCTTCACCGCCAAAGGGCATTTTATCCCCGCCGCCCATAAGCCCGAATCGAAGCTCATGGGGCCATCCCTGCCCGACCTGAGTAATAATAACCCGCAGTGGCTGAATAAATTCCCCCTTTCAGCGGCAATTGAGCAGCAGGCGCAGTTACTGATTAAACCCTGGGCCCTTCCGCGCTTTAAGCAGATTCGTTATACGCAAGTCAGCGCGCAAGGTAAGATCAAAGTCCAGCTGGATGCACAAAGGGATGGCTATATACGCAAGCTGGAAGACTATGGCATCTGGACGGTGCAACGCTTAACGCTGGCTAATCAGCTACAGCTGAAGTTCACCATGTCGATCAGTAGTGGCGCCTCGCTGCTTAATAAGTTGCAGACGGATCTGCGTTTTCCGCTGGTAGCTGGTCAGCGATACCAGGCGCAGTGGGACGATATCGATTCCGACAAGAAAGTTACGGCTTCAGCGTTAAGTTGCAACGTTACGGGCGAGGGAGATGCAGGTAAAATTTCCCCTCAGTTTAGCGGCAAATATCTGTTAGTTGAGTGTCATGAAACTAACGAAGGCCAGGCGGGAAGCCATGACAAACTCGCCTGGCTGCAAGACCTTAACATTTTTGTCCCGGTCGCTATGCAGGTAGGTGATAAACCTGAAAGCCCCGTGACGCTGCAAGATGTTAACGTGACGCGTTGATAAACAAGCAGGCTCACTGCTTTAACTGGTGAGTCTGCTGCCAGTCAGCCGACTGAAGCCTCTTCTCGACGTCTCTTTCATACGGCAAACTGGCATCGTGCGCCCCTGTGTAGTCTGATTGTTACAGGTTATAAGCCCGGCCGCTTTTCGAGCGGGCCGGTTCAAGCCAGACAAAAATCTCTTCTACCGATGATGGCGCTTCGCCGCCGCCGAAAATTCAGTATCATAGCCCATCCGCCGCTTACTGAAATGAGTGCCCAGCCTGTTATGACCGATCACGATGCGCTATTTTCGCGGCTTACCGCCACGCTGGCGCAAGAGAGCCGCACGCCGCTGTACAAACGCTTCGCCAGCACGATCAAAGAGGCGGTGCGCGACGGCACCCTGGTGCATGAAGAGATCCTGCCGGGCGAACGGGAATTCAGCCAGTCGCTGAATATTTCGCGTATCACCGTGCGTAAGGCGATGGATGAGCTGGAAAAAGAGGGCGTGGTGTTTCGCTCGCGCGGATACGGCACGCAAATTTGCAGCCAGCTTGAATACTCCTTAAAAGAGCCTAAGGGCCTGTCGCAGCAGGCGGTATTGCGCGGCAAAAAGCCCGATACCGTCTGGATCAATAAAAGTAAGATCTCTTGCAGCGCGGACATCGCGGAAAAACTGGGACTGAGCACCGGCAGCGACGTTTATCTGCTGAAGCGTATTCGCTATGTCGATCAGCAGGCGGTTTCCGTCGAAGAGTCGTGGGTGCCGGCGCGCTATATCGCCGACCCCGATAAGATTGGCATTTCGCTCTACGACTACTTTTACCAGCAGCAGATTTTGCCGGTGAAGTCGCAGAGCAGAGTGAGCGCTCGTATGCCGGACGAGGCGCTGCAACAGCAAATCGCCCTGCCCGCCACCGTGCCCGTGCTGGTGATTAAGCAGCTGACGCTCGACGCGCAGGGCAATCCGCTGGAGTACAGCATCAGCTATTGCCGCAGCGATATGTACGTGTTTATCGCGGAGTAAGGCGCTGCTGCCAGTAAGCGCGCAGCGCCGTGCGATCCGGCGCGCAGTCGCCGCCGCGCTGTGAGACTACGTACGAGGCGACCGCATTGCCCAGCGCCACGCTCTCCCCCAGCGGCCAGCCGGACGCGAGCCCCGCTAACAGCCCGCCAGCGTGGCTGTCGCCTGCGCCGATCTTATCGACGACCTGGGTCGCCAGCGCCGGGATCCAGCCCGTACCGGCGTCGTCGATAAAGCCCGCGCCTTCGCTATCCAGCCGCACCACCATCGCGCCGCTAAAACGCTGCCGCCAGCGCGCCATCAGCTGCTGCGCGTCGAAAGGCGCCGAGAGAGACAAACGCTCGCGCCATAACAGTTCAGCCTCCTGTCGGTTGACGGTAATCAGCGGCCGCAGCGCCATAATGCGGTCAAAATGCGCATCGCCGATATCCGCCAGCCGCGGGCCAAAATCGATCAGCAGCTGGAAGGGCTGCGCCTGCCGCTCCAGCCAGTCGATCAGCACCTCACCGCTTTTGCTGGTGAGCTGATAGCCGGAAAGATAAATCCAGCGGTGCTCAGGCTGCGGCAGCGTGCTCAGCTGCGCCGCATCCCACAGGTTCTCTACGCCGCTCACCGATAAAAAGGTGCGTTCGCCGTCCGGCTCCACCAGCGCCAGGCACCAGCCGTTATCCCCTTTGGCGCTTTCCAGCACGCTGTGAATGCCGTAGTCAGCGAGTTTTTGCCGCACGATACTGGCCCAGATACCATTGCCAAGCGGCAGCGCGTTGATTGCCGGAATACCGAGGCGATGCAGCGCAATCGCCACGTTGAGGGCGCAGCCGCCAACGTTGACGCCCTGCTGATGCAGTTCAATATCGCTGCCGCGATGCGGCAGCGTGTAGGCATCGGCAATCACATCGACCACCGCCGCGCCGATGACGCACACCGGCAGCTGACCCTCCAGCCGCGCCAGATCGTCAGGCGTCAGCATAGGCGGCCTCGCGCTGCTGGCGGAAGCGCAGAAAAGCGCGACTGTAGTGGGTGAAATCCAGCGCATTGGCGGCGTCCAGCTCGGCTTTCAGCGTCTCGTCAATCGCGTCTATGCCGTGCAGCGCGCCGCAAATTGCCACCGCCATCGCGCCGATGGTGTCGGTATCGCCGCCCAGGTTGGCGCACAGGATCGCGCAGCGGTTCGGGTTGGTTTGCGCCAGCTCGACCATGGCGATGGCCGCGGGCACGGATTCTATGGTGCTGGTGCCGGTGCCCACCACATCGTAGATCTGCTGCATAGCGGATTCCACGCCTCGGCTCTGGGAGACAACCTGCAGCGCCAGCTCAATACGCGCCGCCATCGACGCGCTAAAGGTGGTGATGCGTTTCTCCTGCGCCGCGCGGGCGATGGCCGGCAGTTCGTCACGAATCGTTGCCCAGTCGCCGCCGTCGATGGCGCGCGAAACCGCCCAGGCGATGGCCGTGGCGCCGGCAATCGCCACATCCGACTTATGCGTCGGGCTCGACGCCAGTGCGACGGCGTCAATAAAAGCGCTGAGATGGCGCGCGGGCAGCAGGCAGCCCAGCGGCGAGACGCGCATGGCGGCGCCGTTAGTCATGCCGTTATTCTCCAGCTGCGCCACCGGCGTGCCGTTTTTCAGCGCGTTCAGCGCGATTTTGGAGGTCGGCCCAAGGACGTTCTTATTAAAGGCGTCGAAGGCTTCAGCCCAGCGTAGAATATTGGCGCCGATGGTTTCGGCATTGATTTCGCCGTCATGGCTGATAATCGCATCCGCCAGCGCCAGCGCCATCGAGGTATCGTCAGTGAACGCCGCACGGCCGAAATAACAGGCGGCGCTGTTCTCGGCAGGCCCCGGCAGAAAGCGATCGATCCAGCCAAAGTGCTGCTTAACGCGGCTGCGCGGCCACAGCTCCGACGGCATGCCCATCGCATCGCCCAGCGCCTGGCCGTAAAACGCGCCTAAAATCCGTTTTTCCTGGTGTGTTATCGTCATGTTTACATCTCTTATTTATGGCTGTCAGCGGTGGCTGAGTGGTCGAAAGTGGTTAATTCGTCGCTGCGCTTTTTGCCGTCGCGGAACAGTACGATAAAGGCGACGGTGATGATGACGATCATCACGCTGCCGAACAGCCACATGCCTGCCCAGTTAAAGGTCTGGCCGTTGCGCGGCTGGTCATAGGCGAACATCTCCTGCATCAGATAACCGCCGAGTCGGTAGCCCAGCAGGCTGCCGACTCCCTGGCATGCCAGCGTAATCAGCCCCTGCGCCGCGTTACGCATTGCTACCGGCGCTTTTTTATCGACATAGATATAGGCGGTGATGAAGTAGAAGTCATAGCTGACGCCGTGCAGCAAAATGCCCATAAACAGCAGGCCGAAGGTCAGGAGGTTCTGATCGCTGCCGAAGATAAAGAACAGGTAGCGCAGCGCCGCCGTCGTCAGGCCCAGCAGGAGAACCTTGCCGATGCCGAAACGTTTGATAAAAAAGGGCAGCGCCAGCAGGAAGAAAATCTCCGACACCTGGCCAAGCGTCATCCAGCCCGTGGCGTGCGGCAGACCGACTTCGGTCAGGTAACCTTCGGCAAAGATGTAGTAAAACGCCAGCGGCATGCTGAACAGAAAGGAGCAGACAAAAAACACCAGAAAGCTGCGATCTTTCAGCAGGTGCAACGCATCTAGCCCCAGCGCGACGCGCAGGCTAAATTTCGCCGTGCTTTTCGGTTCAGTGGCGGGCAGCGTCAGCGCGAACAGGCCGAGCAGCAGCGAGCTGGCGGCGGTGATCAGCAGTGGAACATTGCTGGCGGAGATATCGCCGAAGCCGAACAGCGGCGGCAGAAAACCGCAGGCGATGCCGGAGGCGATCCAGCCGATAGTGCCCATCACGCGGATGCGCGGATAGTCGCGTTCGACATCCCCAACGTGGGAAAAAGCGATGCTGTTGGTCAGGGCGATAGTCGGCATGTAAGTGAGCGCATAGAGCAACAGCAGCGGAAAGAAGCCGCTGAAGTGGGTTTGCTGAGCGGCGAAAAACATCAGTAGCGCGCCGACAATGGTCAGCAGCGACAGGACCTTTTGCGCCTGGAAAAAGCGATCCGCCAGCGATCCCACCAGGATCGGCGACAGAATGGCGGCGATAGAGGTACAGGCGTAGCACCAGGCGATCTCAACCGGTGAAAAGCCGTTTTTGCTGAGAAAGGCCCACAGCGGCACGAACCATGCCCCCCATATGAACCACTCAAGGAACATCATAAAAGCCAGTTTTGGTATTGTTGTTTTCATTGGAAAGGACTCCCCGGTGTTGGTAGAGGCAACCTAACACCAATGACAATACCTTTATAATACCTTTAGCGGAAAGCTTGAGCTACCCCACAACATTTTTGCGGGGTAAGCGACCGCCCTTTCCGGTTGGGAAACAGAAAAGGCGTCCCGATTCAGCATTCGCAGGAGAAGCCATCAACGGGAGCAGTGCCGTTTTCCTGCTGCAGCGCAAGCCCTTCGTCAACCCAGCCGGTCATGCCGCCAATCATCTCTTTAACAAAGAATCCCAGGCTTGCCAGACGCACGGCGGCGCGATGGACGCCGTTGCAGTGTGGACCGGCGCAATAGACGACAAACAGCGTATCGCGCGGATATTCGGCCATGCGCTTTTCAGTGATGGCGCGCGTTGGGATATTGATCGCGCCCGGCACGTGCGCTTTTAAAAAGGCTTCGTTGCTTCTGACATCGACCAGCACATAGTCGATATCGCCTGTTTTCTGGCTGTGGTGAACATCGGAGCAGTCGGTCTCAAAAGCTAAGCGACGGCTAAAATGCTGCAAAGATTCCGCAGGGGTGGCTGGCGCGATTTCGCTGATTAAACTGGTCATCATTTCTCTCTCCTGTCTGAATGTGTGTTGATTGTATGAAGCACTATCAGACTGTTAAAGTGGCGGTTCTGACAATAACCGGTAGTTTTCCGCCAATGATGAATCAAGCAGGTTTAGTGGCCGTTCTGGCCTATGACGGACTCTGTACCTTTGAGTTTGGCATTGCGGTAGAGATATTTGGCCTGCCTCGACCTGAATTCGATTTCCCCTGGTATCGTCACCGCATCGTCTCGGTCGACGCCTCGCCGATGCAGGTTGCAGAAGGGATTCAGATCGTATCGAGTTTCGGCATTGCGTCGCTCAGCGAAGCGCAAACCATTATTATTCCCGGCTGGCGTAATCGCGATGAAAGGCCGCCGCAGGCGTTACTGGACGCCTTATGCGAGGCTTATCAGCGCGGGGCGCGCCTGTTGTCTATCTGTTCGGGCGTCTTTGTTATCGCTGCGGCTGGCCTGTTGAACGGCAAGCGTGCCACCACCCACTGGCGCTACACCGACGAACTGGCAGCGCGCTATCCTGACGTTACGGTGGATCCGAACGTGCTGTATGTCGACAGCGGGCAAATCATCACGTCAGCGGGCAGCGCGGCGGGCATTGATGCCTGTTTGCATTTGATTAGCCGGGATTACGGCACCCATATCGCCAATATCGTAGCAAGACGTTTGGTGATGGCGCCGCAACGCGCCGGCGGGCAAATCCAGTTTATCCCCTCTCCTGTCGCGCAGAAGCCTCGCGATGAGATTACGCCGGTGCTGGACTGGGTGCTGCAGCATTTGCACTGCCCTTTGTCGGTCGGCGAGATGGCGCAGCAGGCGCTGATGTCAGAGCGGACCTTCCTGAGACGATTCAGAGAAGCGTTGGGTACCACGCCCAAAGCCTGGCTGCTGCAGGCGAGAATGAATCTGGCGCGCGAGCTGCTGGAAAGTAACCAGCTCGCTAACGAGCAAATCATGACGCGCTGTGGATTTGGATCGATGGAGAGCTTCCGCGCCGCATTTCGTAAGTCGGTCGGGATCTCGCTCTCATCCTATCGCAAGACGTTTGGCGGAATGCGTCGTGAGAGAACGAGCGCTGTGGAAGTGTGCTAACGCTCTGACGTCCAGAATGGGCATAAAAAACGCTAAAGAATGCCCCTCGGTTGGCCGATAGCGATCTACACGACTTTTATCCGCTCTGCTACGATCGGTGACCGTAAGAACGGAATAACAACAAGGATGAATAATGACCGACGCCCCTTTCAAATGGACATGTATAAAGTGCGATAACGAAATCTCTCAATATCAGGAATATTGCGCTGAATGTGAGGAGAAGCAGTTTCGCAAAATTGGCGGCTTCTTATATCTGCCACTGTTAAACCTGTTTGTTTTAGGCTACAGCTATTTCTCTTCGCTGCAGATTACTTTAAAAGCCGCTCTCTATACGGCAGGCCGCGCGCCGATCGCGCAATCGAGCTATTTTTTTATCGCCTCTGGCGTTAACTTTTTCGCGCTGCTTTATATTATTTACACGGCTTCTCTCTTCGTACGTAAAAAGAGAGCATTACCCCGAGCTTATATGCTCTTGCTCGCCGTTGGCGTGGCGATCATGCTGCTTGACCTGGCCTGTACTAAATATCTTTTCCCGGAAGTTTCGCTGGGTTATGAGCAGATAATGCCGATTTTCAGGCATATCCTTCACGCCTGTATCTGGATACCTTACTTTCACTATTCGGTACGCGTTAAAAAAACCTTTATTCACTAATAACAGAGTTTTTGCAGGCTGGGGTGCCAGCCTCAGCCTGCGGCAATATTGCGTTATCTGGCCGGTTCGCTACTCTATGTACACATGTACTTATAAGGGGCGACCATGGCTGAAGAGAATCAGGAAAGCGCAAAAAGGCTTCGTCGCTACGATCCGCACCGCAAGGAAAAGATCCTCGATAAGGCTTTTGAGCTGATTGCCGAGTGCGGCGTTGCGGGGATAACCCATCGCCGTATTGCCGCGCATGCTGGCGTGCCGCTAGGATCGATGACCTACCATTTTAACAGCATGGATGAACTGCTGTTCCTTGTATTCAGTCGCTTTGCCCAGGGCGCCGCGGATTTTGTCAAAGCCAAACTTGAACCAGCCAGCACGCCTGAAGAGGCGATCAGCGCATTCGCCTCCCTCATGACCGACAAAGGCTGGGTGAACCGCCGAAATATGGCGGCGCTTTATGAATTTTACTCGCTGGCTACCCGCGAACCGGCCTATCGCCAGATACTGAACGCCTGGTCAGACTCAACCAGACGCTGCCTTGAACGGTTCTTTTCCCCTGCAACGGCACGGGCGTTTGACGTGTGCATAGAGGGCGTTCTGCTGCAGAACTTTCTCAATCCTGACGGCGGCCTGCCGCGAGAGGAGATCATCGCCCTGCTCCGGCGCATATCCGTTCAAGACTCACCGCCGCATTGATAACTATTAACCAGTTAACCCGGGAGATACGATGAAACGAGAGACGCTATTCAAATATGCCCGCGAGCACTACCAGGCGGAACCGGAATATTTATGGAGTAATCTGCCTGGCTATGCTGTGCTCCGGCATCACGACGGAAAAAATGGTTCGGCATCGTGATGAACGTGCCCGGCAGCAAACTGGGGCTTGCAAGCGACGAAGAAATTGACGTGCTGGAGGTCAAGATCCGGCCTGAGCATATCGGGTCCCTGAGGCAGAAAGAGGGTATCCTGCCGGCTTACCATATGAATAAAGAGCACTGGATAAGCGTTGTTCTCTCCGGCCCGCTATCGCCGAAAGAGATTCACGATCTGCTGTCGGAGAGTCATGAGCTGACCGCCGGCTGAACGTTAATACGCCGCTCTTGAGCGGCGTATTAACGCTGCCTGAGATTAATAAAATATCTTTTAAAATAGCCCGTACGGGGCGTTAAATCGGTTTTCTGGATCAAACCTTTTTTTCATCTCATGCAGTTTGTTCAGCGATCCCGCATAAAACGCCCTGGCGCGCTGCTGGCCTGTCGCTCCCACCACGGCCGGGTAAGCGCTGCCATCGCTGACCGGCTCGATGATACGCTGAATCTCCGCCATCCACTCCTCTCCCTCTATTTTTTCCGCAGGCGTTTGCCAGCTTGCCACTACCTGCATATTGAAATGATTGCGGCGGTGGGAAAAGGCCGTTTCTTCTGGGGCAACGCACGCGGCCGCGCCGCGGAAATCGTGCAGCATAATGCAGTTTTGTGCGGAGGGCATACGCTGGCAGCAAGCTAAAACCGCCTCGACGGTTTCCCGATCCAGACGGCTAAGGTTGAAGGCATCCATCCGATAGCCTCGCCCTTTGGGCCAGGAAGATTGATCGGAGGCGCTGTCGTAGGTGTCCCGGTATTTAGTCCAGCCCTTATTGATCACGCTGGCGCCCCTCAGCGACGCTAACTGACGTAGCCACAGCTCGCCTTTGGCTTCCTCTCCCGTCCACAGGGGTTCAAGAACAAGTCCCGTTCCTCTGCCTGGCAGAGCGGAGAAAGTGGAAAACACGCTCAGCCTGTCGCCTGCCTCATCCAGTATTGCCTGCAGGCTTTGCCACCCCTGCTGTGCATATTCCGGTTCGATAAACAGCGTCGCGCTCAGCACCGGCGAGAGAGGGTGAATGGCAAACTCTGCCGATGCCACAACCCCGAAGTTTTTGCCCGCGCCCCTGAGTGACCAGAATAAATCCGCATTCTCTGTAGCGCTGGCGGTAACCAGAGAGCCATCCCCCAGCACCACCTCTGCCTTTTTAAGATTATCGGTCACCAGTCCGAAGCGGGAATTGAGCTTTCCATAGCCTCCGCCCAGCGCCAGCCCGGCAATCCCAACCTCAGTGTGCACGCCGGTGACCACTCCGTAGCCATCAGGCAGCATGTCGATAGCATTTTTTACCCGCGCGCCGCCGTCGGCAGTAAGCGTCAGGCGTTCCCGGTTAACTGAAACTTGCCGCATCGCGCGAAGATCGAGCGTGATGCCCTGCGCGCAAACAGATCGTCTGTTCCAGTCGTGACCGCCACCCAATACGGAAACAGGCAGATCGTGCTCAGCGGCGATGCGGATAGCGTTTTGCAGGTCGGAGAGATGAGCGCAACGTACGGAAACAGGAGCGTTGACCTCATCGAAGCCGTTCCAGAGGCCGGTCTGGAGTGATGCTCCCGCCTCACGACCAGACAGTATCTTCTCCCCCAGATGCTTTTTTAGTGAGCTAATGATCTGCTGGTGCATGCTACCTCCCATATGTACAAGCGTACTTATAAAGGTAGCAGAATTAGAACAGCCCAGCCTGGACGCAAAAAAATCTCATTAAATATCAGACAAATGAGTTTAAAGCCTTATCGGATTAATGACTCTTTTCGATTTTTCATAGGGTAAACCAGGCAGGTCACTCACTTTCTCATAAACTAAGGGGGGGTTAATTATGTCATCAGCAGATAACCGAGATGAAAACGGTTACTGAATTTTGCGACTTATCTGACAGCATTGTTGTCAGCTGAACATAAGGGAAAATAATGCCTTTACTATCTGGTGAGTTATCTGACATGCCAACATGGGTGCCTGCTGTATTGCTCGTCATCGGCTCGTTAGCCACGGGCTTTCTCTCCCGATTCTTACTGTTGAGATTCATTCGCTACTGGCAGGGACGTGACAGGAAGCTGTTCAAATCTCTGGAAAAACATCTGCGCGGCTCGATGTTTCTTTTCATCCCGCTACTCATGATCAATGTCGGCGTGAATTATATTGATATTCACCCGGAATCATTTTCGTTTGTCACAACCACGCTTAATATCGTTATTATATTATCCGTATGTTCAGTTTTAATTCGCCTGATTAATGTCGCGCAAGATATGCTTTTTATCCGCTATGACATTAACCTTTCCAACAATCTGCGCGCCCGTAAAATCCGTACGCAGATTATCTATGTTAAAAAGGTCGCGATTGTTCTGCTTGTTTCCATCTGTCTTTCCCTTATTTTGCTCAGCTTTCCTGGGGTGCGGAAATTCGGCACCACCATCCTCGCCGGGGCCGGGGTGGCGGGCATAATCATCGGCTTTGCCCTGCAGAAGTCGCTGGTCAATCTGTTTGCCGGCATCCAGATAGCCTTTACCCAGCCGATTAAAATAGATGACGCAGTAGTGGTTGAAAAGGAATGGGGCTGGATTGAAGAGATCAACCTGACCTATGTGGTCGTTCGTCTCTGGGATCTGCGAAGACTGGTGTTGCCCATTACCTATTTCACTGAAAATCCCTTTCAGAACTGGACGCGGACCAATGCGCAAATTTTAGGTTCCGTTTTTCTTTACCTGGATTACTCCATGCCGCTGGAGCCGCTGCGTAAGCACTTTGAAAAAGTCCTTAGCGAAACCAGACTCTGGGATCAACAGACCCAAGTGCTTCAGGTCACCGATGCCGATGACAAAACCATGACCATCCGACTCCTGATGACGGCGCAGAACTCCCCAACGGCCTGGGATCTTCGCTGCCACGTGCGGGAGAAAATGATTGAGTTCGTTCAACAGAATTATCCGCATAGCCTCCCTCGCATGAGGGCGACGCTGACGGATCCCGCGCTGGATACCCCAGCAGGCCCGACAGAGCGTTCTGAAGATGCGGGGATAAAGGCATAGGCTGACGCGCACGAAGCGGCTGCTCAGCGCAGCCGCCTGCATATGACCGCTTTACAGCTCCTGCAGAGACTGAATAACCATCTGGTTCATCTCGCGCACGGCCTGTTCACGCCGCCGATAGTAGGTCCATTTACCGACCTTGCTGGCCTCAAGCAGGCCCGCATCATGCAGCGCTTTAAGGCACAGCGAGGTGGCGGGCTGCGACAGGCCCGCCTTGTCCTGAATGAGACTGGCACATACGCCGTACTGCTCGAAGGGATAGAGCTGAGTGTAATCAGCAAAGGCTTCGTCAGGGTTTTTAAGCCATTTCAGCACCGCAACCCGCGTCGGGTTGGCCAGTAATTTAATGGCATTTTCTGGTGACATGCCGTCTCCGAACGTCAGGCGGAATAAAAAGGATAGTCAGTATATCCTTTCCGGCTCCCGCCATACAGTGAGGCTGCGTCGACCTTATTCAGGGGATGGCCCGCCTTAAAACGCGCCGGTAAGTCCGGGTTCGCAATAAAGGTGCGTCCAAAGCCGAAGAGATCGCCCCAGCCCTTTTCCAGCATGCGTTCCGCTTTTTCTCGGGTGTAGCGGCCGGAATACATAATGGGCGAGCGGAAGGTTTCCCGCAGCGCAATGCGGAACGACTCCGGCATCTCTGGGCTATTATCCCAGTCGGCTTCGGCGATGGATAAATAGCCGACTTCAAGCTCGTTCAGGAGCTGCGCGGCGCGGATGTAGGTGGCATGCGGATCGCTTTCAACCAGCCCCAGATAGACGCGTTCTTCATCTGTGCTTGAGAAAAGCGGCGCGAAGCGTACTCCGACGCGGTGGCTACCGAATACGCCGCTGACCGCTTCGGTGACTTCGCGCAGGAAACGCAGGCGGTTATCGAGTGAGCCGCCATATTCGTCGCTGCGGAAGTTGGTATGTTCAGAAATAAACTGATTGATGAGATAACCGTTAGCCGAATGAAGTTCGACGCCGTCGAAGCCCGCTTTTTTGGCATTCTCTGCCGCGGTACGGTACATCGTCACCAGCGCTTTCACTTCTGCCGTCGTCAGTTCGCGCGGCATGCTGGGCGCCGTCAGCATCCCGGCGCCTGGCCCGGTTTCGATAAACACTCTCACGCCGGTAGCGGCAACGGCTGAAGGCGCAACAGGCGGCTGCTTGCCTGGCTGAAGTTCATGGTGCGACACGCGGCCGACGTGCCAGAGTTGACAAAAAATCGTCCCGCCCTCTGCATGCACGGCATCGGTCACTTTTCGCCATCCCGCAATTTGCGCCTCGCTGTGTATGCCTGGCGTCCAGGCATATCCCTGACCGCGAGGTTCAATTTGCGTGCCCTCAGTAATCATAAAGCCGGCGCTGGCGCGCTGGCGATAATAGTCCACCATCATCTCGCCAGGAACGTTGCCAGGCTGATCGCTGCGGCAGCGGGTCAACGGCGGCAGCGCAATGCGGTTGCGCAGCATGAGATCGCCTAAAGGCAGGGGCGCGAACAGAGACGACATAACAAACATCCTCAGATAAAAAAGAGAGGGCATTATATTTACACATTTAAATTTGTAAATGTGTAAATAGTGCCATTTCTCTCTCTGCTTTCGTTTTCTCGCGCCTGCCTGCGCCATATCAGCTTTAAGCTACGCCCTGGTCTGCCTGACACGCTTCCGCATCAGCGCAATATGCCCTGATGCGGCCTGTGCCCTCTATGTGTGACCTTTACTCAGCGCGACAGTGCGCAAGGGATGCCCTTCACGCCGTCATCCCGCCATCAATAACCAGTTCTGCGCCGCTGACGTAAGCGCTGTCGTCCGAGGCCAGGTATAAGGCCGCGGACGCCACCTCATCGGCATTCCCCAGACGCCCGGCCGGTATCCGCGCGGTCAGCGTCTGCCTGACGTCGTCGCTGGCCCGGTCGAACATCGGCGTGTCGGTAGGTCCCGGGCTCAGCGTGTTGACCCTGATGCCACGCGGCGCCAGCTCCGTGCTCCAGGTGCGGGCATAGGAGCGTACCGCAGCCTTGCTGGCGGAATAGGCGCCGTAGCCCGGATTAGCGATGCTGCCGGCAATAGAACCGACCAGCACGATAGCGCCGCCCTCGCCCATATGCTGGACCGCATGCTGCACCGCAAACACCATGGCGCGCACGTTCAGGTTGAAGGCGCGATCGAAATGCTCCTCAGTGGTATCGAACAGGCTTGCAGGCTCGGAGACGCCTGATGAATTGACAAAAATGTCGAGACGGCCTGCTGTGGCGTGGATGGTCTCGAACAGACGAGCAAGGTCGCTGGCACAGGTGAGGTCGCCGGCTATCGCCTCGACGCGGCCGCCGATAAGCCTGACCGCCTCAGCCAGCTGCGCTTCGCGTCGGCCGGTAATGAAAACATGGGCGCCTTCTTGCACAAAGCGGCGCGCGACCGCAAGGCCGATACCGCTGCCGCCGCCGGTCACCAGGGCGGTCTTTCCTTCGAGTTTCAACATGGCTGCTCCAGAAATAGGGTGGAAGCCAGATAATATATTTCGTATATTTAGTGTCAATTACGCACTTAATCTATACCAGATATACAGAGGGAAACTATATGGCGACCGATATCCCGGCTCTGCTGGCAGAGATCAACAGCACGCGCCCTATCCTGGAACAGGTGGCGAACAAGTGGTCGGTATTGATCCTGACCGTGCTGTGCAGCGAACCGGCGCGCTTTAACGCTATCAAGCGCAGGCTTGATCCGATTACGCACAAGGCCCTGACAGAAGCGCTGCGCCGACTTGAGCGCAACGGTCTGGTCAGCCGCCGCGTAATCGCATCATCACCCGTGGCGGTGGAGTATGCCATCACTCCGCTGGGCCGGACCTTGCAGGCGCCTTTTGTAGCGCTGGTGGGCTGGGCCAGGGAATATGGCGCGGCCATTGAGCAGGCGCAGGCGGGTTATGACGCGCAGCGTGCCGATGAGGCGTTGGCGTGAGCGCCGCATAATCTATTTGAACTTCGGCTGGCCGTGAGATGGGTTTTCGGACAGAACGCCGCACGCTTAGCCAATGGCAGATAGCCCGCTATCAAATCAGGCTATCTGCTAACGCTGATTAATCCAGCAGCGGCTTGCGCGTCTCTTTTGGCGGCTCTGGCTTGAGTTTCTCTACGGGAATAAGACACATGCTTTCAGCGACGATCCCCAGCAGAGACTCTTTCGAATAGGTTTCCCATTGCCCTATTTCCAGTTCCGCATGGATAAGATCCCCTTCCGCGAACGGTTCGGAAAACAGCGTTCGTCCCATAACGGCACGCTGATTTGTGTCGCAGTTGATCACGTCAATGGCCCGGGAACTGGAAACGTAGACAGGCGGCTCTTTAATAATCAGCGTCCGCTCTGCGTAGTTATTGATGAAATAGAACCGACGCAGGCGGCTGTTACCCTGGTAAGTTGAAATCACCCGGAAATCGATATAGGAAGTCACCCGGTCATCTTCCAGAATTTTTATTAACCCAGCCGGTGCTTTGGCAGGCGTTCGCGGTTGTGGTTTACCGGTCGTGGCGCAGCCCGTCAGCAGCATCACTGATGCCAGCCATATTAGCTTTCTCATTTTGCCGCCCCATGGGTTAAATCCGGGCGTAATGTCGTAAGCATATCGGCTGTGACATTTCCCTGAATCGAACAGAGCAATAATGTCCCGTCCTTGCCCTTATCGAGCATTAACAGCTTTTCAGTGCTTTCTTTGGCCGGCGCGATGCCCGACACCGCCTGCCTGTTTATTTCCCAGGCACTTTCTGGCGTGGCTTTAATCATCGCCTGCGATAAGTAACCCTCATCAGATTTGCTCCAGCTTAAGCGATCAAGCCGGGACTTAACCTCTTCGGGCGACTCCTTGAAAACCAGTCCCCAGTAATAGTACTTACCGTAATTAATTTCATCGAGGTTGCTGGTTTGTAGAAAATACCCCATCACCGTCAGATTTAATTCATGGAGAGGCTGGGCAAACCAGACGGTGCCGTTACCGTTAGCCGGCGCTTTGAACCAGGCGTAATGACGCTCGACGGTTAAAGGCGCTACGCGGCTAAGAGCAGATCGCTGACGATAGATCTCACTGAAAAAAGTGGTGTCGCATTGCGTCAGACTTTGCGTCAAGGTTTTGGCGTAAACAGGTAATGTTGCTCCTGTCATGCCCAGAAGGAGGCCAATGGTGCAGGCAATTTTACGCATCTAATATCCCTATCATTAAAATTCACTTATTTATCGGCGCTCAGCGCTAAGACTTTATGCCTCGATGATTTATTTCCCGACCGAGTGCATTAAATATGCCGAATGGCAATTTTCTCTGATCGTGAACCTGACGGCCGCTCTTAGCCGCCCTGCGTGTGCTGAAGCAGAATACCAAGCTGCGTAATTTTTTTTCCAATACCGATTCCGCCTGAACGGATTTAACAGATAGCTCGCTACGCTGAACAGAAAGGAATACAACTGCCTGGCCGGATTTTCGGCTATTAATGAAGGGCAAAAAAGAATTGACTAATAAAAAGTGGAGGTAGTGCAAGCGGCGCACGAACGCACTATGTTCGCCCGCTATACAGCCGCTGAGCTTCCGGTCTACCGTCCTGTTCTTCTCCACGCCTGCTGGTGGAGAAGAACAGGCGCCTGCGTTACGGCTTCTTCGCTTCCAGTTCAGCCTCTAGCTTTTTCGAATCATAATAGTCGCCCTGATAAGCAATCTTACCGTCGACAACCTTGATAAAACTGACGCCTTCAAACTTGATATCGTTGTTGGTGGCTGGCGCGCCCGCCCATTCACCGGAGTTCTTTCCGCTAAATTCCCACTGAAAAGCGATGGTGTCCTGGTTGAAGACGGGCTTGCTGGTCATCTTCCACTGCAGGTCGGGCACCGCCCGGATAAACGCGCCGATCACCTCTTTTTCCGCACTCTGCTGCCCCTTGACCGGCGAGCCAGTTGCCGCGTCGTAATAGACAACATCTTTCGCCAGATACTGCGCAGCCTGTGACGCGCTGTGGGCATTCCATGCGGCCATATAACTGTTTATCACGGACTCAGGCGACGCTTTTGCCATCACGCCGCATGAGATAAGCGCCAGAGAGAGCGCAGCGATTCGAATCGATTTCATCTTGCTTCCTTTAGTCGTTGATGTCGCACATGATGTGTTTTACGCGGGTGTACTCATCAAGTGAGTAAGAAGAGAGATCTTTACCATAACCCGATTTCTTAAAGCCGCCGTGCGGCATTTCCGCACACAGCGGGATATGGTTATTGATCCACACCGTGCCAAAATCGAGTTCGATGCTGAAACGCTGCGCGCGGCCGTGGTGCCGGGTCCAGACGCTGGCCGCCAGTCCATATTCCACATCGTTGGCTTTGTTCAAGGCGTCCGCTTCGTCAGAGAAGCGCTGGATGGTCATCACGGGACCAAAAACTTCATGCTGGATGGCTTCGTCATGCTGGTGAAGGCCAGAGATGATGGTGGGTTCGAAGTAGAAGCCCGGTCCTTTTCCGGCGCGGCCCCCGGTTTCGATTTTGGCATGCGCAGGCAGGCGCGCGATAAAGCCGCTTACCTGTTCCAGCTGGTTACGGCTGTTTAACGCGCCATAGAGGGCATCGCGATCGTCGGGCGTGCCGAAGGTAATGTTGCGCGTCCGGGCAACCAGCTTTGCAAGAAAATCGTCATAGGCTGACTCCTCAACAAGGATGCGCGTTGCAGCGGTGCAATCCTGACCGGCATTGAAAAAACCGGCCGTGGTAATCGTCTCAACCGCCTTATCCATATCGGCATCCGCAAAGACGATAACCGGCGCTTTGCCGCCTAGCTCAAGATGTGCTTTGGTCAGGTTTGCGGCGGCGGAGGCGGCAACCTGCAGTCCGGCCCGCACCGATCCGGTAATCGAGACCAGCGACGCCACAGGATTTGACACCACCAGCGAACCCGTCTCCGCTTTACCCAGCACGACGTTAAACGCGCCGGCGGGAAACAGGGGCGCGGCCAGTTCAGCAAGCAGCAAAGTGCTGACGGGCGTCGTATCGCTTGGCTTCAGGACCACCGTATTGCCGGCGGCCAGCGCCGGGGCGATTTTCCACACGGCCATCATAAAGGGGTAGTTCCAGGGCGCTACCTGTCCAACGATGCCAAGCGGCTCGCGACGGATCACCGACGTGAAGCCGGCAGCGTACTCGCCGGCCGCCTTGCCTTCCAGGCAGCGAGCGGCGCCCGCAAAAAAGCGGATAGCGTCGCATGACGCCGCGATCTCCTCTTTCTCAATAAAATGTTTGAGCTGCCCCGTTTCTTTACTTTGCCATTCTGCCAGGCGGGTGACGTTTTTTTCGATTTCATCCGCTAAACGGAGCAGCGCTTTTTGTCGCTCTGCCGGCGTCGACTTTTTCCAGACTGAAAACGCTTTCTCAGCCGCCGCGTAAGCGAGATCGACTTCCGCCTTGCCGCCATTGGGCGACTGCGCATAAATTTCACCATCAACCGGACTGACCAGATCGAAAAAATCGCTTCCCTGACTTGATACATACTGCCCATTGATAAAGTGCTGTAGGGTTTGCATCGCCTTCTCCGCTTACGTTAATACATAAAAGATATTATGTAATATATTATAAGGCGTTGTTTCAATGCTCGTGTCCCTACAATATGAAGCGCATCGCATTTCTAACAAATTGATTACAATCCGCTCAGCCGCTCCTGCACGCTGGTTAACACTATGCAGGTAAAGGCGCTATGTACCCGGCGGCATTGGCTAACAACGGCAGCAGGATGGCCTGCTAACTTTCGGCATCTTTTAACAAACTATTGACGTTATTTACTTCTTTCGTGACAGGTATGTTTATGCTAAGTATGGCGGCCTGTATAAGGGACTTTCAGAGAAGATTATGATTACTCACGCGGTTATATTCGCTCCTATCGGCCAGGCCAGCCGTTCCGATCAAATCGTTCAGCGCCTGACCAACGCCATCGTCACCGGCCTGCTTGAACCGCATGAACAGCTGCCAAATGAGTCGGATCTCGCCAGGATGATGGGCGTCTCCCATATTACCATCCGCGAAGCCTTGAATACCTTGCGCGCCAACGCGCTGATACATACGGTGCGCGGCCGCAACGGCGGCAGCTTCGTCTGCGAAACCGTGCCCGAATCGGGCAAGAATCTTCACCCCTTTCGCAGCATCAGTACGGATTACCTGGCGGACCTGGGAGAGATGCATTGCGCGATCATCAGTCACAGCGCGAGGCTCGCTTCGAGGAGGATGACTCACGCGGATTTGAATCGTCTTCTGGAATTTACCGAGGTGCTAACGAACGCTGAAACGCCCGAGCAGCGAACGCAGGCGGATATGCGCTGCCTGCTGGCGATCGCGGCGAGTTCGCAATCTGCCCGACTGGCCAACCAGGAGCTGCAGTTGCAGGCGGAATGGGCTTCACTGGTCGCCGCGCTTTACCGCTCCGATGACATTCATCGCGAAGTCATCGCGCTTTACGCCGGGCTGACGGATGCGCTCGCCGCGCATGCAGAGCAGCCTGCCGTTCAGGCCGCCACACAGCTTATCGATACGTTCACCGACTATTTATTAGAAAAGAAAATGAATTATCACTCTGAATAATCACCGTATAGGCAGTGTAGAAAATGAATCACTCAGAGCACCTTAGCGCGCTAACCCGTAAAATTGACGACATCATTAACTCCACTGTCGAAAGTACTGGTTTATTAGCAGACGAGATCAGGCAATCTCTTAACGTTCATCAGGAAAGCCGCCCTGAAATGTTGCTGGAGCCGGGCGTTAAAGCGGCGATCCAGTCTTACATCAAAAAAACGCTTAACCATCACCACTACTGCTCGGGAACGGGCTTCGCGAGCCACATTGAAAGCGCCGGCACGGTGCGGGAGTACTGGCTGCTGGAGTGGTGGTATAAAAAAGATAATGGCTTAAAGCAGGTGAGTCTCGATCTTGACCAGGCGACGCAGCAGCGACTCGATTTCCGCACCTTTGAATGGTTTAAAACCCCCGTCTCGGAAGGCAAAGCCTATATCCACGGCCCCTACGTCGACTATATCTGCAATACCTCGCTGACGCTGACCGCCGCCGTGCCCGTGCTTATTCAAGGCCAGGTGCTGGGCGTCGCCGCGCTCGATATTCTCGTCAGCCGCGTTGAAGAAGAGCTGCTGCCACTCTGCGGCAAGGAAAAATTGCTCCTGACCAACCTTGACGGCAGGATCATTTTTTCAACTAATCCACGGTTGCGCATCGGCGAACTCTTCAAGGCGGACGAGCGGAAACCGGTCTACCAAAACAGCTACGTGCTTCTCTACCAACTGTAGCCCTGCCCGTCAGCGTTCAGGCGAAAGCAGCCTGAGCGCCATGCCTTCTCTGTCAGGACGCAAAAAAAAGCCGTAGCGTGAAAGCTACGGCTCAGGATGATGCACTTAAAGACAGTGTCGACAGCGAGCGTAAATTTTTTAGAAGCCCTCTTTTGCCCGGAGCCTGGTGGCGTGCTCAATGGCGTCGTTTTCCGGCGCGCTGGAACGCCCAAACGGTTTGGCAATCATCATATAAAGCAGGCCGGCGATCAGTACCACCGCCAGGCCCACCAGCACCGTCCAGCGATCCAGGAAGCTATTGCCGTCGGCAGGCTGTGCGAGGAGCCAAATTCCGCACAGGCCATAGATCAGCGCGAAGAGATTGACGATGAAACCCCAGGAGCCGAGCGTCCACTCGCCTGCCGGTTTCCAGCCTTTCAGACGCTGGCGTAGCGCGGCCAGCACCACCAGCTGGAAAGAGATGTAAATACCGATCACGGCGAACGCGGTGATGCGAGAAAGGTTATCCGGCTGGAAGTAGACCCAAACGCAGATGATGACGGGCAGGATGCAGCTGACCAGCATGGCGTTATCCGGCACGCTGTTTTTGGAAATTTTCGCCATCCATTCGCTGCCGGGCAACATCCTGTCGCGTGAGAAAGAGAAGATCAGACGGCTTAGCGCGGCCTGAAGCGAGAGAATGCAGGAGAGCATCGCGATGATTGCGACCACGATAAACACCGTGGCGCCCGTGCTTCCCAGCGCCTCGTTAAGAATAGCCGGGATGGGATCGGCGATTTTACCGGTGACGATATTAACCAGATCGGGCGAAGAGAGCAGATAGCCCATGACCGAAATCACCGCTGAAATGGCGCCGAAAACGATGCTCAGGATCATCGCCAGGGGGATCTTTTTGCCTGGATTTTTCACCTCTTCCGCCACGTTGCCGCAGGCTTCGAAACCAAAAAACATAAACAGGCCCATCAGCGCGGCGGACATGAACGCCGTCGTGTAGCTGCCATCTTTAGCGATCACGCCCATCGAGTCGAAGAGAACGGAGAACGGCTGAGAGCGATGGAAGATCAGCAGATAGATGCCCAGCGCGATCACGCTGACGATTTCACACCAGAAACCGATCTTCGCCACGCGCGCCAGGTTTTTGGTACCCGACATATTCACGCCCATCATCATCAGCAGCAGCACCACCGAGGTCATCAGCAGATTAAGCGGCGTCTGGGCAAAATGAAACAGCGAGGCGACGAAGGTTGAGGTGTATTCAGCAATGGAGGTAATGGTGACCACCAGCGCCCACAGATAGATCCAGGCGGCGATCCACGCAAACTTCTTGCCCCACAGGCGTCTCGCCCAGGGATATAAACCGCCGGTAATCGGATACTGAGAAGCCACTTCGCCAAACACCAGCGCCACCAGCAGCTGTCCGCATGCGACAATCAGGATCCACCAGACGGCGGGCGGCCCGGCCAGGGTAACGGCAAGCGCAAACAGCGAATAAACAGCCGTCAGAGGCGAAAGGTAGGTAAAGCCGAGGGCAAAGTTAGAGATGAGTCCAATAGATCGCTTGAACTGTTCTTTGCTTTCGGGCTGATTATTATAAAGATTTTTTTCAGGTGTCTGTTCCATATGTCGTTCTCTTTAATGGCATAATCGCAGGCGATAGAGACTAATTTATAAAACATATTAAGTTATATGTATATTGCGCATGTCACAGTTTTGTTAAACATTTACAAGTGATTTGAGCGGCGGCATGAAACCGCTTAAGAGGAAAGTTGCCCCGCGCGGCGGGGCAAAAACGAGAGGAAAAAAAACGACGATAAGCGCTATCGTCGTGGCTCTTAAGAGCAAAGTACTACGGCATCAGGTTTACAGAGCGACGCAAACATATTTAATTTCGAGGTATTCATCCATGCCGAAGCGCGACCCTTCGCGCCCTAATCCGGACTGCTTAATGCCGCCGAAAGGCGCGACCTCATTGGATATCAGGCCGGTATTGACGCCCACCATGCCATATTCCAGCGCCTCGGGAACCAGCCACTGACGGCGGGCATCGCGCGTAAAGATATAGGCGGCCAGACCAAATTCCGTATCGTTGGCATAGCCGATCGCTTCTTCATCGCTGCTGAACTGGAAAAGCGGCGCCACCGGACCAAAGGTCTCTTCGCGCGCAAAACGCATCGACTGCGTGACGTCGCCGATCACCGTCGGCATAAAGAAATTGCCGCCCAGCGGATGGCGTTTTCCGCCCGTCAGCAGCGTTGCGCCTTGCTCCAGCGCATCGCTGATATGCGATTCGACTTTGCTGACCGCCTTCTCATCAATCAGCGGTCCCTGCTGGCTGGTTTCATCCAGACCATTGCCGACTTTAAGTGACTGGACCGCGTTCACCAGCGCATCCGACAGCGCGGCGTAAATGCCGCGCTGCACATATATCCGGTTAGCGCAGATGCAGGTCTGGCCGCTGTTGCGGAACTTCGAGGCCATAATGCCGCTCACAGCCTGCTCAATGTCAGCGTCGTCGAAGACGATTACCGGCGCGTTGCCGCCAAGCTCAAGGGAGAGCTTTTTAATGCCCGGCGCGCACTGCGCCATCAGGATGCGCCCGGTTTCGGTCGATCCGGTAAAGCTCAGTTTGCGAACCGTGGGATTCTGACAAAGTTCGCCGCCTATCGCCCGCGGGTCGCCGGTGAGCACCTGCAACACGCCGGCGGGCAGGCCAGCCTCTTCGCCCAGCTTTGCCAGCGCCAGCGCCGTCAGCGGCGTCTGCTCCGCGGGCTTGACGATAATGGCGCAGCCGGACGCCAGCGCGGGCGCCACTTTGCGCGTGATCATCGCCGCCGGAAAATTCCATGGCGTGATCGCCGCGCAGACGCCGACAGGCTGTTTGGTCACGACATAGCGCTGCGAAGCGTTGACCGGCTGCAATATCGCGCCGTCCACCCGACGGGCTTCTTCCGCGAACCACGTCAGGAACGACGCCGCGTAGCCGACCTCGCCCCGCGCTTCGGCCAGCGGTTTCCCTCCCTCTGAGCTCATCAGGCGGGCGATATCCTCACGCTTTTCCTCGATCAGGGCAACCCAGCGGTGCAACACCTTAGCGCGTTCGCCCGCGGTGCGACGTTTCCACTCGCGCTGCGCCTTTTGCGCGCCCTCGATGGCACGCTCTGTTTCAGCACGCCCCATCAGCGGCACGCTGGCAATGGTCTCGCCTGTCGCGGCGTCTGTTACGGCCAGCGTCGCGCCCGAATCGGCGCTGACCCACTGGCCATCCACCAGGTTTTTCTCGATCAGAAGAGCCGGATTATTCAGTTTCATCGCTTCGCTCTCCTACTGTTTCGTCACGGATTCGATAATTCTCAGCGCCGCTTCGAACTGGGCGTCTGGAATGGTCAACGGATAGAGGAAGCGGATCACGTTGCCATACTGGCCGCAGGTCAGCAGCAGCAGTCCCTGCTCAAGCGCCAGCTTTTGAACTTTTTGCGCCGCGGCGGCAGACGGCTCGCCGGTCTGCGCGTCGCAGAATTCCGCCGCGATCATCGATCCCAGACCGCGTACTTCCGCCAGCTCGGCGCACCAGGCCTGACAATCCCTTAATACCACGCGCAGGCGCTCGCCCAGCGCGTCGGCGCGCTGACAAAGCTTTTCATCCTCAATGATATCCAGCACGGCGTGCGCGGAAGCCACCGCCATGGGATTGCCCGCATAGGTGCCGCCCAGACCGCCCGGCGCCGGCGCGTCCATAATCTCTGCTTTGCCCACGACGCCAGAGAGCGGCATACCGCCCGCCAGGCTTTTCGCCATGGTCATCAGGTCGGGCTGGTGCTGATAGTGATCCATGGCAAACAGCTTGCCGGTGCGGGCGAAGCCGCTCTGTACCTCGTCCGCGATCATAACGATGCCGTGCTTGTCGCAGATTGCACGGATAGCGGCAATCAGCTCTGGCGGAGCCACATTAAATCCGCCCTCGCCCTGTACGGGTTCAAAGATAATCGCCGCGACCTGGGTCGGCTCAATATCGCATTTAAACAGGCGCTCGATGGCGTTGACCGCATCAGCGGTGGTCACCTTATGCAGTTCGGCAGGATAAGGCACATGAAAAACCGAACCCGGGAAAGGCCCGAAACCGATTTTGTAAGGCGCCACTTTGCCCGTCAGCGCCATCGTCATATAGGTGCGCCCGTGGAAGCCGCCGCCGAAGGCGATGACCCCAGGGCGTTTGGTATGGGCGCGCGCGATTTTAATCGCATTCTCCACCGCTTCGGCGCCGGTTGAGAAAAAAGCGGTTTTTAGCTCGCCCTGGATCGGCGCGGCGGCGTTGATTTTCTCCGCCAGCGAAATGTAGCTCTCGTAAGGCACGATCTGATAGGCGGTATGGGTAAAGGCCTTAAGCTGTTGCTCCATCGCCTCCACCAGGCGAGGATGACGATGCCCCGTGTTGAGTACGGCGATGCCTGCGGCAAAATCGATATACTGATTTCCCTCGACATCCGTCAGCGTACTGTTTTCCGCCGAGCTGGCGTAGAAGTTACACATTACGCCCACGCCGCGCGGCGTGGCATTCAGACGGCGCTGCTGAAGATTGTTATTACTCATAGTAAGCCCCTTCCCTTCACAATTTATTTGAACTCTTGGGGACAATCTGTCAGCGTTTGGTACCTTATTCGAGAGCCAAATCATTTTATTTGCAGGATCCAAATGCACTCACTTGCTGGAGATGTGATCAGACAAGCATTTTTTAACGGCACGGAAGGAAAGCTGCATAAGCGATTGTATATCGCCATTTGCAACGCCATTCTTTCGGGCAATCTGACGCCCTCTTCGCGCATGCCGCCGACTCGCGATCTGGCCAGTGAGCTTGAGCTGTCGCGCAATACGGTACTGCGGGTGTATGAGCAGCTGCAGGCGGAGGGCTATATCTCCTCTCGTGCGGGCAGCGGAACGGTCGTCACGCACAGCGTGCTCGATAATTTAGAGTGCCGGCCTGCCGTGAGTCAGGATGAGGCGCCCGCTGAGGACTATTCCCTGCTGTCGGAGCGCGGCCTGCTGTTACTGGAGCACGCCAGCGCAAGCCCCAGACAGTGGGGAGCCTTTTTACCCGGCGTGCCCGACGTTGCGAACTTCCCTCACCGCGTGCTAAAAAAATTCTACGACCGTCAGGCTCGTCAGCTGTCCCCGGCGCTTTTAACCTATGACACCACGGGCGGCTCCGAGGTGCTTAAAGCCGCTCTGACCGATTACCTGCGCACGGCGCGCGGCGTCCAGTGCACGCCGGATCAGATCCTGATTACCGAAGGCATTCATCAGGCGCTCGATCTGGTGACGCGCTCGCTCTGCAATCCGGGAGACCGCGCCTGGACAGAGGAGCCTGGCTACTGGGGAATCAAAAATATCCTGCGTATGAACGGTGTTGAGATCGTCACCATGCCCGTGGACGAACAGGGGCTGATCCCCGACGGTGAGGGGATCGTCCCGCCTGAGCTGATCTTTGTTACGCCCTCTCACCAGTATCCTCTGGGTTCGGTGATGAGCCTGAGCCGCAGGCAGCAGCTGCTGGCGCAGGCGCGTAAAACCCATAGCTGGATCGTGGAAGATGACTATGACAGCGAGTTTCGCTTTGCCGGCCAGCCTATTCCCGCGTTACAGGGTCTGGAGGCCAACAGCTCGGTGATTTACGTAGGCACCTTCAGTAAAACCCTCTATCCCGCACTCCGGCTCGGCTATATGGTTTTGCCTGAGCAGCTGAAAACACCGCTGAAAAGAATGCATAGCGAGCTCTATCGCGGCGGACATCAGCTGACGCAGGCAGCGCTGGCCGATTTTATCCGGGAAGGCTATTACGCGGCGCACATACGGAAAATGCGTCAGCTGTATAGCCGTCGCCGGCAGGTTCTGGTGAATTTAATCAACAACGAATTAGGCGGCGGTTTTTTAGGCCAGTACAACAGCAATGCCGGGCTGCATTTGATTTTGCAACTGCCCGCAGGCGTGGACGACGTCACGCTGGCGCAGCGCGCCAATCGCCAGGGTATCCTGGTGCGCGCCCTGTCGAGTTATTATGCCGGCGAAAAAAGCCAGTCAGGCTTATTGCTGGGCTTCGCCAGCATGGAGGAGAGCGAAATTCATACCCAGTTCCACAGGCTGGCCGCGCTAATCAAAGAAGCGCAGCAGGCGTAAGCTCTCGACAGGCGTTTTTTACCGCTGGCGCTGAAGCGGTAGCCACATCAGCAACGCTTCAGTGCGTTTTATCCTCCGAGCCTGAAAAAGTGACTGTGCCTGCGCTCATCTGGCTCGCTCCGCCTCACCTCACTCCGCTAACTGTCTGAATAATCGGTATTCATGGGCGAGAAAGGCAACAGCGATGCGGCATGAATCTAAAATGGCTTACATTACATCGCGATAAGACAAATTTAACATTTTTGTGACACCAACCATATACATATATAATATTATGTTTTATATATTGTCATATCAGGATTAGCAGCTGACCTGATAAACCAGCAGAGAGGCTAAATCATTCTCACTCCCGCTGTGAGGAGCTGGTTGCCCATAGCGATCATGCTGGAATAGCAGACATGATGAATTTTTAACACCTTAAACTGGACACGCTAAGAGACAGGCCCGGTTCACTACGTTGCGCATCTTTCTAATTGCTAAATGCTTCAGAGGTTAAAAGTCATTCAACTGAAATTTCGAGTGAGATATTGCTATGAGATTAAAAGAGACAAATAGCGCCTGCCTCTCATTATGGCAGGTTGTCATTATCGGCATCGCTTATATGACACCGATGACGGTATTTGACACTTTTGGGATCGTTTCAAATATAACGGAAGGAAGAGTGCCGCTGGCTTATCTGCTGGCGCTGGCCGCAGTATTATTGACGGCAATTAGCTATGGCAGAATGGTTCGTCTGCATCCCTCGTCGGGATCGGCTTATACCTATGCGAGAAAGGTGTGTGGCAATAAAACCGGATTTATCGTCGGCTGGTCCTCCCTGCTGGATTATGTTTTCCTGCCGATGATAAACTCATTGCTGGCGGGGATATATTTACAGACTCTGCTGCCTGAGGTGCCTGTCTGGCTTTCTATTTTAGTGTTCACCTCGCTGGTTACCTTCGTTAACTGCTGCAATATTAAAACGCTGGCAAATGCGAACTTCATATTTGTCGGCATTCCGGTCATTCTTATGGGCGTCTTTATCTATTTCGTCATCCATAATCTCCTCAGGGATTATGGCGATAGCCATATCTTTACTACGCAGCCCCTGTTCAACGGGCATAACAGCATTATCCCGTTGATCAGCGGCGCGGCGGTGCTCTGTTTCTCCTTTCTTGGCTTCGATGCCGTTACAACGCTCACGGATGAAACCAAAAGCCCGGTCAGCACCATCCCTAAAGCGGTGTTTTATACGGCGCTGAGCGGAGGCTGTATCTTTTTTGTCGCCGCATGGTTTATCCAACTCTACTTTCCGGACAACTCGCAGTTTAAAAACCCCATGGAAGCGCTGCCGGAAATCGTATTGAACGTAGGCGGCAAACTGTTTCAAACGCTGTTTCTAATCGCCATTCTGCTCAATACCTTTGCCTCAGCGCTGGCTTCCCACGCCAGCGCCGCCAGGCTGTTGCATATCATGGGTAAAAACAACAACCTGACGCACCGCTTTTTCGGCTACCTGCATCCTGCAAATAAAAACCCGGTCTACTGTATTTTATTGATCGGCCTGATATCGCTGACCGCGATTTTTATCCAGCTCGATACCGCCGTCTCCTTAATCAGCTTTGGCGCGTTAGTGGCTTTTAGCGCGGTCAATTTATCCGTCATCATACACTTTGCCATTATTAAAAAAGAGACTATTGGTATAAAGAAAATATTCCACAATATTCTTTTGCCGCTGGCGGGTCTGGGCTGCGTCGCCGTTATGTGGGTTAACTTAAGCTTTGATGCCTTTATATTGGGCCTGACCTGGGCAACTTTAGGTCTCGGCTGGATCCTTTACTGTAGTTTTACCAAAAAAGAAGTCGCTATATCTGAATAAACAGGTTTTGCATTCACAGTGAAGTCTCCTGTGGTACACGCTACTTACCGAGAAAACATATGAGTGGAAATAAAACGTTAATCAAGCCGCAATTAATATCTGACGCGAAAATTACCATGATGAGTCAGGCCGACCCAGATGCAGACTGGAACTGGGTGCGAAATAAAGAGGATACGCAGATCAGCGATCCTGGAAACCCCGCAAATTACTACGAGTCGACACTTGCACCCTGGATCGACTTTCCCTCTTTGAAAAAAGAGGAAGAGTGTGAACTCGTAGTGATCGGTGGCGGGCTGCTTGGCGCTTCAACCGCGCTTCATCTTTCTGAAGCGGGTATTGATACCATCCTGCTGGAAAAGAACACCATCGGTTCTGGCGCCTCTGGCAGAAATGGCGGACAGCTCACGCCTGGCCTGGCGCGCTGGGAAGCCGAGTCGATGATTGAACATCTCAGCTTCGAAGAGGCGAAACGCCTGTGGCATTTTACCTCGACGGAAGCCATGTCGCTGATTGATGAAATCGCGCAGCGCTACGATTTAAATTTCGACCGTCATCACGGCCATATCACCGCCGCCGTTCATCCCGGACATATGAATGCACTGGTACAGGGCGTTGATGCCAGGAAATTCCTTGGCGAAGATAATGTTAACGTGCTCGGCAGCTATGAGCTGCAGGAACATATCAACTCTGACTTATATTATGGCGGCGTGTTAGATAACCTGGGCGGTCAGGTACACTCATTAGCCCTGAATCGCGGGCTGGTTTATGGTTTCCTGAAAAATGGCGGCAGCGTCTATGAACATAGCGAAGTCATTAAAATTGAGAAAACCAGCAGCGGCACCCGAGTGATTACCCCTGAGGGGGTCATTCTTGCTAAAAAAGGCGTGGTAATTGCCGTACATGACGCCACCCATAAACTTCTCGATGAAAACAAAGAAACCACGATCCCCTTCTATACCTATGTCGGCGTCACGTCTCCTGTAGCAGGCGGTTCAAAAACGCTGCTGCCCACGGGAAAGCCCGTTTACGATACCCAGTTGCAAATCGATTATTATCGCCCCGTGCGCAATGAGAGGATCTTATTCGGCGGCCAGGGAACGGGTCTGCGCTGGGATGACAGCAGAACGGTGGAATATTTAACCTCGAGCATACGCGCCGTTTTTCCCGAACGGGACGATATCGAACTCGATTTCGCCTGGAGCGGCACCACCGACTTAACCCTGAATGGCGCCACGGACTGTAGAAGAAACGGCAATATTTATTCGGTTCATGGCTGGAGCGGCCACGGCATCGCGCAAACGGTCAGGATCGGCAAAGCGATTAAAGATGATATCCTTAAGGCCAATAAAGATTTCGCCATGCTGACCACCATCAAGCATACGCCGCTCATGATAGGTCGCGCGCTGGCGCCGGTCGCCATCCCGCTCGCCAAAACCCTGTTAGGGATTACTACAAAGATTGCTCCTGGCAAGATGATTTCGTTCTGACATGCACCTGCCGCTCAGGCGGCAGGTTTTTTATAGCGGCTAATGAGGTATGGGATGTAAAAAAATAAGCAATTAATCAAAATTTTTAGAATGAATGTATATCATATCAAGAAGTTTGCGTAGTTCATAAATATAAAACCATATTTAAAACATATCTAATTCATTGCGATATTCAGCATTTTATTAACTTGTGTCAAGTGTGATATTTTATATCTTCGTGCGCTCTCTACCATTAATTCTTACTTGTTTGGGGTCGAGATAGTCAAGCAAATCAATTAATGCATGTTGTAATCTTAGCAGGCGAGGACGATAATCATTTATATTTCCTGTCATTTTCATGACTTCTCCTTTCAATTCCTCAAATAAAAACTCATTGCAAAATGCGTCTTTTTTTAAGAACTCCCCATATCCTATACAGTTATACCCTTTATCTATTTTTGTTAACATTTGCTCACCAAGAGCTCTTTGCTCTCCCGCAAAAAAAACAAAACTAGCGCCAAGGGTATCGGTTTGCATTAAAGAATATATTTTACTTTGTAGTTCAGATAATTCTCTAGTTCTTAAATCATTTTCAAGATTCAGGAATTGAACATCAATGCGAGCAGCTTCAGTCCATGCAAAGAATTGAGCTACAAGAAAAACAGTATTATTTATCACATAATTTTTATTTCTGACACTTCCATTATGGTAATATCTTTCTATAAAATTACCCTCCAGTATATTGTAAATCCGACTTTGTAGGTCTGCAGCTGATCGAATTAATGGTTCAAGGTAATACTGATGCTTCCTTCTTGACTCTATAGAATTATTTATTTTATTGACCCTGTTCTGATTGAAAGTGGTAATTCCAACAGATATTGCAACAGAAGCTATAGCAAAAAAACCGCTGATTATGCTCGAAATTAAAGTCACGTTCATCTATCAAATCCTCTTTGAAAATACTGTCATTTTTTATAGACTAACATTTTACTATAAACATAGTGAGACTTGTCATTCAATTTATCTAGTGAACGTTTATACCTAGAACTTGCGAAAAAGGCAATATTATGAAAACAGATTATAATGTTAACTCGCTATCAGACAGCGTTTTTTCCTTCACATTAAGTAAATTAATCAAGAGTTCGTGCCTTTCCAATGTAAATAGAATAGATTAATCCAGAGCATTACCCCAAAAAAACATATGCTACGAAATATATACAATGCGTTTTGTCTAAAAACCAGGCTACTTTACTAAAAAAGATAGCAAAAAAGTAGTTGCATTGAAAACCTGTCACATTGCAACAGCAGAGCATAACAGATTACATCTTATGCATAATATGTGAAAACGCAACATGACAGGCTAACAATCAGCTCGGTTATCCTCGCTTTATAAGCTGATTTTAAAACAATACTTCCACTGAATAAGCGCGCCGATAAGCAGGTACATTTCCAGAATTTCTTCCTGGGAAGCGGTGTCAACTTGCTCCTGACTTCCCGCAGAAAGCGCACGAACAAGGTCAGCGAAAGCGGCTGAGATAGCTGGATAGGCTTCCATATTTTTTCCCTGTGTTAATTGCTTTAAACCCTAGAATTTTTCTAATCAGGCTAAATCGTGTAGTCGATAGTAACAAATGCAACATTCATGTATATCAAATGCAACATTACAAAAATCGACTTCGCAATACCAGAGAAAAGTAAGCCTTCCGTGAGTAAAAGCTGGACCTAATACCCCCTCTATCACGTAATGAAGTGTCACTCGCGCTGCTTACTCCCTTCTGTTCGCCTGTTCGACGCACCTGACGCGCCCGTATGGATGAAGCCAGAAAACATGTGTCCGGCATAATCACTAACGGAAAGAAATTTCCTGCCGATAATCTCATCGACTCTTCTCTTGCGGACCCACACCTATGTTCAGAAATCTCAGACTGACGACCGGCGTTATCGCAGTGCTTATTATTTTTACGCTCCTGCTGGCTGTGACCGGCGCGCTTTTTTACGCCTCAGCCCTCAAGGCGGACAAAAACTTTGTCACCGCCCAGCAGCTGACTCAGCAGCAGCAATATCTGGGCGATACGGTCCAGACGCTGATCAAGACGCGCGTGACCATCACCCGCGTCGCGATTCGCTTTTTAAAAAACCAGAAAGATCCTGCTTCGCTTGCCGCTATAGCGACGCTGCTTAATAAAGCGGAAGGAACGGCCGACGATGCTCAGAAGCTATTCAAAAGCTGGCAAGCCATTCCGCCCAGCGTCGGCCAGAGCCCGCAAGAAGCCGAAAAAGTGGTCAGCGCCTGGCAGGAGATGTACTCCACCATGAAAGCGTCGATAGGTTTTCTCAGGCAGGGAAATTATCAGGCATACGGCAATCTCGATGCGCAGCGGGTGCAGGATCAGCTCGATCTGGCCTATGAGAGCTGGCGCGCGCGCAATAATGACCTGATGAAGCAGACCTTTCAGCAGAACCAGCAGAGCCTGACGGATGCGCTGCGCACGCTGCTGGTTATCGCGCTGTCAGCCTGCGCGATTATTCTAGCCGTCTGGGCGGGACTCAAGGCGCTGCTGCTCGGCCCGGTAAACCGGCTTACCGGTTATATGCGCGCTATCTCGGCCGGCGACCTTGCTTCGGAGATCAAGAGCGAGGGCCGTAATGAACTGGGGCTGCTGGTCACCGAGATGCAGCTGATGCGGGACGCGCTGATTACCACGCTCAGCTCTGTAAATGAAGCTACCCGTGCGATCTTCACCGGCGCATCAGAAATCTCTTCTGGCAGTACGGATTTGTCGTCGCGTACCGAGCAACAGGCGGCCGCGCTGGAAGAAACCGCAGCCAGCATGGAGCAGATCACCTCTACGGTGAAACTCAACGCCGAGAATGCCCAGCAGGCTTCCGCCGCCGCCAAAGAAGCCTCGGGCATGGCCACGCACGGCGGAGAGACCGTGGATCGGGTCATCGCTAACATGGAAGAGATCAGCGAAAGCTCGGCGAAAATCGCCGGTATCATCGGCATTATCGATGGCATCGCTTTCCAGACCAATATCCTGGCGCTCAATGCCGCCGTTGAAGCCGCCCGTGCAGGCGAACAGGGTCGCGGATTCGCCGTTGTGGCAGGAGAGGTGCGTTCCCTGGCGGGTCGCAGCGCCAGCGCCGCGCAGGAAATAAAAACGCTGATTGAACAGTCGGTGCAGCGCATCAAAAGCGGCGCCGGGCACGCCTCGGAGGCCGGGAAGTCGATGTCTGGCATCGTCACCTCGGTTAACCGCGTGACCCTGCTGATGGAGGAGATCGCCTCTTCCTCTGCAGAGCAGACGCGGGGTATCGAGCAGGTGAGCAAAGCCGTGTCAGAGATGGATGGCGTGACGCATCAGAATGCGTCGCTGGTTCAGCAGTCTGCCAGCGCCGCGGCCTCGCTTGAAGAGCAGGCGATGCATCTGCGACAGGCCGTCGCAACCTTTAAGATAGGCACCATGGTGGCGCAAAGCGTGCCGCAGCCAGCCGTTTAATCTTGTGGTATCCCGCTATGGCTGCCGTCCAGCACGGCAGCCATAACAGCGATCTTACTGACTGATGGTCTGCTGAAGGGCGGCAACGGATGAGGTGATACCCGCTTCCACCGACATGGTTAAATCTTCCATCTCCAGCGAAACCCACTCGTTATAGCCCATCATGCGCACCACCGAGAAGAACTCTTTCCACCACTGAAGATCCTGACCGCAGCCTACCGCCACATAGTTCCAGGCGCGATTCGCGACATCCTCCACGGGTTTGGTTTCCAGCAGACCGTTTACGTTGACCAGCCCACGCTCCAGCCGCACATCTTTGCCGTGGCAGTGATGTATCGCCGGTCCCAGCGCGCGCGCTGCGGCAATCGGATCGGCACCCATCCAGATCAGGTGGCTGGGGTCGAGGTTCATCCCCACCATCGGCCCCACGGCGTCGCGCAAGCGGAACAGGGTTTCCGGATTCCAGACCAGCATCGAGCTGAAGTTCTCCAGCGCGAACTTCTCGACGCCGCAGGCTGTTGCCCGTTCAGTCAGCCCCCGCCAGTAGGGAATAGCCACCTCGTTCCACTGGTAATCCAGGCAGTTTTTCAGCGTCGGCGGCCAGCTGACGGTATAGGTGATCCAGTTAGGCACGGTATCGTGCGGGCTGGCGGGCGGCAGGCCGCTCATCATCACGATTTTCTTCACGCCGAGCTCGCCGGCGAGGCGCAGCGCGTTTTCCGTATCCTGCTGATGACGCTGGCCCAGCTCGCCGGGATCGAGGGGGTTGCCGGAAACATTCAGCGCGGCGATGGTCATGCCGCGACTTTCGATAGCCTGAAGAAACTGCTGGCGCCTGGTAGCGCTTTCCAGCAGCGCGGCCGTGGGAACGTGCGGCGCAGCGGACCAGCCGCCCGTGGTCATCTCTATGCCATAGACGCCGAGTTCAAGCAGCTTATCCAGCATTTGCTCAAACGGCAGATGGCCGAGACTGTCGGTGCAAAAAGAGAGTTTCATTGCCGTTCCTTATTCGTAGTTGACCCAGCTTGCGCCGCTGTCCGCGGAGCGCACACAGTTTTCAATCCAGCGCACGCCTTCAGCGCCCGCGTTGATATCGGGGTAAATCAGCCTCTCCAGCGTCTTGCTGTCGCCGCGCTGCGCTGCGCTGATTGCGACAGCAAACTTCAGATAAATGTTGGCCCAGGACTCCGCCAGCCCTTCGGTATGCAGCGCCCCAAGACGCTCATCCGCCAGGGCGCTTTCATCGAGATAGGGCATCCCGTGATGCAGGGTCTGGTTGGGCTGGCCCTGTACCTCGAACTTCAGCTCGCCCGGGTGAGAGTCGCTCCACTCCAGGCTGGCGCGAGAGCCAATAACGCGGATGCTCTGGCTGTCCATCGATCCGGCATTGATAGCGGAAGCCCACATCCGCCCTACCGCACCGTTTTCGTAATGCATCAGCACCATCGCGTTATCCTCCAGCGGCGCGCGAGACGGAATAAAGCTCTGGCGATCGCACAGCAGGCTTTTGATTTTCAGATCGGGCAGAACCAGCTGGGATATGTAAAACGTGTGGGTGGAAATATCCCCCAGCACAAAAGAAGGCCCGGCGATTTTCGGGTCGACGCGCCACTTCTGCGCATCGCTGAACTTGTCGGCGCTGTCGCTGGCGCTGAAGCCGTGGGTGTACTGCAGCTCGACCATGCGTACCTCGCCGATTTCGCCTTTCGCAATCATCGCGCGCATCTGCATCAGAAGCGGATGGCCGGAGAAACCATAGGTGACGCCGACAATCAGCCCTTTTTGCGCCGCCAGCGCCTTGATTTCCTGCGCTTCTGCGGAGGTAAAGAACAGCGGCTTTTCACAAATCACATGCACGCCAGCGTTTAGCGCCGCCCGGGCAATCTCAAAGTGAGTGCCGTTGGGCGTGGCGATCGTCACCGCTTCAACGCCGTTCTCGCGCTTCGCCTCTTCTTCCAGTAGCTGCTGATAATTGTCATAACAGCGCTCGGCAGGTACGCCGAGATTGACGCCAAACTCGCGGCCGCGCGCGGCGTCAATATCAAAGGCGCCAGCCACCAGCTGGAAAGCTGTGTTATCCCGTAGCGCGCCAGAGCGATGCTTATAGCCGACCTGGCTAAGCCGACCGCCGCCGATCATGGCCCAGCGTAGCGGGCGGGGAATGCTTTTTTCACCGTTTAACATAGGTTCTCCTGTTTTTTGCAACCGGGTGCAATGCGGGTTAAAAAAACTTATTTTTGATTAAGTTTGCTGAACTGCGCGTAATTCTCTTTGGTCACGGTTTGATACGGGATCCAGTGATAGTTCTCCGTTTTCTGCTTATTAAGCAGCTGCGAGGCCACCTTCACCGCACCCGTCGCCTGCGCGCGGGCATCCTGAAAAACCGTTACCGCCATTTCGCCATTTTTAATGAACTGAAGACCATCCGGCGTACCGTCGATACCGGCCACCAGGACATTCTTTTTTCTCGCCTGATTCAGCGCCATGATGGCGCCAATCGCCATTTCGTCGTTATTGGCGACAATCGCATTGACTGGCGTGCCGTTAAGCACCCAGGCTGAAACCACGTCCACCGCCTCATTGCGCTGCCATTTGGCGGTCTGTTTCTCCACCACCTTCATCTCTTTGTGCTGCGCGACAAACGCTTCGACGGCCCGGGTACGCTCGCGCGCCTCCTCGTTCGACAGTGCGCCCATCAGGATGGCGATATTGCCGCGGTAATTCATCAATTTGGCCAGCGCTTCGATCTGCATTTTTCCACTGAGGGCGGAGTCCGAGCCGACATAGGCCATGGCGCCGGTCAGCGGCACTTCGGGCTTACGGTTGACGAAAATCAGCGGTATTCCTGCGTTCTTCGCCGCATTGATCATCGGAAGGACGCCTTGCGTATCCACCGGGTTAAGAATGATGGCGTCCACGCCCTGATTGATAAAATCATCAACCTGCTGCACCTGCAGCGCGACGTCCCCTTTGGCGTCCGAGAACTGCCCTTTCATCCCCTGTACATCCAGCTCGTGCATCATCTGCGTGCGCAATATCGAAACAAAATTCAGGTCAAAATTCGCCAGCGCTACGCCAACCTGCGCCGTTTTTGCCTGCACCGCACTGCTCAGCGTTAGAGTGATCAACATCAGTAAACAGAATGTCTTATTCATCGTCAGGCCCTGTCAGATAGGATTTTTACGTCCTCAAGGTAAAGAGCGACCGCTTTCTGCTCAGACTCTCTTCAGTCTCTGCCCGCCTGTAAATCCCCTTATTGCACCCGGGTGCAAAAAAGTTTGCACGCGTGTTAATCAGGCTTGCGGGCACATCTCTGCTGAAGACGCCTCGACAGTGAGTCAGATAAAAAATTTAGTCAACATTGCTTTAACCAAATGCATACGCACGATCACAAAATTTTTGCAACCGGGTGCACGAACCGATGTTATGCTGTAAAAACTTGACGCTAATGGCATAACAGATCCTGATAAACAGTAGAAGCAGGCTGATTCACTTAACCTTTTTGCCTATAAAGACAGGCCCCGAATGACGACCAAATCCGTAAAACGACAAAAAATCACCGCCAGCGATGTCGCCATGCGCGCCGGCGTATCGAAATGGACGGTATCGCGCGCCTTTACTCCCGGCGCCTCTATTTCCGAGAAGGCGCGTGAGGCCGTTTTGTCTATCGCCGAGGAGCTGGGCTATCGCCCCAACCTGCTTGCCCGCGGACTGTCGCAGAAACGCACTCATATCATTGGCGTGGCGATTGATGAACTGAAAAACCCTCACTCCATGCTTATGCTGGACGAAGTGACCCGTCAGCTTCAAAAGCGCGGCTATATGGCGCTGCTGCTCAATATTACCGGCGACAATTACGCGGCCGTTATGGCGCTTGCCGATCAGCTCCAGGTAGATGGCATCCTCTTCCTGGCGACGGTGCTGACGCCCGAATTCGTCTCGATCGCCACAGAGATGCATGACGTTCCGCTGGTCCAGGTCGGGCGCAACGCTGAGGGACAAAAAATCGAGACGGTGAATATTGACGACTATCAGGCTGGCCGCGTTATCGCCCGTCTGTTAACCGAACAGGGCCATAAGCGGTTCGGTTATATAGCTGGCCCAGGCAGCGAGGCGGAACATCTGCAGCGGAAAAAAGGATTTTGCGATGAACTGCAGGCGCGTGGATTCAAGCTGGCGCTTGAATTCAGCGTCGAACACTACGATCGTCAGCTAAGTTCCGCCCTTATGAAAGCGTATTTGCAGCGAACATCCGCCGCTGAGCGCATTGAGGCGCTCTTTTGCGAGAACGACATACTGGCGTTAGGCGCATTAGAATCGCTGCGGGACGCGGCAGATAATCCGCCACTTGCTGTAGTAGGCTTCGACGATATTGATGAGGCGGCCTCTGCCGGATGGCAGCTGACAACATACAGTCAACGCCTTGACCTGCTCATGGCAGAAGCGCTTAACCGCCTGATAGACGGGAAGGAAAACCCGGATGGCAGCTGGAAACAAGGCGAGCTGCGCATTCGGCGTTCGCATCTGAAACGCTGAACGGGCAGGTAACGTTAACGATCGGCAATCACACCCATTCGCCATCCAGCACCAGAGAATTCACGCCAGCCGGAGAGGCTTTCGTGCCGATTATCAATACGCCTGACCAGGCTGACGTCAGGCGTATTCATGCTAAACGCCGGCGATTTTCTTCAGCTCATCGCGGGCGCCGGGCGCAACGGCCAACACTTTTGCTCCTTTCGTTAAGCGCTCGCCTTCCGTGTTAAAAGGTAAATACCAGCCGCCGGCTTCGCGCACCAGGCAATACCCTGCCATGCAATCCCAGGCATGCATGTAAGGCTCCAGATAGCCCACCACCCGCCCGGCCGCGACCCATGCCAGCATTAACGCGCCCGACCCGATGCGAATAAAATTTCCGCCTGCCGCTAACAGTGCGGTCAGCAGTTCGCCTACGGCTTGCGGTGTAACGTAACTGTTCGCGCCAAAGCCGACCACATGATTTTGCAGCGTTCTGTCAGGGTCAACCTGCAAGGCGCGACCATTGAGCGTCGCGCCCTTTCCTGTCGCGGCAACATAGCATTCGTCAAAGCATGGCGCGAAAATCACGCCAATCACCGGCTCCCCCTGATACAACACCGCGATAGAAACACACCAGTTCGGCATTCCGTTAAGAAATGGGCTGGTGCCATCAATAGGATCGACCACCCAGGTAAAGCCCGACGTGCCGGGTTGTAAGCCGAACTCCTCGCCCAGAAAACCGTCTTCCGCAAATGTCTCACGGATACGGGCATCAATCATCTGTTCCACATCGCGGTCGGCCCTGGAGACGACATCCTGTAGATCTTTTTTAGTTTCTACCACTAAACTGTCGCGCTGGTGAAACCAGCTCAGCGCAAGACTCCCGGCGTCGCGCGCCGTTTTTTCTGCCAGCGCCAGACGCGTCATCAATGCACTATTATCAAGCTCACTCATATTGTTTCCTTCATGGCCGGTTTAGGGGACGATCAGCGCCAGTCCCTGTGGTTTAAAATCTACGTTGACGTTCGCAGCAAGCGGCAGTCGCTGCTCCATCTGGTTATCCACGATAAACAGCGCCCCGAGAGGGGTTTCCACTTCATACTCAATATGATCGCCTAGCCAGGTGGCATGAATAATTTCGCCCGGCAGCGCACCTTCGCCAGAAGGGCACAGCGTAATGAACTGCGGACGCACCGAAAGCTGTGCTTTTCCCGGCGTGGCGCCGCTGCCGCGCACGCGATAAAGTCGCTTGCCAAGGCGAACCATCGCCTCCTCACCCTCCAGCGACTCCACTTCACAGGCCAGGATGTTGGCCTCTCCCATAAAATCGGCGATGAAAACCGAATTGGGCGACCGATAAAGCGTTTCGGGCGCGCCCTGCTGGGCGATTTCTCCTTCTTTCATCACGATGATTTTGTCGGAGACGGCCAGCGCTTCCTCTTGATCGTGCGTGACGTAGACCGCGGTAAAGCCCAGACGCTGCTGCAAATCGCGAATATCTGTGCGCACGCGGCGGCGCAGTCGCTCATCCAGATTAGAAAGCGGCTCGTCCAGCAGCAGCACCTGCGGTTCCAGTACCAGCGCGCGCGCCACCGCAATACGCTGCTGCTGGCCGCCGGAAAGCTCCGACGGCAGTCGTTCCCCCTGATTTTCCAGCCCGACCAGCTTTAGCCCTTCCCGCGCGCGATCACGCGCTTCACGCTGACTCATGGCACCGGAAAGCAGGCCGTACATTACATTTTCCAGCGCCGACATATGAGGAAACAGCGCATAGGACTGGAACACCATCGCAACGTCGCGCTCGTTGGCAGGCAGATGCGTTACCTCTTTGCCGCCAATCAAAATGCGCCCGGAAGTGGGATGCTCCAGACCTGCCAGCAGACGCAGCGTCGTGGTTTTGCCACAGCCGGACGGGCCCAGCAGCGTCACCAGCGTGCCGGCCTCCACCGTTAGCGAGAGGTCCGGCACGGCGGTAAACCCGGCAAAGCGTTTAGCGACATGTTCAAAGACAACGGTTCCTGCTTTTGCTGTGCTCATACGGCATTCTCCTGAGTTAATGACGTTGGTGCGCCGGGCGCTGCGGCGATTACGCTGCTTTTGGCTGCCCGACGCAGGCGTCGTTCGCCAACCAGCAGCTGAAAGAGCGCAATGATGGCGAGCATCACGACGATCAGCACAGAGGAATAGGCTATCGCCACGCCATACTCACCATTTTCGACCAGGCCAACGATGTAGGATGTCGCCATGTTGTACTGCGCGCTGACCAGAAAAATCACGGCGCTGATAGAGGTAATGGCACGGACAAAGGCGTACACCAGCGCAGCGCTGATGGCCGGTTTCAGCAGCGGCAGCACGACTTTGCGCAGCGTGCGGAAGCTGGTTGCGCCCAGCGTCAGAGAGGCTTCATCCAGACTTTTATCGAGCTGGCTCATGGCGGCTATTCCGCCGCGCACGCCGACGGGCATATTACGGAAAACGAAACAGACGATGAGAATTAACGCGGTGCCGGTGATCTCCAGCGGCGGCAGGTTAAAGGCCATCACGTAGCTGACGCCGATAACCGTGCCGGGAATGGCAAAACTCAACATCAGGGCAAATTCAAACGCCTGACGTCCGGCGAACTTCTGCCGTACGATAAGCCATGCGGTCAGTAACCCGACGATAGCCGTCAGGGGCGCCGCAATCAGGGCAATTTCAATCGTGGTCCAGAATGAGTTCCACGCAACGCCGCTCCAGACCAGATGTCCCTCCTGCAGCGTGATGCGAAAGGCGTGAATGTAGTGCTCCAGCGTCAGGCTGTTATCCAGTCCCCATGACTGTACAAACCCGCCAACCATAATCATGCCGTAGACCACCAGCGTGAACGCGCCCCAGGGGATCACCAGTCCGTAAATGCCTACGCGCATCGGCCTGGGTAACACGCTATGCGTGCCGCCATCGCCTTTGCCGGTCACGGTGGCGAAATTTTTGCCGGACAGCCACAGACGCTGAATGATAAAGGCGCACAGGGTAAAACAGAGCAGGATCATCGCCAGCACCGCGGCCCTGCTGGGATCGTTTTGCGCGCCGACCACAGAGAAAAAGATCTCCGTCGAAAGCACGCCGTGACTGCCGCCCAGCACCATCGGATTACCGAAATCGGCCATACTTTCGATAAAGCCGATCAGGAAAGCATTTGCCAGCCCCGGCGCCATCAACGGCAGCGACACGCGAGTAAAGGTGCGCCAGCGGTTGGCGCGTAGGGTTTGCGAGGCCTCTTCCAGCGACGGGCTAATTCCTTCCACGACGCCAATTAAAACCAGAAACGCCACGGGCGTAAATGACAGCACCTGGGCGATCCAGATACCGGTCATGCCATATAACCAGCGGCCGGGCTCAATGCCGAACAGCGTCGCCAGATAGCTGGTCACCACGCCGGAGCGGCCAAACAACAGGATCAGCGCCAGGCCGATGACAAATGGCGGCGTGATGATCGGGAGGATAGTAAGAAGACGCAGCGCTTTTTTGAATGGCAGCGCGGTGCGCGTTGCCGCCAGCGCAAAGGCCAGCCCCAGCAAAGTGGAACCGGTAGCGGTCATCAGCGCCAGCATCAGCGTGCGCCAGGCGGTTCCGCAGGTGCCGCCTGCAAGACAAGACAGACTCCATATCGATGGGTCGCCCATATTCGCCAGCAGGCCATCTGGCTTGAAGCTACCGTCCACATCTTGCACCGACACCACAAACAGGCTCAGCACTGGATAGAGCACGAAGGCGCTGACCAGCGCCACCAACAGCACGATAGAGGCGACCACAAAGGCATCACCTCTCAGCACGCCGCGCTCAGCCAGGGCAAACGCGAACAGCAGCAGAAAAGTGGTCAGCATCAGCAGCGCGCCTGCGCCAAAAGCGGGCTGGCCTTGCTCCAGCGTTCCCATCACGCTTTCCAGCCACGCCCAGCTCCAGCCGCTGTAGCCAATGGCATGGCCCTCTGCGATCATAAACAGCACGCCGATGGCGCTAACGCCTGACAGCAAAGCGCTTCGCCATGCGCGGTTTTTAATTAATCCGCACAGAGCCGCAAGGGCAAGCAGCCCTATGACAACAGCGAGCCATGGACGGCGCCAGACGACCGTTTGCCACAATGCCGGGGCGGCGGCTTCGTCGTGCCAGAGGCCGCCGAGCCATGATAAATCAAAAAAGCCCGCCTCAAGGCTGTACCACGGAAGCAGCGTTAACGACACGGCCCCCAGAGCCAGCGCGCCGGTTAAGCGCCGGTTATTTGCATTCATGAATCACCTCGACCTGAGCGTTCAGGCTGAAGCGGACATCAGGCTTACGCCACCGCCGTTGAATTGGTTCGTCGGGCATTACGCCGACAAAACAGGATTATTGAGCGCTGGCGCCGATTTCTTTATCCCAGCGGCTAAGCAACGCTTTGCGCTTCGCGGAATCCCCGTAGGTTTTGAAGTCGTAATCGATCAGTTTGATGTTTTCGAATCGCGGCGCGTACTGAGAGATTTCCGCCTGAGTATTGGAAGGAAGCTGAAAGGATTTCGCCTCTTTCATGTGCGACTGCGCTTCGGCGCTGAGCGCCCAGTCATACCAGATTTTGGCACTGGCCAGGTTGCGCGCGCCCTTCACGATGGACATCGATCCAATCTCGTAGCCGGTGCCTTCGCAAGGCGCAACGGTTTTAATGGGAAAACCGTCGACCTCCATCGCCACCGCATCGTGCATAAAAACGATGCCGACGGTTGTTTCTCCGCGCGCCGCGGCTTTTACCGGCGCGGAACCCGATTTGGTATATTGCGAGATATTCGCATTGAGTTTTTTCAGATATTCAAAAGCTTTGTCTTCACCCATGATCTGCACCAGCGTAGCCAGCGTGTTATACGCGGTACCGGAAGAGTTAGGATTGGCGATCTGTATTTCGCCCTTGAAACTCGGATCAAGCAAATCTGACCAGCAGACAGGCGCCTTTAGTTTTTTTGCGGCAAGAAGTTTCGTGTTGTAGCCCCAGCCCAGCGCGCCCGCATAAATGCCCACCGTGCGAAAATCTGAGATTTCAGCCTGTTTTTGCGCCCAGTCATGCTGCTGGCTCAGCAAGGGAGATTTATAGGGCTGCGTCAGCTTTTCTTCAGCCGCCTGCATATGCGGATCGCCCGTCCCTGCCCACCAGATGTCGGTGCGCGGATTACGCGCTTCGCTGCGAATGCGCGCATAGGCTTCACCGGCAGAGAGCCGCACCATGCTGACCTTGATGTCCGCATGCGACTGGCTAAACAAGCGCGTCATATGTTCGCATACCACCACATCAGCGGAGCAGATCATATTAAGATTACCGGCGGCATGGGCGGTGAACGGCAGGGTCGAGCAACACAGGGTTATGGCTGGGACCAACAAGGTATAACGCATGGTGTTCTCCTGGGGTCAGAGGTGATGCTGCACTGGCATCTGTTTTTTGCACATGTGTGCAAATTAGTAGAGAACAAAAAATAGCCTGTCAATCTGCTTACGATGCAATTGATTAGTCATGTCACAAAATTGCAACATTATGTCGGACTTTTCTTTTGCACATATGTGCAATCTGATACAGACTCTTTCTGGGCCTGTGGCCATGACGAGGAGAAACATGAATCAGGGGAAAATGGTTGTCAGCGCTGAGGATGTGGCCCGCCGCGCCGGGGTCTCACGTTCCGCGGTGTCCCGCACCTTCACGCCCGGCGCCAGCGTATCGGAAGCGATGCGCGCTCGCGTAATGAAGGCGGCAGAAGAGCTGGGTTACCACGTTAATCATCTGGCGCGCAGCCTGGTGCGTAACCGCAGCGGTATTGTCTGTTTGATCGTCTCTGAAGTCGCCACGCCTTACCGTGCCAGCCTGGTAAGCTGGATGACGCAATGTCTGCAGGCGGCAGGCAAAGTAGCGATGATAATTAATACCGATCGCTCGGACAGCAGCGTCTCAGCCGCGCTACAGCAGGCCATTAACTTCCGCGCCGACGCCTCCATCATTCTTTCCGGCATGCCTGACAGCGGGATTACTCACCTGTGCTACCAGCATGGTCAGCATCTGATGCTGATCAATCGTGATGAAACCCTGCCCGGCTCGCTCAGTATTAATCTTGACTCCACGCAGGCGGCGGAAACTGCATTGATGGCGTTTTTGCGCGCCGGCTGTCGCCGCCTCGCCTTTGCTAACTCGCTGGCTGGCACGCCCAGCCTGATGAAACGTGAAGGCGACTTTCTTGCAGCAGCGTCGCGCGCAGGTGTGGCGGTCACAGTTGAACGTTACGGAAGCACCTCTTATGAAAGCGGACGGATTCTGGCGCATCGCCTTCTCACCCGTCCGCAGCGGCCTGATGCCGTATTCTGCGTAACCGATTTGGTGGCGTGCGGCTTTATGGACGAAGCGCGTCATAGCTTCGCGTTGCGTATCCCTGAAGATCTTTGCGTGGTGGGCTATGACAATATCCCGCAAAGCGGCTGGTCATCCTATAACCTCACCACCTTCGCTCAGCCGGTCGAGCAATTTGCACATGACGCGGTGCAGTGGCTAATCGCCCAGGAGGAACACCAGGAAGAGCTGCGTCCACGTGCGGAACAGCAAAACGACCGTTTAATCTATGAGGCCAGTGTGGTATGGCGCGGATCGGTGCGGCGTGGCTGAAGGGCTGGATTATAACGTGCCGGATGCATAAGCTATGGCTGATGAAAATCAGCGTGGATGCAGCATGAGCGACACTAAAAAGAACTGGGTAAAAGCGGAAGACGTCGCGCGGCTGGCAGGCGTGTCGCGATCGGCCGTCTCGCGAACTTTTACGCCGGGCGCTTCCGTTGCAGAGAAAACGCGCGCCAAAGTCATGCATGCTGCCGAGCAGCTGGGCTATCAGGTCAACATTATCGCTCGCACCATGAACACTGGCAGCAGTAACTTTATTGGTATCGTCACCGCCGGCTTTGATAATCCCTTCCGCAGTAAACTGCTCTCTCCGCTGGTTCATCAGCTGGCCCTGCATGGATTTATGCCGCTTCTGATGAACGCTGACGATCCTGACCAGCTGGCGCCTTCGCTTAAACAGCTTTTGAGTTACCATGTGGCGGGCGTGATCATCACTTCCGGCGCGCCACCCCTTTCGCTGGCAGAAGAGTATCTACAGCGTAAAATCCCCGTTACCCTGATTAACCGTCATGCCGATCTTGAAGGCTGCGACCGAGTGGCCAGTGATAATAAACAGGGAATGCAGCTGATAACTTCCTATTGTCGCCAGCGAGCCTGGAAAAATATTGGGTTTATCGGCGAGGATCACGATAATTTCAGTACCATGGAGCGTTATCAGGCGTTGCTTTCTGCAGCAGGAGAATTGTCGATCTCAACCCGTTTTATGGCGGGAGGCGGATATGCCGCTGGCCGGGCCGCTTCACTTGAGCTTCGCCGCTGCCACGCCCTGGTATGCGCAACAGATATGCTGGCATTAGGAGCTATCGATGGCCTGCGATCGTCCGACGACAAAGGTAACATTCCCGCTGTTGTTGGGTTCGATGATATCCCTCAGGCAAGCTGGGATCCCTATCAACTCACTACTATTCAACAAGATACAGATGGCCTGGCTCAGCAAGCCGTTGACCTCCTGGTAACCCGTATCGCTCGGTTTGATCTTCCATCCCGGCATCGCGCCGTACCAGTGAAACTAATCGTTCGTAAAAGCGCATAATGGAAAATTAATTTTATGCGGGTCTGGTCACAGACTCCTTTCTCTAATATCGCCACACTCCTTCCTGCCCTTCGGGGCTTATTTTTTGGCAACTAATGCACACGTGTGCATTTTGAGGAGAAGTTATGGCTACCCATGAAGATGATTCACTGTTGGCGCGATACCGCTTCGCCTGTGATCTTGCTGAGTCCGGTGGGAAACTGGCCAACAAGTTTTATTTGCAGCGTGACACGCTTCAGATCGATCACAAGGGTACGGACCTGCAGGACGTCGTCAGCCTCGCAGATCGTGAGGTTGAAACCTTCATCAGGTCGCGCATCGCTGAAGCCTTCCCTGAAGACGGTTTTTTAGGGGAAGAGAGCGGAACGACCGATGCCAATAAGCACGTGCTTTGGGTAGTGGATCCTATTGATGGCACCAGCTGCTTTCTTAACGGTCTGCACACCTGGTGTCTGTCACTTGCCGTTGTTGTCGACGGCGAGCCGGTAATAGGAATTGTGTATGACCCAAATCACCACGAACTGTTTCACGCGTTAAAGGGCCAGGGTGCGTGGCTGAACGATCGCCAGATTCAGCCTCATTCAGCACCCACGGTCGCAGGCGGCGTCATGGGCGTGGGCACATCACATCGTGTATCGTCCTCCAGTTTTCTGCCGTTTCTGGACGCGCTTTTGCAACACGGTGGCATGTTTGTTCGCAACGGTTCCGGTGCGCTGATGAGCGCCTGGGCTGCTGCCGGGCGACTGATTGGCTACTACGAACCTCATATGTACCCATGGGATGGTTTACCCGGCGTTGTACTCATGCGTGAAGCCGGGGGCGCCACCAATGATTATCTGTCGGATGAGGGGATCGCGCGCGGTAACCCCGTGTTACTGGCAAGCAAAATTCTCTATCCACAATTACAACAATGGGTTAAGCACCCGTTGCGCTAACCTGCACGAGCAAGGCGTCTGATTCTGTACTCTACACAATAACAGGGACTCGACCGTCAGGGATGATATACAGCACTCAGCTGCGCCTCCGCCTACTGGAGATAAGATGATGTCTGGATTACTCAGTTTTTTCCGTGCGAGTCCCGAAAAACAGGCAGGGGCTTTTAATGAGCAAAAGTTCCGCTTTGTCCGCTGGCAGACGTTTCTGGCTATGACACTGGCCTACGTCACGTTTTATGTTTGCCGCCTTTCCTTCACCGTCGCCAAGAGTGCGCTGGTGGATCTTGGTATCTCGCCCTCTGAATTGGGCATGATTGGTTCCGCCCTCTTCTTCAGCTATGCCATTGGCAAGCTGGTTAACGGCTTCCTGGCCGATCACGCTAACGTGGTGCGCTTTATGAGTCTGGGTCTGCTGCTTAGCGCGGGCATGAACCTGATGATGGGCATGACCACCAACGCCATGATGCTGGCGATCTTTTGGGGCATCAACGGGTGGGCGCAATCCATGGGCGTCGGTCCCTGTGCAGTTTCATTAGCGCGCTGGTACGGAACCCAAGAGCGTGGCACTTTCTACTCTGTCTGGTCTACTGCTCATAATATCGGGGAGGCGGTGACCTATATCGTCATCGCTGCGGTAATTGCGGGATACGGCTGGCACATGGGTTATCTCTCCACTGCGGCGTTGGGTGCAGCAGGCGTCGTGCTCATGCTGTTGTTCATGCGTGATTCACCGCAAAGCAGCGGCTTCCCTTCTATTCATGAAATCTGCCATGAACCGATGGAAGAAGAGGAGGCGAAAAGTTCCATTCTGAAAAACCAGCTTCTGGCGCTGCGCAATCCGGCCCTCTGGACGCTGGCGCTGGCCTCGGCCTTTATGTATATCGATCGCTACGGAGTGAACTCGTGGGGCATCTTTTTTCTGCAGCAGGGCAAAGGGTATACCACGGTTGAGGCCTCAGCCATCATTGGCGTGAATGCGATTGCAGGTATTGTGGGTACTATTCTGGCCGGGATACTGTCCGACCGTTTCTTTGCCCGTAACCGCAGTATTATGGCCGGATTTATTAGCCTGCTAAACACCGCAGGCTTTGCCCTGATGCTGTGGTCTTCGCACAGCTATTATACCGACATCATCTCAATGGTGATCTTTGGCGCAACCATTGGTGCGCTGACCTGCTTTTTAGGTGGGTTGCTGGCCGTTGATATTTCGTCACGCAAGGCGGCTGGTGCTGCACTGGGCACCATTGGCATTGTCAGCTACGCCGGGGCAGGTTTAGGCGAATTCCTCACGGGTATCATTATCGACAAAACCTCGGTTATTGAAAACGGTAAAAAGCTCTACGATTTTCATACGCTCTCCCTGTTCTGGGTGGCAGCTGGTCTCGTTTCCGCGCTGTTGTGTTTTGTCACCGCTGCGATGGTGGCGAGGCGTAACGCTAACGAACATCGCACTCTCTGTTCATCTTAATTAGCCCCATAAGGAAGACATTATGATGCCACGCAGATATCAGGCCGCTGCACGCCTGTTCATGGCCGGCGCGCTGTGGTTAAGCGTAACGCAGGCGCACGCGGAAACTCAGTATCAACTGGAGAAAGTGGTTGAGCTGAGCCGTCACGGTATTCGCCCGCCTACGCCGGGGAATCGCAAAGATATTGAGGCAGCTACCCATCAAGCCTGGACAATCTGGACGACACACGACGGCGAACTCACGGGTCACGGCTATGCCGCGGTGGTCAATAAAGGCCGCTGGCAAGGCGAGCACTACCGCGGGCTTGGCTTGCTGACCGGGGGTTGCCCACAGCCGCAGGATGTTTATGTCCGCGCCAGTCCGCTTCAGCGCACACGTGCGACCGCACAGGCGCTGGTGGATGGGGCATTTCCCGGCTGCGGTGTTGCCGTTCATCGTGTGGAAGGAGAAGACGACCCCCTGTTCCAGACTGAGGCCTTTCCGGCAACAAATACCGATCCTGCGCAGCAGCTGGCGGCAGTGAAGCAGAAAGCGGGTGATTTAGCCGCCCGTCAGCAGGCTCTGCAGCCTGCGGTGAAGGCGCTTAAATCTGCCGTCTGCCTTCCCACCGAAGACTGCTCATTCTTTGATAAGGCCTGGCAAATCAGACAAGGAAAAAGTGGTAAAGCCTCAATTGAAGGATTAAGTGTGCTGGCTAACATGGTGGAAACCCTGCGGCTCGGCTGGAGTGAGAATTTACCCCTCAGCCAGCTGGCGTGGGGACATATTACTTCTTCTCAGCAAATCACCGCTATTCTTCCCCTGCTGACCGCAAACTACGATCTGGGCAATGACGTGCCTTATACGGCGCAGAAACGCGGATCCATCCTGTTGAATGCGATGATTCAGGGAGTCGAACAGGGAATCATTAAAACCGCAGACGCCATGCCGGACACTCGCTGGTTATTGCTGGTTGCCCATGACACGAATATTGCGATGGTACGCACGCTGATGGACTTCAGCTGGACCCTGCCTGGCTATTCGCGCGGCAATATACCGCCCGGCAGCAGCCTGGTGTTTGAACGCTGGCGTGATATGAAAAGTGGCGAACGATTCCTGCATGTGTACTTTCAGGGACAAAGTCTGGATGATTTACGCGCGCTGCAATCTGTTGATCGGACACACCCGCTGTTGCGGGCAGAATGGCGACAATCAGATTGTCGTGTTACGGGTATTGGCACGCTATGTCCAATGAAAACAGCGTTACGGTCGTTGAGCAAAAATCTTGACCGTAGTGCAATAACGCCCGTCAGTTATCCGACATATTAAAGGAAGACAAACAGCAGGAGGATTCGCCTGCTGTTTCACGGTGAGCAAATTCCGCGGGCCGCTATTACAACGGTTATGTACGAGTGTTGCTTAAAATTCATCTTATCAGGCGCGGTAAAAGAGAATGTGTAGCTAGCGAACGGGCAGGTTGCGCATCATCAACTCTTTTCGTTCATGTTAGCAAATGCGAAAGAGGTCGCCCTCTGGGCGACCTCTTTCGGCACTTCCTTTTGCGACCATTCCTTATTTGTAGAGCTCAGCGGTCATATGGACGCGATTATTGGTGTTAGCCTCAGTAATTTTATACTGAGCGCCCTGCTGCTGAGCCTCTGCGGCGATTTTGGCTTCTGCACCGTCAAGCGTGCCGGAGGTGACAGAGATGCTCTGCGCGAAGCTGGCTGCTGACATCAGTGAAAGGGCGGCGACGGCGGCGATAGAGATTGCTTTGATGGTTTTCATGGTCTTAATCCTTGGTTTGTATGGTTGAAAGCACGTTTGCTTTCGATGGGATAATGATACCCAAGGTTACTATTCGAATGTTATCAATAAGTGCTGGTATTGTTACCATGCTAACTATCACACCAATAGGTGGCTTGTATAAACGCCCAGCCGCGTGTGCATTGCTCACCTGCCTTTTCTTTTTATGCTGGAAATCACGTGACAGGTGACTTTCGCTTGTGCCAGAGCGGCCTGCGCTGACGGCGGAGATTGAGTGGCTAACCCTTTTAAAGAGCTGGCACAGGCTAAAAAAGTGAATCAGGCTGAGCTGAGCAGCTTTTGGAAAAGTGTAATAAGTGACGCGCCGTGATCGTCAAGCGGCCCGAAGAACGCCTTATCTGTCGCTTCTACAACCTTAACTGCTCGCGCTGCCAGCGTCTGGCCTGCTTCAGAGACCAGGATAACTTTGGAACGGGTATCTTCTGGATGGGGGGCGCGCTGAATATATCCTTGTTTTTCGAGCGCCCGTACGACCTGAGAAATCGTCATCGTATCACTGCCCGTTAGCTGCGATAGCCGCGCTTGCGTCAGGGATTCTTTTTCCTGAAACCAGCTGGCTACGGCCAGAACAACGAATTGCGTATGGGTCAGGCCCAGACTTTGCAGGGCATGTCGTTGCTCACGTTGCCAACTGTTTGACACTCTCCACAGTAAAAATCCCGGGCTGTCGTCCGGCCCTTCAAACTGGGTTGGGAGAGGTTTGTGGTCTTTAGATGACACAGGCATTCAACCTTTTACTCGGCAAGATAGTTCGCCAGTCCGGCCATAACATCTGGAAAATCCTCGCTAACAGCTTCTCCAGTAGCCTGAGCATCTGGACCCTGCGTGCTGATTGCATAGATAAGCCTGCACTGACCGGCATGTAATGCCTCGATACGGTGTTCGACTCTGACCAGAGTCTCATCTATCAGGGTCTCATCAACAAACTGTTTTTCTTCAGAGACGTCGATGAGCTGACTACGAATAACCTCTCCTTCAGGTAACGTCATCGAAAACCATGTTCCCGCCTGAAACGGCCCTTCCAGATGCATTGCTTTTACGCCCGGATTCCATTGTTGCCAGGCTGAGGTGTCGCTCAATGCCTGCCATATCTTCGCCGACGTACTGCTGACGTCACGTTCAAAGGACTTACTCCAGACGTTATCTTTGCTCATGCTTGCCTTCAATATTAGAAGTATGGGAATTATTGTAAGTGCACTTACAATATCAGGCGCGTTAAGGATGTCAAACATGTACATACCGGCTACTTCTCCGGATTGTCAGCACTGTACGCCACGGTTTTCATTGCCCGCAGCGCCTCAAGCCGCATATTTAGCGCCGTTTCAATATTGTTATAGGCCGTGCTGCCAAGCGGTAAGCGCAGTGGCGGATTGTCAGCATCAGCGGCAGCGATCATCGCCGTCACGCATTTTTGCGCATTCCCTTTAATCTCAAACTCGCCGTTGATTAGCGCTGCCCGCAATTTTCCTGCCGCTGTATCGCCGTAAACGGGTAAAGCATCCGCAATATCGAGCCCCGCACCAAATCGCGTCGCCGTCGGCCCTAGCTCCACTAACAAAAAGTCGATGCCAAACGCGGCCACTTCCTGTCGTACGGCTTCGACAAAACCTTCTATTCCCCATTTAGTGGCGTGATACAAACTGAAGTCAGGATAAGCAATCTGACCGCCTTCCGAGGAAACCTGCACAATACGACCGCCGCCCTGTTGCCGCAAAAACGGAATCACCGCGCGAATCAGTTGAATGGAGCCGGTGAGATTAGTCGCAATCTGACGTTCAATTTGCGTATCACTCAGTTCCTCCGCTGCGCCAAACAGCCCGTAAGCCGCGTTGCTTACCACCACATCTATAGTGCCCGCCTGAGCGAATGCGGCCTCAATAGCGGGTTTAATCGTTGCGGTCTCGCTGATATCCAGCAGCATAAGCTGTAGATTATCGCCGTATTGCGCACGCATATCCTCTAATGCGGTTTCGCGACGGACGCTTGCGACTACCCGATCGCCACGGGCCAGCAGACTTTCACACATCAGTCGACCAAGGCCGCTGGATGCGCCGGTAATGAGCCAGGTTTTCATCAATATTCTCTCTGTTTAGTGAACCGACATTCATCATAAAACGAAAGATTGATGCCATAATCTCCCCAAACCGGCATGCGATGGTGGGAAATTTTAAACAATGAAGCGTCCGTCCTGGAATGAACTGCTGGCGGTGAAAACGGTTGCTGACCAGCGCAGTTTTCGCCGCGCGGCGGATCTGCTCGGCCTGAAGCGTTCAACGCTCAGCCATACCATAAAAGGGCTGGAGACGGCGCTTGGCGTGCGGCTTTTCCATCGAACAACGCGAAGCGTGGCGCTGACCGAAACTGGTGAAATGCTGATTGCGCGCATGACGCCGCTGCTCGCTCAAATGGACGAGTTGCTGAATGAGGTCACCGCCAGCGATCGCCAACCCTACGGAACACTACGCATCAGCGCCAGCGATGCAGCGATTGGCCTTCTGCTGGAAACGACATTGCCAACCTTCATGCAAAAATATTCAGGGATTGAAATTGATTTAGTTGCGCAAGGTGAGCTGGTTGATATTGTCGAGCAGGGTTTTGATGCCGGTATACGGCTGTTTGAAGATGTGCCTAAGGATATGGTGGCCATTGCACTGAGCGGGCCGTTACGCTTTGTTACGGTGGCATCGCCTGATTATTTAGCAGCACGTCCACCCATTAAGCACCCGCAAGATCTTATGCAGCACACCTGCTTACGGCATCGTTTACCGGGCGGGAAACGGTACCATTGGGAATATGAGCAAAATCAGGAGCGGTTTGCGCTGGATGTCCCCGGGAGTTTGACGCTCAACAGCGGTGCGTTAATGACAGAGGCCGCCATCGCCGGATTAGGGGTAGCCTATGTGCCGCAGCGCTATGCTCAGCACGGGCTGGACAGAGAGCGCCTGGTTACCTTGCTGGATGACTGGACCATCGCTTCGCAAGGGATCGCGCTCTACTTTTCGCAGCATCGTCATATGCCCCTCGCGTTACGCTTGTTTGTCGATACAGTCAAAGCAACCACGCGCGTCTGATACTCATCAGCTACAGGGATAGCTGACTGATGCCAGGGGCGCCCAGTACGGTCGCCCCTGGCGAGTGAGCATTTGCCTTAATTAAAGAATTTAATATCCGTTGGCGTAGATATTTTCGCCGCATCGCCCGCCGCTTTCATTTCGCCGGTATGCTCATTGAAATGGAACAGAGAAATAGTGTTGGTGAACACGTTCGCCACGTAAAGATATTTGCCGCTACCGTCGAAGGCAAAGGCACGCGGTTCAATACCGTTAGCGTTATAGCTCGCGGGCTTACCCAACATGCCATCCGCTTCAATTTTGAACACCAGCAATTTATTATCTGAGCCGCGATTCGAGGCAATCACATATTTACCGTTCGGACTTAAAATAATGCCTCCACCGCTGCGGTATTCTGCGCTACTGTTCTCCGTATTCAGCTTGATATGGCCAACCGGCTCAAGACGATCCTGATTCACACTGAACACGACAATTTCACCGGCCATTTCAGTAATGACATAGGCATGCTTACCATCTGGCGCAAACACCATATGGCGAGGGCCCGAACCGGCAGCAAAACTCACGTCGCGCGCGCTATCCGCCTCCAGCGGCTGTGCTTTATCAGCGTGATAGCTATAGGCGTGCAGCTTGTCACCGCCGAGGTCGGCTGCGTAGAGATACTTGCCATCATGGGTAAAAGTGGTGGCGTGCGCATGGCCGCCGTCCTGACGCCCTTTAACGGCACCGGTACCCTGCTCGAAAGGGAAATGTTGAACCTGTTCGCCCAGTTTGCCATCGTGATGGATCGGGAAGACCGATACGCCCGCTCCCCCCTTCGCCACGGAGTAGTTGGAGACAAACAGGAACTTTCCGTCCGAGCTGATTGTCGCATGGGTAGGCTGCTGACCGTGACTCTCCACGCTATTAAGCACCCGCACCTGTCCGCTTTCATCCACACTCAGCGCGGTAACCGCGCCGTCATTCTCTTCATTGGTGGTGTAGGCAAAACGCCCATCGCGGGATTTCACAATCCACGACGGACTTTTCATCTTGATCACATCGAGTGGCGTCAGCGTACCGTCGCTGTTCACCTTCAGGCGGTATAACCCTTCACTGGGATGGTCGGGTTTTTGCGCTGACGGCGCATCTGGAATCGATGTCCATGTTCCTACTAATGCTGTTTGATGCTCTACTGCGGCATTTGCCATTGTGCTTCCCGCCAGTGAAAAAACAGCCAGAGATAATGCCATGGTTATGTTTGCGGCTAAACGGCTGTGCACCGCTTTTTTATTTCTTTTCATTTTAGTAACCCACCGTAATCGGAATGTTTAACGACTATAGTGGGATTCGTTTGAATAGCGTCCGGCGAGGAAGTGACCGGGTTCACAATACAGAAGATTAAATGCAGGACATTGCCGACTCGCGCAAAGGCTGGTTGAGAGAGGTCTCGCTCATTCTTTTTTTAGCCAGTCGATAAAAAACTCACTGAATGCCGCCACCTGTAAAGGTTGAAGCTTACGCTGTGGATAGACAAACTGCAGTCCAACATCTTTGCGATCGAAGCGGCTGAACCCTATAAAGCTGTCTGCAAACAGGACACAAAGCCTTCCCTGTTCTACATCTTTTTTTACATCCCACCAGGATTTGCAGGCAATTCCCGCGCCATCAAGAACCCACTGACGCAGAAGAGCGCCATCGTCACACACCATGACAGGATTCACATGAATAGCTCTGCTAACGCCTTCTTCTTCAAATCGCCATTCATTGATGACAACCCCGTGTAGCTCCAGAGCCAGGCACCTGTGGTCGTGAAGAGTGTCAGGCGTAGAGGGCATTCCAAAGCTCTGGAGATACCTATCTGATGCGACAAGCACCCTGTGATTAGGCGCGATATTCCTGACGATCAGGCTGCTGTCCGGCAAATTACCGAAACGGATACTCATGTCCAGCCGGTTAGCGATCAGGTCCTCAACGCGCTCTCCCAGGTAAACCGACGGATTTACATCAGGATGGAGGCGAGAAAAATCCAGTATCGCAGGGCTAAGATATTGCCTTCCGAAATCAGACGGGGCAGAAATACGAATGTTCCCGCTGAGTACTCCCTCTCTCTGTATCAGCAGCGATTCTGCGTGTCGTGCTTCGTCCAGTACCCGAAGAGCGGCATGATAAAAACTCTCTCCAGCTTGTGTCAGCGTGATGGCACGTGTTGAACGATGAAAAAGCCGCGTCTGGTAGCGCTCTTCAATTGCTTTCAGTCTTGCCGTCATTGACGCCGGTGAGAGTGAAAGACGTCGCCCGGCTGCCGACAGTCCGCCGGTCTCGGCCACTTCGACAATAAGCGCCATGTCCTCAAGCTTTCCCATATTTCATCTTTTCCGAAAAGCAATTGCACTTTCGCTGTCATTATCAAAAAAGGACTTAGAAAGTAAAGTGCTTTCAACATCACCTTTCGGAACGGCTTACAGAGTTTCATCTTTTGATAAATATGAGGAATAAATCTGATGAGTAAAACATTAATCATTGGCGGCGCGTCAGGCATTGGTTTTGCTGTGGCCAGCGCACTGGCGGAGCATGAAAACGAGCTTATCCTTGCAGGACGAAATAATGAAAAACTGGAAGCCGCACGCCAGTTGCTTAATCTGAGGCCTGCAGATGTCAGGACATTAAAACTGGATGTCAGTAACGAAGCTGAAGTTATTGCGCTGAGTAGTTCACTGGGCAATGTAGATAATATTGTGTTTACGGCAGGCTCATATGCACCCGGTGGGTTTCTTTCTGAAATGGATCTCAGCGCGGCGCGGCTGGCTTTTGATACCAAATTCTGGGGCAGCATCTATACCGCCCGTCATCTCAGCGGAAATATCCGGCCCCGTGGAACGCTTACGCTGACCAGCGGCTTTGTGGCACGACGTACGCTGAGCGGAACCATTGTTAAATCAACGATGAATGCTGCCATTGAATCAGCTGCAAAGGTGCTGGCTAAAGAACTCTCTCCGCTGCGCGTGAACGTAGTGAGTCCGGGGCTGACCGATACGGAGGCGTACGCAAGTATGGACCCCGCTGCTCGTGAAAGAATGCTCCAGTCTGCTGCTGAAAATCTGCCGGTGAAAGCATATGGCCGCGCGCAGGATATCGCTAAAGGTTATCTGTTTTTGCTGGATAACCCGTTTGTCACCGGCACGGTTATTGATATTGAAGGCGGTGCGCTCATCAACTGACCCATCATAATGACGTTACAGCTTACCGTGATGCCGAATGAATTGTCTTCGGCATTCACGAATGCTGTACTGAGGATGTACCACCACGAGTTAATCTCAGTACTACAGCATAAAACTCAGCGCCAGGAGCTAACAGCGTCTGAAAAGCTTTAAGCATTATGCCCGAAAAAGCATCACATCCTCTTTCGCCAGCATTTCTGTTCGCCGGCGGTACTCGCCCGGTGTGCAGTCAAACTCCCGCAGAAAAGCTTTATGAAATGAGGACTCACTGGCATAGCCCACAGCCAGGGCAATATTGATTATCGGTGCGGAATCGCGCGCCAGCTGCTGAGCGGCCAGCTGCAGACGAATAGAGGTCAGCACGGCAAGCGGCGTGGTTGCGCTCAGCTGGCGGAACAGCTGCGCAAAAGATGCGCGCGACATAAAAACGCGCTGTGCCATTTCTTCCACGGTCCACGGCTGTTCCGGCGCCGCACACAGTTGCGCAATCAGCGTACCGACCCGTGGGTGCAGTGCCAGCGCCAGCAGGCTTTTATTCTGCAAGGTATCAGATAGCCCGTTGCGGATAGCCAGGGTAAACATCGCGCTGATTTGATGGCTGCACAGAGCCTCGTCGCCCGGCGCACTGGCGGTATTACTCTGGATAAGTAAAGGCAGTGCGGCGGCCAGCCAGCGTGCTTCATTACTCTCCGCCGCTGGCGCCAGCATCAGTATTTCCGGCAGCGCCGTAAGAAAAGCCTGGGCTGACGCGGGCAATTCCAGCACTCCGCATACCAGTTGCGTTGGCAACGTACTCTGCTGATAAAGGCGGTGTGCGGCATTTTGCGGCAGGAATACCACGCTGCCGGAAGACAGCTCGACTTTCGTTGAGCCAGGCATATCCAGCATTACAGAGCCACCGATTACGGTGTGCCAGCGTACTACACACAGATGACCCGCCCGATGCGGCAGCTGCCAATCCCCACTCAGTACGCAATTCTTGTCGATACTTCCCTTCGAGTTATGCAATAGCAGCAGATGACTCAGTGGATCCATACTCGTCCTCTGTTTTCCATTTCCTGTTCTCAAATCCGTTAATTCAGACGCAAAGACAAAAAAGCCAGCGTTACGGCGTAAAAGCGCGTCGCCGTCAATCGTAAGCTGAGGGTGTTGACTATTTCTACAGCTTTTATTGCGGAGAACATCATGAACCATTATCAGGCAGCGATTATTGGATTTGGTAAAGCAGGCAAAACGCTGGCCGCCGCTCTTGGGCGTGCTGGCTGGCGCGTGGCGATCGTTGAAAAATCTAAAGCGATGTACGGCGGCACCTGTATTAACGTCGGCTGTATTCCTACCAAGGCGCTGGTGCATGATGCGCAAACCACCGCCGACTTCAGTGAAGCGATGCAGCGCAAAACCGCTGTCGTCGAGCTGTTACGTGAAAAAAATTACCTGAATCTGGCCAATATCGCGCAGGTCGAGGTGATTGATGGTCATGCGGAATTTATTGACCCCCACACGCTGAAAATTACCACTGAGCAGGGAAGCCGTCAGCTCAGCGCCGATCGCATTTTCATTAATACTGGCGCCGAGGCGGTTATCCCGCAGATTGACGGCCTAATCCCCGGGCCACGCATTGTCGACAGCACCGGCATCCTGAATTTATCCAGCCTGCCAAAACGGCTGGCTATTCTGGGTGGGGGTTATATTGGCGTCGAGTTCGCTTCTGTGTTTGCCAGCTTCGGCAGTGAGGTCACCCTGTTTGATACCTCATCGCAGTTTCTGGCGCGTGAGGATGCGGATATCAGCGCGGCGATAAAAAACATTCTGCAGGACCAGGGGGTAAAAATTGAGCTGAACACCAGCGTGCAGTCGGTTACCAGTGACAATAACAGCGTTACGCTCCATACGGGTCACGGCGATCGTCAGGCAGATGTATTACTGGTGGCAACCGGGCGCCGTCCGGCAACGCAGACACTGAAACTGGAAAACGCTGATGTAACCACGGATACGCGTGGTGCCATCCTGGTTGATAAGCATCTGAAAACGTCAGTGGACCACATATGGGCGCTGGGTGATGTCACTGGTGGCCCGCAGTTTACTTACATTTCGCTAGATGATTTTCGCATTGTGCACGATCAGCTTCTGGGTAAAGGAAAGCGAACCACAGACGATCGCGTGAATATCCCCTATTCCGTATTTATGACGCCAACGCTGTCGCGCATCGGTCTCACTGAAGCGCAGGCGCGTGAACAGGGCAGGAATTTTCAGGTGGTGTCACTGTCCGTGGCGGCCATTCCACGTGCTCGCGTTATTAACGATACGCGAGGCGTCCTGAAAGCGCTGGTAGACAATGACAGCAAAAAAATTCTCGGCGTGGCGCTGTTGGCAGCAGACTCTCACGAGGTGATCAATATTGTAAAAACCGTCATGGATGCGGGATTGCCGTACACGGTGCTCAGAGATCAAATTTTCATGCACCCTACCATGAGCGAATCGCTTAATGACCTGTTCGGGCTGGTAAAACAGGCGTGAAGAAGAGATCTGTGCCAACAGCAAAACGGTGACCGGTGCGAACGCGCCGGTTTTTTTCAGGCGCGCCGCGACGCTATTCCCTCAACGTTAGCCGCTCTTTTTCCTCTTCTGGCCTGAGCCAGACCTCTGACCGTCAAAGTCTGATGCTGAGCTTTAAAAAAAGCTTAGCAACGTACTCCCCATTTTACCTTTTCAAGATAAAGTCCTGACTCCGCCAGCAGCTTTTTCATATCTTACAGCCGCAGTACTGTACTCCTGACTTCAGCGCGACAGAGTCTGATAAGCCAAACGACTCTGGCACCTGTACCCCTACCCGTAGATAAAACCAGGAGTTGACTATGAGCCGTTTACATACCATCACTGAAAGCGATGCCACGGGCATAACCGCCCAGCTGTTTAGCGCGATTAAAGGCAGCATGGGTAAAGTCCCCAATGCCTATCTGACCATCGGCAGCAATTCGCCTGACGTTCTGGGTCAGATGCTTCAGCTGAATGCGGCCCTGCACAAAGGCAGCCTGAGCGCCCGTGAGCTGGAAGCGATTAATCTTGCGGTTAGTGAAGAATCGGGCTGCGACTATTGCCTGGCCGCTCATACGCTGATGGCTAAAAAGGCGGGTTACACCGACGAGCAAACGCTGGAGCTGCGTGAAGCCCGCTTCAGCGGCGACGCGCGTATCGATGCGCTGGTGCAGTTTGTTCAGTATCTCGTTTCCACTCGTGGAACAGTCTCTGCAGATCGCGTTGCGTCTTTTCGCGAGGCCGGATTCAGCGACCAGCAGGTTGTGGAAACCATTGGCGCCGTCAGCGCCATTCTGTTTACCAACATGGTGAACAGGGTAAACGACACCGTCGTTGACTTCCCTAAAGTGAGCTGATGCTCAGGACTTCAGTGGCGCAGAGGCGGGAAAGAATTCGCCGCTTCTGCTCCCTGCCCTTATCCCTGGAATCGCTAAGGAGAAACTGACATGGCGGATATCACCGCGCAGAAGTCAGCGCGCTTCAGACCGGCCGAAATCGCAAAGAACCTGCCGGAGTCGGCCACCACGATGCTGGCCGATATTTATTTAACCGACCGCCCGGATGCCAGCAGCCGTGTGTTCCGGGCTTACCGGGGTGTTCCCCCTCACTTTCATCGCGAATGCGATGAGTACCTGTACGTGCTTTCAGGCCGCGGAACGTTCTGGATGGAAGATGCGTCGACCGAGGCCGAGTTCGGACCCGGCGATATGCTTTTTTTCGAGCGCAACGTCGTACACGCGCTTCCCGTTCTGCTGGAAGAACCCGTGATTTTCCTGACGCTGGACACGCCCCGCCGCTCACCCGGTGACGTCGTGTTTATCGACCCGGACGCCGGCTCTGCCGGTACGTTTATGGACAGAAACCGCTGAATCTTCCTTTAGCGGTTATAGATTGTCGGCAAAAGGCCCCGTACGCAGCGCGTCGGGGCTTTTAACATTCCCGGCGCCTTTGTCTTAACTCCCTGTTCCGACGGCTTCTAAGCAACCTGGCCTGAAACCATCTGCAGTGAGCAAAACGGTCAGCTGCCACAAACGCCCCTCGAGTTAATACTAATGGAGCACTGGCCTGATTTGAGCAGCTGTCTTTCTCCGCTGCGCCGTCGCAGCTTCTCAGCATCAGTTTGCCGCCGGGGTATGGTCGACAGCGCATATTTCCCGCCTTCATGAGGTGAGTGCTGAATACCGCGATTTATCGCTTCACATTACACTGGAAGAAATGGCGACAGGGCTGGAAGGCAGTTAGGGTATGGCGTATCTGACCCTCACGTATCGCAGGAAATTAAGGACGTTCGGGCAGCCAGAGGTGATGCAGAAAACCCGGCGCATGTAAACTTCGTCACGGACGCGCCGGGTCTGACGGCAATATCAGAAAGTTAACGCGTTTGTCACCGCTTCGGGCATAAATGGCCGGCCATTGAAAAGGCATGTGGCGGTGAAGGCCGCTTCAGCGCAGGTTACGCCTTCAACCCGGATTTGCTGGTAAAAATTCACGCGGTTGCGCTTCACATTTTTTTCCAGCTGGCAGGTCACCTCCATTCTGTCTCCCTTTTTCAGGCTCTGACGGAAACGCAGGGAGTACTCCAGCACCATATAAATGCGTCCCTGGCTGAACTCCTCTTCAATATCAATCCCCAGCGCTTCTTTCATGAAGGCGTGACGGGCCCACTCCATATAAAACGGGTAGTAAAGCCCGTCGACCACCTCCTGAAAATCAATGTGGTCTTCATCAACGTCATACATTTTACTGAACATGCCTTCTCCTGTTAGCGGGGGCCCCGGGCCCCCTGATGTAGAGTGATTTAGTGCGTTGGTGCGGGTGCTGCATTAATTTTGATGCGTAACAGGGCATAAGGCTTCTGGCGCAAATCCTTACCGCCGTGGAAGCCAGGCTGACGGTTCAGCTGGTTCGTGGTGAAGTAGAGATAGCCATCCGGTCCGACGGACAGGGTATCCGGCCACAGAATCTCAGGACCGTGCGCAATGGTTGTCCACTCCCCGCCTGCCGGCAGCTTACGGATAGCATTACGCTCATAGTCACCGGCATAAACGGCTCCTTTCGCATCGCTTTCCAGGCCGTCTGACGCCCCTTTTTCACCCAGGTCCTTCACGGATGCCGAGAGCTGAGACTCTGTGACGGCCGGATCGCGAAGCAGCGCCGTGGAAACGGCATACAGATGACGCCCCGAGAGCGGGCTGTAGTAGAGCGTTTTACCGTCCGGAGAGATGGCAATACCATCGGAGGCTACGCTGAACGGCGCGGTTGTTCCATCCGCGTGACGCTGAAGCAGCGTTTCGCCCTCTACGACAGGTGAAAAGCCCGCCTCAGGTGACGTTGTGCGGTCGCCTTCCAGACGGCGCAGCGCTTTGCCGGTGTCCAGGTCAATGACGATAATCGCGCCAGTACCGGACAGTGAAGAGTCAGTCACGTACGCCACGCCGGCTTTACCGATGCGAAAATCAAAGCGCATATCGTTGACGTAGGTGGCGGGTTTGATTACGTCAGCCGGGAAAACAATGGTTTTCTCAACCTGATTTGTTTTCAGGTTAACCGCGACAAGCTTTGCGCCGCCTGCAACCGGTTTTGAAAAGCCCGGCGCGGCGGTATCGAGTATCCAGACCCGGCCCCGCCCGTCGGCCACCACGCTCTGTACGCTCAGCAAATGCGTACGGGGAGCAGAATTGTCAGCGGTATTTATCGCGGCGTCCGGGTAGGGCACCAGCCGGTTCCCTTTTACCTCGGCCACGGTAAACGGAACGTCGTCACCCCAGCGCGGGAAATTCACAAAAATACGGCCCGTTTCGGTAACGGTGACCCCGGTCGGCATGGCGCCGCTGAACGTCGCCACCACTTCAGGTTTGCCAATTGCGCGGTCCTGAGCAAGCTCGCTGAGGGCAGGTAGCGCGTGGGCGTCTGCCGCCAGCGCATTCAGGGCATTGCTGCCCGCCACCAGAGCCACAGACAGCGCTAACGCCGTTTTCATCATACGTGTTTTCATCATTGCATCTTCCTGAGATATTGAATGGGCCAGCCAGCCTGTGGCATGACTGGCAGGGAAATCAGAAACCTTCCAGCACGATTTTTCCGCGCGCCCGTCCGCTTTCGATAAAGGCGTGCGCCCGGCGAAGGTTTTCCGCGCTGATTTTTCCGTAGTGCTCACCTTTAGTGGTACGCAGGGTGCCGTCCTCGATCAGGCGGCGTACGCTCTCCAGAATCTCGTTCTGGCGGATCATATCCGGCGTCTGAAACAGCGAGCGGGTGAACATCAGTTCCCAGTGCAGGGAAGCGGCCTTACGCTTGAGCGGTAAGGCATCCAGCGTTTCCGGATCGTCAATAACAGCCAGCCGGCCCTGAGGCGCCAGCGCTTCGACAATCTGCTGATAGTGTTTGTCGGTGTGCGTCAGGCTCGCGACGTAACGTACGGAAGAAACACCGATTTCACGCAGGCCCTCCAGCAGCGGACGGGAGTGATCGATGACGTCATGAGCGCCGAGTTCGCGCACCCATTCCGCCGTCTCCGCGCGGGAAGCGGTGCCGATAACGCGAAGACCGGTCAGCTTGCTGGCCAGCTGAGTGAGCACCGAACCCACGCCGCCGCCGGCACCAATGATGAGAATGGCGTCGCCGTGTCCTTCCTTCACTTCAAGGCGGTCGAACAACAGCTCCCAGGCGGTAAGGGAAGTGAGCGGGAGCGCAGCCGCGTCGGCATCGCTCAGTGAAGCGGGCTTATGAGCGGCAATACGCTCGTCAACCAGACTGTATTCTGCATACGAGCCCGGGCGGACAATGGAGCCAGCGTAATAGACCTTGTCGCCAGGCCTGAACAGGGTGACGCGCTCACCGATAGCCTCCACTATACCCACGGCGTCCCAGCCAAGGATGCGCGGCTGCGTCACAGGCGAGCCCGCACGAACTTTGGTATCCACTGGATTCACCGAAATCGCGCTGATTTTCACCAGCAGATCGTGCGCGTCCGGGCGAGGTTTCGGTAATTCAGTTTCGTAAAGAGACTGCGGACTGCTAACCGGCAATCCGTTCTGGCTGTAAACAATGGCTTTCATGTTGTGGTCCCCGTTTGTTATGGCGTGAGCAGCATCGCTGTCGATTCGTTGATGGGAGATTACGGGCTCAGCGCATGCAGAAAAACGGGGGAAAACCATCAGCACTTTCACTCCTGCAGTGAAAATCATTACGGAACAGGTTCATCAAAGGACAAAGTAAAAGCGGAGCCTGGCAGGCTCCGTGGAGTCTTACAGCAATGTGTAGGCAGTAGAGTCAGTGACGCGGGCTTCGGGATTAGAAATCGCATTATGCAGGAGACCAATAACCCTGCCTCCCTGAACAAGTGCAGGCACATCATGGCTGGGCAGCATAAAGCGGACGCCGGCCAGGGCTTTTTTGATCGCGGTCTTCTCCTCAAGCGTCGACATTGCCCGGTTGCCGGTAATGGTCGGTTCGCCAGGGTTCAGACTGTCGAGGAAGGGATCGATAAGACTGCCCTGCAGGTTGTACACCACATCGCCGCTGATGTTGGCAATGCCCTCGGCGGTATCCACCAACACGGAAATCGAACCTGGCGTATGACCGCCGCTCAGGCGCACCGTTACCCCCGGGATAACCTCCTCTTCATAGCTACCGTCCACATCGAACAGGCGCAGCGCGCCTCTGGTATACAGGCGGTCAAGCAGATGGCGGGTATCTTCAAGCGCATACATTGCCGGCCCCATAATGCCTGAGGCGGCAAACGACAGCTCACGTCTCGACAGGCAAACCGTCGTGGTCATGGGAAAGAGATAATCTCCCCCTGCATGATCAACATGCGCATGCGTATGTATAACGTAGCGAATATCGGCAGGCTTCAGGCCATGCTGGGCAAGCAGCCATGTAAGGGTCATCTCGCGCGTCTGTTCAGCCTCAAATCCGAACTGACGGTAATATTCCGTTGAGCGCGAGCCGGTATCAACCAGCACCGGATACTCGCCGCCGGTGATGAGGAAACCCAGCGTGGGGATCGTGGTTTTCACGCCCGCATCCTGAAATAACACCAGACCTGATTTATCGAGCGTAATATTGCCCAGGTTGAGCGGATAGATGTTTAAGGACATTGTATTCTCCTGAATTTCGGTAAAAGAAACCTGTAGCGCTGCATGACATCTCAGCGCCGGTGAGTGGTAAGAAACGTTTCAGATGTCGGCTGCAGAAAGCCGGTTAGTGCTGCGCAGCTGAAATAAACCAAGAATAATCAGCACTGCACAGATGAAAATAAGGATCAACGCGCCGGTGAACACCGCCACCGCCAGGTTCAGCTGTGTGGCCATTTTGCCGAGGAAAACGGCGAGCCCGCCGGTAAAGAGATAGGCAAAAACGAACAGCATAGACATGGCGCTGCCGCGATCCGACTGCCGTGCCTCGCGCGCAATCAGGCCCAGTCCGCCAAAGGTCATAAAGGCATAGCCGGCGCCGGAGATAAGTGAGGCGCTGATAAAAAAAACCAGACTGTGTTCAGATACGGATATACACAGGCTGACCATACCCGTCGCGGAGACAATCGATCCCGTTATGACTGAACGGCGAGCCTCAATCTTTCTGGCAAGGCTTCCAGCGATCCCCAGCGCCACGGGAAAAAGCGCCAGCGCCACGCTGTTAATCCACGGGCTGGGTGAACCGATGAGCGAACGGGCAATCTGAGCGCCTACAGATGATATAAGCACCCCGTGGGTATAGGCGCCCGTTACCGCCAGCGCGGCATAGATGAAAGTGTGGCGCAGGTATACTGGCACGTCAGGACGGGCCAGCAGTCTGGAAGGCATCCCCACAGGACGGTCGCCCGGGATGAACAGACAAAGAACGATCAGGACTATCAGCAGCGCAAAGAGAACATAAAAACTCAGGCGCGTAGGCGCCGGTGCCCACGTGACCAGCGCCCCGGCCAGTAAAAGGGCAGCGGCGAACCCCACCGACTGCGCCCCGAGCGTCACAGCACCCGCGCGCGCTGAGCCGCCCTGACCGGCGTAATCTACCAGTGCCGCGGCCGAAGGCCCTGCTGATAATCCCACGCCTATTCCCATCATGACCCGCCCCGCCAACAGGACAGCTACGCTGTCTGCAGCCGCAAACATCAGCACGCCCGCAGCTGAGCTGAGCAGGCCAGCGAGCATGACATATTTTCTGCCTGCTCTGTCGGACAGGCCCGCAAACAGCAGCATCGTCACCACGACTGTCAGCGGATAAACAGCAAAAATCACCGTTACAAGAGTAAAGGACAGGTGCCACTGTGCGGCATAGAGCGGATAGATCATTGCGGGCGCTGCGCTGGTCCAGAGCGTATGGGCCACTACGGCGGCACTAATCCAGAAGGCATATCGGGCTGAAAGCGACTCGGTTTTCATGTTGGAACCCTGTTTTAAACTGTTCGTTTTAAAACTAGTCGTTAATGTCGGGAGAAAGCAAGCGGTTTTGAACTAATCAGTTTTTTATTTTTATCAGGCTGGTAATTTTTGCGGGTAAGATGCATATTAAAATGATTGGTTTAAAACGGAGATCCTGATGGCCAGACCGAGGAAAATAAGCAATGAAGACGTTCTGAGTCGCGTTATTCCGGTCTTCTGGAAGAACGGGCTGGCTGGAACCAGCCTTGGCCAGCTTGAAGAAGCGACGGATATTAACCGCTCAAGCCTGTACGCAACCTTCTGCAGTAAGGAACAGCTTTTTGTCAGCGCGCTTGAACACTATGTCAGTAGCGCGCCTGCCCAGTTTCTGTTACAAAAACAGCCGTATGGCTGGCAAAATATTGAGCAGTTTCTGCTGGCTGCGCCTTTTAATAATCCCGCGTTTACCGGTTGCTTCATTATCAACTCAACGCGGGAAGTTGCCGTTCTGCCCGCGGCTGCGCTGGAGATCGTGCGTGACTTTCGTGGGACGGTCATTGAACAGATACGGATGAACATCCCCGTACAAGAAAACGCCGGCGTAATGGCAGAAATTATCTGGTCTTTTCTGGTTGAAGCCTGTCTGGAAGCGAATGACAGACTTGAGCCGCAGGGCTGGCAGGCGCGCGTGACCTCCCTGCTCCGCTTTATCAGGCCTTCTGATAGCCAGTAATGTCTTAGCCTGACCGGATCCGAATACGTTTTGCATTCTGGAGTCTGAATGATACGTCTTGAAGATGTTACGTTGTTCGTCCGTTCCGCCGCGCTGGGCAGCTTTTCCAGTGCAGCCCGTGAAGCCGATATTCTTCCGGGGCAGGTCAGTGCCGCCGTCAACCGCCTGGAGCGCGACCTGAATAAACGATTGTTTGCGCGATCCACGCGCAGCCTGCGCCTTACCGCAGAGGGAGAAACCTGGCTTCCTTATGCACAGGAAATGCTGACCATCCTGCAGGCAGGCACCGAGCGCCTGCAGGGCAGTGAAGATGAAATGCAGGGTGAACTGAAAATTGCCATTCCGTCAGACATCGGGCGAAACATCATCCTGCCGGTGATCACCGCTTTCTGCGAAAAACATCCCAAAATATCCCTTCGCCTCTTTCTGTCCGATCAGGTCAGCGATGTTTTTCGCGATCCGGTGGATGTGGCCATCCGCTATGGCACGCTTGAAAACAGCAGTTATGTGGCGTTGCCGCTGGCCGAAGATAACCGGCGCGTGCTCACCGCTTCGCCCGCCTATATCAACAAACACGGCAGGCTGCAGCACCTTGATGATTTGCTCAGGCACCACTGTCTGCTCTACACCCTTAACGGACACGCTTACGATAAATGGTCATTTCCAGAAAATGGCGTTCGGCGCCAGTTGACGGTGAGCAGCAGAATGCTGTGCGATGATGCCGATCTGGTGAGGCGCTGGGCAGTAGCGGGAATGGGCATTGCCTATAAGTCGTGGATAGATGTCAGCACCGATGTGCTGGCCGGTCGGCTGGAAGTGCTGCTTCCCGAACAGCCTGGGGAAGCCGTGCCGCTAAATCTTATTTGCCCCCACCGTAAACAATTTTCGCCAGCGATCCGGGAGCTACACGCCCTGCTGCGCGAACATCTAAAGTCCATTACAGCGTTAATGCGTACACATCCGGCTTTCGCGCAGGGAGCGCAGGCTGTATCAGCCGCAAACCAGAGCGCCTGAATTAAAAGGGCCATTTCACTGAAATGGCCCTTCCAGACTCAACTTATTTATGCAGCGTCGCCGTCATGTGTACCTGATTACCTGAATAGCTTTCGGTAATTTTATAAGTGGCGCCTGCTTTCTGAGCCTGCTGCGCAATATGAGATTCAGCGTCATCAATTGTCGAACCTGTCGCAGTAATGCTTTGCGCGAAACCAGCGAATGAAACAGCAGTAAGAACGATTGCAATCAGTGCGGATTTTACAGTTTTCATTTTCATTTCCTTTAAAAGTAGTCGTGATGTCAGGTCAGTGTTTTAAGGTGGCCGTTTAATTCGACCGCCTTGTATGAGTTAAATATTAATAAACACTCCCGTAATGAAAAAGAGCCTTTTTCGGGAAAGACTTTCACGTGTGGAATGAAGATAAGCCGGGCTTGTCTTAATTGCTTCAGCTCTTAGATAAACATTGCTGATAAAAAGCAATTGGTTAAACGCAGGCTCAGGCTGCTTTTCAGTATGACTAATTTTAAGCGAGCAAAGGAAGCCACACCTCAGATGTCATGATTAACCTATTGATAGGCAATCAATTTAAACGAATTTCCTTGATAGCGAGCTTGTCAGTGATATCACTACTGAAGGAGCGGGACGGGTTTATAGCGGCGTTTTTCTAAAAGGTTAAATAAAATAAGGATATGGGGAATATAAAAAAGAAAAGGCCATTCAGATAAATGGCCCTTTTTCATCATTTTAATATTTACTTAATCAGCTCGGCCGTCATATGGAACTGATTACCAGCATAGCTTTCGGTAATTTTATAATCAGAGCCCGTTTTTTTAGCCTGCTGTGCAATTTGTGACTCCGCTTCATCCAGCGTCGAACCCGTTGCGGTAACACTCTGAGCGAAGCTGCCAAATGAAATGGCGGTCAGGGCGGCAATAATCAGAGCAGATTTTACAGTTTTCATTTTCATTTCCTTAATCAGTGATTGAGATGTTCAGGGTTATCTATCAGGGCAGCCGGTTATTTCCGCTGCCTTGTGTGAAATGAATAATAGTGCGGACATCTGCTGTAAAACAGGTGCAATAACAGCAAACACTTTCACGTGAAAAGTGAAGATGGAAAGTCCGGTTCTGAAGGAAGATTTACGCAGACTGAAAAAGGCAGTACGTGAAGCGTCTTATTCAGGGTATTGTTAATGCTCAACGTTTTCAGCGATACCGGCAAACCCAGAGGGTTCCGGCGCCAGGCTGTAACAGGAGAATATGATGCATCGGGTAGGCTTACTGATTTCTGATTACTTTCAGGTTTTAGGATTGTCCACGCTGAGTATCTTTGAGTTCGCCAATCAGGTTAAGGGAGAACCTTTCTATGATTGCGCGGTTTACTCTGAAAGGGGTGGATCCGTTTTATCTTCGTACGGCTTCAGCGTCGACAGCAAACCGCTTGATGCGGACGCGCCCGTTGATACCTGGCTTATCGCCGGGGTGCTGACGCCGGTTGAGCTGCCGGCAACGCCCGGCGTGGTGACCTTTTTGCAGACCCATGCGCTGAAAGCGCGCCGCGTGGCCGGTATCTGTACCGGCGCCTTTGTGCTGGGCCAGGCGGGACTGCTTGCGCAGCGCCGCGCCACCACCCACTGGATCCATGCGCAGACCTTGAAAACGATGCACCCCACCACCCGGGTGGAGGAAGATCGCATTTTCATCATCGATGACCACGTCTGGACGTCCGCCGGCTTAACCGCCGGTCTTGATATGGCGCTAGGCATGGTGGAGAAGGATCTGGGAACAGAGGTCGCGCGCAGCGTGGCGCATCTGCTGGTCATGCACCACCGCCGCTCAGGTGGGCAGACCCAGCATTCGGAGATGCTGATGCTCTCGCCGCGCAGCGATCGCCTGCAGTCTGCGCTGGAATACGCGCGCAAAAACCTTAGCAAGCCTTTAACCATTGAAGAAATGGCGGATGCGGTGCACGTCAGCGCGCGCCAGCTCAGCCGTCTGTTCCGCTCTGAAACCGGCAAGTCGCCGGCGAAAGCGGTGGAGGCGTTGCGTCTCGAAAATGCCAGGCTGCTGATTGAGCAGAGCAGGCTGTCAATGGAAGTGATTGCGCGTGAGTCAGGATTTCGCGACCGGCGACACATGCGCGAGGTCTTTATGCGTGGCTATGGCATTCCGCCGCAGTCTATACGCACCGGAAAAGCCTGACGCCCCCGCCTCTCTTGCTGCTTCTTCCATCATGATGTCCATTAATCCGGCCATCATGATGTCCTGAAACACACCCTTTCTTGTCAGCCGCGCCGGTGCGTGGCTGCGTACTATGAATTCACCAACCCGATAACTGACAAGGTGAACATCATGACGCAGCAAACACACACCGACCACGGTACCGCCGTTGTCACCGGCGCCTCCACCGGCATGGGCGCACTTTACGCCGGCCGCCTGGCACGCATGGGCTATGACCTGATTATCGTGGCACGTAACCACAACCGCCTGAACCAGCTGGCAGAGCATATCACTACCGACAGCGGCCGCAGCGTCGAGGTTGTCGCGGCTGACCTGGCCGATGCCGTCCAGCTTGCCAGAGTGGAAGAAAAGCTGCGTCAGGACGCCAGCATCACGCTGCTGGTTAACAATGCCGGCATCGGCACCCACACGCCGCTGCTGCAGAGCAGCGCAGAGCAGATGACCGCCATGATCAACCTGAACGTCACGGCTCTGACCCGCCTGACCTACGCCGTGGTACCCGGATTTGTTGACCGCGGACGCGGCGCCGTCATCAATATTGCCTCTATCGTCAGCGTCGCGCCCGAGTTGCTGAACGGCGTCTACGGCGGCACTAAGGCCTTTGTTCTGGCATTTACGCAGTCGCTGCATCACGAACTGGCCAGCAAAAGCGTTCAGGTGCAGGCCGTACTGCCTGGCGCCACCGCCACGCCTTTCTGGGATAACGGCGGCCTGCCTGTCGGGCAGCTCGACCCGAAAATCGTGATGAGCGCACAGGAGATGGTGGATGCCGCCCTGACCGGCTTTGCCCGCGGCGAGCTTATCACCATTCCCTCCCTGCAGGACGAAACCCTGTGGACAAATTACGAGCAGGCGCGCCAGGCGATGATCCCACACCTTGGCAGCGATGCGCCAGCTCCACGCTATCAGCCTGTTTCCATGCACTGATCCACCCTGACAACTTAATAACCTTACAACTTATCATCTGAAGGAATATGACCATGAAACTGACTAATAACACTGTCTTCATCACCGGCGGCACCTCTGGCATCGGCCGCGCAATGGCCGAGAAATTCCACCAGCTGGGTAACCAGGTGATCATCTCCGGACGCCGTGAGGCGCTGCTGAAGGAGGTGACGGCGGCCAGTCCGGGCATGGATTATGTGGTGCTGGATGTGACGAGCGCCGACAGCATTAAAGCCGCCGCGCAAAGCGTGCTGGCGCGCTATCCGGCACTGAACGTGGTGATCAACAACGCCGGCATCATGCCGTTCGACAACGCGGCTGGCGAGCTGGACGATGCGCAGGCGGTCACCCTGCTGGACACCAATATTCTTGGGCCGGTGCGCGTCAGTGCCGCCTTCATCGAACACCTGAAGCAGCAGCCTGACGCGGTGCTGATCAACAACAGCTCAGTGCTGGCGTTTCTGCCGCTGGCAACCAACGCGCTCTACTCCGCCACCAAGGCCGCCATTCACTCTTACACCCTGTCGCAGCGTTTCCTGCTGCGCGACAGCGGCGTACAGGTGATTGAAATTTCTCCGCCGTGGGTTGATACCGACCTGATTTACAAGAGCGGTGATCCGCGCGCCATGCCACTGGAAGACTTTATTCGCGAAACCTTTGACAAGCTCGGCACCGACACCATCGAAGCCATTGTCGATCGCGTGCTGCCGGTGCGCGATAACCCGGGCGCAGACGAGCATACACTGGTGAACCAGTTCAACCAGTCCGTGGCGGATAACCCAATCCCTGTTCAGTAACATCATCAGGGGCCTCAGGCCCCTGCTCTATCTGGAGCTGAATCATGAACGCTGCTATCACGTCTTCCCAGCGCCGCGCCTTGCGCGCACTAAGCATCGCTTACTTTGTACAGGCTACCGGTGCGCTGTCTGTCGCCGGCAGCCTGCCTGCTATCTCTGCTGCCTGGCAGCTGACTGATGCGCAGAGCGCGCGCTTACTGAGTATATTCGGCCTGACCTTTGCGCTCGCCGCCCCGCTGGTTCAGGTCATGTTTGGCCATCTGCGCCGTCGCCAGCTGGTACTCACGGGTATCGGGCTTTTTGGACTGGGCGCCTTCGCTTTTGCTCTGTCTCCGGCCTACGGTGCGCTGGTTGCCTCCCGCATACTAATGGGCGTAGGTGCAGGGTTTATCGGCCCGGTGCTGGTTGCGCTGGGTTCTGAACTGGTACATGAACAGCAGCGCGGGCGGGCTATCGGCATGGTGCTCCTCGGGGTATCGATGGCGAGCCTGGCCGGTATTCCGCTCGCCGCGTGGGTTGCCGGCATGTGGGGGGCGAAAGCACTGTTTGCGTTGGTCGGACTGGTGAGCCTGCTGAGCGGGCTGAACGTCCTGCTGACGGTGCCAGATGAAAGTGTGGGTTCGCGTATCCGGCTCACCGAGATGGCGGGCGTCCTGTCTGAGGGGAAATACCTGACGGCCTTCATGGTGGTGTTTTTCATCACCTCCGGGGTCTACAGCTTTTACTCTTTTATCGCCCCGCTCATCCGCGACACCTACGCCGGTGGCACACATGCGGTCTCCGCGGCGCTGGCGGTGCTGGGCGTAGCCGGGGTGTTGGGAAACCTCTGGGTCACCCGGGCGGCGACACGCTTTACATCTGAAAAGCTGCTGCTGACGGGCATGATACTGCTCATCACAGATACGGCGCTGATTGCCCTGCTGCCGAAAGCGCTGGGGGTGCTGCTTGCGGCGCTCGTTTTCTGGGCCTTTGCCACAGACCTGCTCTGGCCCAGCCAGCAGCGCAGGATCGTTGAACTGTCGTCTGCCCGACATCGCGGCATTGCGCTGGCGCTGACCAGTGCCTTTATGTTCGGGGGCATAGGCTTTGGCTCAGCGGTGGCCTCCTGGGTTTATCCGGTGGCAGGATTTTACGGGCTAGCCGGGATGTCGGTGGCCTTCATTGTACTGGCGCTGGTCAGCCTGCAGCTGTCCGAGAAGCTCAGGAAGCCCGTAGCGACTGCTGAGCCCTGTCAGAGTGAAGCCTGATCCCCGCATCCACGGGCTATCCTTCAGGTATCGCTTGCCGGGAAGCGCGTTTATTCCGATCGGATCATTCTTCCGATCATGCGCTGTAGCATATTCCTGATGTCATCGGCCGGCACGCCATCGCAGAATGCTCCAAACGGACTGGCGACGGACCACGCTACAAACAGGGCCATCATGGTAGTCAGCAGAAACGCCGGCGGGAAGATTTCGCTTACCTGTCCGGCGGCCTGCGCCTGGCTAAGCGCTGCCAGAGTGCGTCTCCAGCGCAGTCTTGAAGAGCGTTTCTTGTTCCCTCTCGTTGTAAATATACGAAAGGAGACGTTCATACCTGGCCAACTCCACTACTGTTGATATATGACCGGCATTTATCTGTCCGATCATTCTTTCTGTCTGAATGCCCCCAGCCTGACCAGGAGGAGTAAAGGATGCGTATGAAAAATTTACTACCAAAACAAGTATATCTGTCTCACAGCTGCTTCATGGCTTCAGGCATGTTGATGCTGTCATTGTTCTTTTACAGTTCTGCGCTGACGGCAGGTACCACGATGTTCAACTCTTTGCCCCCTGATACAGCAAGCCTTGAACAGTATCAGTGGCATAGCCGCCCTGTTGTTATATTTGCTCCATCGGAAAAAGATGCTGACTATGTCAGGCAAATTGCCATGCTTGAGCAAAGCAAAGCTGATTTAGCGGATCGCGATATCATCGTGCTGAGCGATACCTCACCTGCTGCCAGTGGCCAGCTGCGTTCGCAATTTAAGCCCGACGGTTTTGAAGTGGTACTGGTCGGTAAGGATGGCGGGGTGAAAATTCGTCAAAAAACACCGCTTACTTCAGAAGATTTGCTGGCTACCATCGACAGAATGCCAATGCGTAAGGCTAATTTGCGTTAATACCTCATGTTACGCGACAAGAGTATTAAACGGGGTATAGCAGATAACAGTTATTTGGCATTTACAAAATGCCTTTTGTATAGAAAGTGACAATGCTGAATAACACCGTAACTCGCCCAACTACAATTCACACAATTATAAAATAGTGAGTATTTATATCTGGCTTTTTTAGTTCTAACGCAGATTACATTGCAAAGATGAAATTTGATTGTGTAGCGGCTTAATAATAAAAGCCCCTGAAGAGAACGTCAGGGGCTTTATCATCATCCGTAAGGATTAGAGAGCCATATCATGCTGAGCTTCAGCGGCGGCTTTTGGTTTCTGAGGTTGAGCCTGAGGAGATTCCTGCGCGTCCTTCATCTGGATCACTGGCGGTTTTACCAGCTGCAGCGTTGCCGCCGTTTCATCCCAAACCTGCTGGGTCAGCGCAACGTTGCCGTTCAGTTTCTGTCCATAGCTAGGAACGATGCTACGGATCTTGCTCTGCCACTCCGCCGACTTGAATTGCTCAGGGAACAGCTCCTTCATCACATTGATGGAAATAGGCGCGGCGGTCGATGCGCCCGGAGAAGCGCCCAGCAGCGCAGCCAGGGTTTTCTGTTTATCGGTAACGATTTCAGTTCCCAGTTTAAGTACGCCGCCTTTTTCAGCATCTTTCTTGATGATCTGTACGCGCTGGCCTGCCTGAATGAGTTTCCAGTCCTCTTTACGCGCTGACGGATAATACTCTTTCAGCGCCTCGAATCGATCTTCGTCACTTAACATCACCTGGCCAATCAGGTATTTCACCAGGTCAAAGTTATCCAGCCCTACGTCAGTCATCGGACCTACGTTTTTGGTCGTAGTGGTACTTAACAGATCGAGGAAAGAGCCGTTTTTAAGGAACTTGGTCGAGAAAGTCGCAAAAGGCCCAAACAGTACGACACGTTTACCATCCAGGAAACGCGCATCCAGATGCGGTACCGACATCGGTGGCGCACCCACGGAAGCCTGTCCATAAACTTTTTGCGCGTGTTGACGGGCTATGTCCTGATTCTCTGTTACCAGGAACGAACCGCCGACAGGGAAACCTGCATAATTCTCAGCTTCCGGAATCCCCGTTTCCTGCAACAGTTTTAAGGCCCCGCCGCCTGCGCCAATAAAGACATATTTAGCGTCTACAGCGTGCTCTTTGCCGCTTTTCACGTCAGTGATAGTGACGTGCCAGGAGTTATCGCTGTTACGTTTAAAACCCGTAACTTCAGATGAGGTTTCCAGCTTAAAGTTATTGTCTTTTTTCAGGCTACCCACCAGCTGGCGTGTAATTTCGCCATAGTTCACGTCGGTGCCAACCGGCGTCCAGGTTGCAGCCACTTTCTGGTGGGGATCGCGTCCGGCGATAATCAGAGGAGCCCATTGCTTGATCTGATTCTGATCGGTAGAGAACTTCATCCCCTGAAACAATGTAGTCTGCTGCAGAGCAGCATAACGTTTAGTCAGGTAATCAACGTTCTTGTCACCCCATACAAAACTCATATGTGGCGTAGAGTTGATGAACGAGTGCGGATCGTTTAATACGCCACGCTTTACCTGTGATGACCAGAACTGGCGAGAAATCATGAAGGATTCGTTGATTTCAAGCGCTTTAGACACATCAATCGAACCGTCTGGACGTTCTGGCGTATAGTTCAGCTCCATATTGGCGGAGTGACCCGTACCGGCATTGTTCCAGCCATTAGATGATTCGAGCGCAACGCCATCCAGCTTTTCAATCATAAGCTGTTTCCAGTCAGGCTGGAGCTCTTGCAGTAATGTGCCCATTGAGGCACTCATAATACCGCCGCCAATCAGAAGTACGTCTGTTTTTTCGTTGGTGTCTTCCGCATGTGCAGTCGCACTGACTAACATCGCGATGAGAGATAACGCAGGGAAAATTTTATTTTTTTGCAGCATTATAGTTAGTACTATCGAAAATAAATGAGTGAAGCAATATTTTAACTTACTCGTATCTATTTTTAAACACTACATATAAAACACTACCTCAAAAAGATGACAATATTTAATTTTTAAATTAAATAAAAAATATTTTAACTAAAAAAACCAAGCCACCTTGTTTTTAATTATCAATTCCTGGAATTTGCCGCAGAAACTAAAAAATCAGGCAGCGCGGAACTCGAAAAAGATAACAGACGGGTTCCGTACGATGTGTGCGGACAAAAAAAGATCTACATTGGCATCTAACTTAAATTTTTATTATTTCATTGCAAGTGGCCTTCTTCACCCACCTAATGTCGGGGTCAGGTTTTTTCTCTTTTATGCGAAATTAATGACGCAAGAGAGAGCATATTTTTAATTCGCAGGGATTTAAAATTATTTATTTTCTTTGCTCAAAAAACCATGGAATTTCTTAAGCCTAAAGGAATATCCCACTCAGACTAAGACGCCAGCCGTTTCGTCACTGTCAGCACGAATATTTATTGTCCGCTTTTCGAGAAGCGGACCCTGGTTCGCTAATAAGCGGAGGCGGGTTATTGGGCCACCTGATGGAAATAAAAACGTGTTCAAGCTTTTTAAGCTATTCTGAGCCGAATCATCCCGAGTAAGGACGCAGCCTATATGAAGATTATCGAAAGCGGCATTCGTGACGTAGAGCAAGGTAAAAATGTGAAAGTCGTCATGCCGGTAAACATCTATGAATGTGAGTTAGGCGATGATGTTTTTGTAGGACCATTCGTAGAGATACAAAAAGGATGCGTTATAGGCGACAGAACCAGAGTACAGTCTCACACTTTCATTTGTGAGAACGTTACCTTAGGCAAGGACTGCTTTATAGGTCATGGCGTAACCTTTGCAAACGACCTGTTCAGGAGTGGCGGCCCTGATGCGTCTGCAGAAAGCTGGATACATATCGTATTAGGTAACGCGGTAACCGTGGGTAGCGGAGCAACCATTTTAACAACGGAAATTTGCAGCGGTGCGGTGATTGGTGCAGGTAGCGTGGTTACGAAGCCCGTGCTGGTAAAAGGCGTGTATGCTGGCAATCCTGCCAGGCTTTTGAGAAAGCTCTAAACATTACCTCTGCAAATTTTTAGCCCAAACTATAGCCATCCTGGGTCGTTAAGGTCGGCGTGTCGCCAGGGCGGCCATCGAAGCCGCCAGACAGATAATGAGCAGAAGAACAGACCTGTCAGTGATGATGATCCCTCAGGAAAACAGTCAGCACATCTTTCGGAGGAGCGCTTCCGCACGCTGAAATTAACCATCCGACTGCCCCACGGTGGTAGGTTCCATGAAAAAGCATATGGTTCAGCATATCTATGGCTGTCATTTCTCCCTCTCCACCATCGACAAAGCTGAACTTAATCGTTTCCCCTAAATCGGCCGGAGCCATTGATCTGACGTGCTGAATATACCAGTTGGTACAGTCGTCCATTTTGACCTCAAGCTCATCTACAGAGGGTGTTTCAGGGGTATTCAGGGCAGTGTAACCATGCTGCTGTCCCGAAATATTTGCTCTGAAGATCAGGTCTACCACATGAATATGGTTCATCAGTCTTAGCATCAGATGACGTTTTTCAGCATAAGCAGATTCGCTGATGCCTTTAATCGTTTTTAGGGTTTCAGCATCAATCCAGCGTTTGAATTTTAAGAGTGTAACCAGCGTGTTCTTGTCCATGAATTTTATCCTGATTTGCCTGTTCCGATAGCATATCAATAAAGCATACTCCTTAGCAGACTATCCGCGGCGCTTTTCTTCGCCTGGCGTTGTGAATTTTCACTGTTTTTGTATCGCAGTGTATCTGCCTGCTGAACATATACACCCCGTTGCACAAGACGCCATTTCGAACATATCCCCCGTACATTGTCGTGTTCTTCTTAACGCATCAAATCACTGCGTGGAGATACCCCAATGTTAACCCGACTACTGATTTCATCTTTTCTGATGGGCGCTTCAGCGACCTGTGCCTAGGCCGACAGGCTCAGCGACCTCAGCGCCGGCGATGTACTGGGTCCGGCTGCCGTCGCGCCGCTGGAAAACCCTCAGCCTCCGGCGAAATTGATTGTTGATGCGCCGCTGGCCGGCCCGCTGCGCAAAGGCGCGGTTTTTATTCAGTACCGGGCCGAAAATCTGCGCATCGAGCCGGTCTTTGGCCCAGAGGCGCTGAAGATCACCCCGCGCATTGGGCATATTCACGTGATTGTTGATGACCATCCGTGGCACTGGGCAGACACCAGCGGTGAACCCGTCATTCTGGTCGGGCTGCCCGCCGGCAAGCACAAGGTGACCCTTATTCTTGCCGATCCCACCCATAAGCCGCTCGATAGCAAAACCGTTATTTTCACCGTACCCGACCATGCTCAACACCACTGACAGATTAAGGAACACCGCTATGAACGCTTTCTTCCGTAAGTCACTGCTGGCCGCGCTGGCGCTGAGCGCTGGAACCTCCGCCCTCGCGGCCTCGACAGAAACCGACTATGCCGCCGCCTTCAGCAAGATTCATCAGGTCAAAGCCGGCGTGCTGAACGTGGGTTATGTGGATATTGGCCCGCGAGATGGGCAGCCCATTATTCTGCTGCACGGCTGGCCCTATGACATCCAGAGTTATGCCACAGTGGCGCCGAAGCTGGCGGCCAGGGGCTATCGCGTTATCGTGCCCTGGCTTCGTGGCTACGGCAGCACGCGCTTTATGTCAGACAGCACGCCGCGCAACGGTCAGCCTTCGGCCATGGCGGCCGATGTGGTGGCGCTGATGGATGCGCTTAACATCAAACAGGCTGTTTTTGGCGGATTTGACTGGGGCGCACGTACGGCGGATATCGTCGCCGCGCTCTGGCCAGAGCGTGTGAAATCGCTTGTGTCCGTCAGCGGCTATCTGATTGGCAGCCAGGCGCTGGGCAAAAAACCACTGCCGCCGAAGGCGGAACTGCAGTGGTGGTATCAGTTCTATTTTGCCACCGAGCGTGGCCGGCAGGGCTATGCGCAAAACACGCATGATTTTGCCCGCCTGATCTGGCAGCAGGCTTCACCAGGCTGGAAGTTTAGCGAGGCGACCTTTAATCAGTCCGCTAAGGCGCTGGATAATCCGGATCAGGTGGCCATCACAATCAGCAATTATCGCTGGCGCATGGGTCTGGAAAAAGGCGAGCAAAAGTATGATGCTTATGAGAAAAAGTTAGCCGCTCTGCCGGTTATTACCGTGCCTGCGATCACTATCGAGGGCGATAACAACGGCGCGCCTCATCCGGCACCGGAAGCATACCGGGCAAAATTCAGCGGAAAATATGAACACCGGACCTTCACCGGGAATATCGGACACAATCCACCAGCTGAAGATCCGGACGAGTTTGTTAAAGCCATCACGGATGCCGCGGCTCTGTAACGGCGCCTTAATTCGTTGCACCGGTTCTCACCATCGCTATTAGCGTATATCGCACAGAAGGAGGATGTTTTGGAACATACCGATCACATTCTGGTCGTTGACGATGACCGCGATATACGCGAGCTGGTCACTGGTTACCTGGAAAAGTCCGGCTATCGCGCAACCGGTGCCGCTAACGGGCGTGAGATGCGTGCGGTGCTGGCGTCGCAGCATATCGATTTAGTGGTGCTGGATATTATGATGCCAGGAGATGACGGCCTGACGCTGTGCCGCCAGTTGCGCAGCGACACGCAGCGTAATCTGCCGGTGCTGATGCTGACCGCACGCAGCGAGGATACCGATCGTATTCTCGGTCTGGAGATGGGCGCGGATGATTATCTGATCAAGCCTTTTGTTGCGCGCGAGCTGCTGGCGCGCATTAAAGCGATTCTGCGGCGCACCCGGGCGCTGCCGCCTAATTTACAGATTACAGAAGCTGGACGTCTTATTGCATTTGGCGAATGGCAGCTTGATACCTCTGCGCGCCATCTGATTGACAGCAGTGGCGTCATCGTGGCGCTCAGCGGCGCCGAGTATCGTCTGCTGCGCGTCTTTCTCGACCATCCTCAGCGCGTGCTCAACCGCGATCAGCTGCTAAACCTGACTCAGGGACGCGATGCCGAGTTGTTCGAGCGATCTGTCGATTTGCTGGTCAGCCGACTGCGTCAGCGGCTGCGAGAAGATGCGCGCGAGCCGGCTTACATCAAAACGGTGCGCAGTGAAGGTTATGTGCTGGCCACGTCGGTAATGATAAAAGAGGCGCGTGAATGAAACTCTGGCCACGCTCGCTGCTGTCGCGCCTGCTGATTATTGTGCTTGGCGGACTGCTGCTGGCAAATGCCTCCACGCTGGTCAGCCTGATGATTGAACGTATGAGCAGCGCCAAAAGCGTTATGCTGGGTAACCTTGAATATGATGTTGCGACCAGCGTGGCCATTCTTGATCGCCTGCCCGCGGCGGAGCGTCCTCTGTGGCTGGCGAAGCTGGCGCGCGGCAACTACCGCTATCTGCTGGCGCCTGGCGAGCAGGGTCCCTTCCCCAGCAGCTGGCGAGCACGCGACGCGGTGCGCTCCTTACAGGAGACGCTGGGCGGACATTACCAGATGAGCATTCATGCCATTCCAGGTCCGCGCGAGCATATTCAGGTGCATCTGACGCTTCATGATGGCGCGCCGCTAACGCTCGACCTCTGGCCACGCATGCCCGCCATCGCACGCTGGCTACCGCTGGTGCTGGCGGGTCAGCTGCTGCTGCTGCTTTTCTGCGCCTGGCTGGCTGTACGTCAGGTTGTACGCCCTTTTCTGCGCTTCACGCAGGCGGTCGATGCCCTGAAGCCTGAAGGCAGCACACAGATGATGGCAGAGAGCGGTCCGGCAGAAGTGCAGCAGGCGGCACGCGCGTTTAATGCCATGCAGACCCGTATCCAGGATCATCTGAAAGCGCGCGCGCAGATTCTGGCAGCCATTTCTCACGACCTGCAAACCCCTATTACGCGCATGAAGCTACGCGTAGAGATGGCAGAACAGCCGGAACTGCGCGACAAGTTGCTGAGCGATCTCGACAATATGAGTCAGCTTGTGCGCGAGGGTATCGCTTATGCGCGCGCTTCTGACGTGCGGGAGGAGAAGCGCCAGAACGTCAGCCTGAATGCGTTTCTCGACAGCATTGCCTGCGACTATCAGGATGTCGGCAAAGCGGTGACGTTTGTGCCCTGCAGCGGAGAGGATACCTTTGCCGTCCGGCCGCAGGCGTTGCACCGTATTATGACCAACCTTATCGACAATGCCCTGAAGTTTGGCAGCCAGGCGGAGATTCAGCTTTGCGCGCCCCATGAGGAGAGCGTCACGATCCACGTTCTGGATAACGGTCCAGGCATACCCGAAGAAGAGCTGCAGGCGGTGCTGGAGCCGTTTTACCGCGTGGAAAGCTCGCGCAATCGTCACACGGGTGGAACCGGACTGGGGCTGGCTATTGCCACCCAGTTAGTCGGCCAGATGTCCGGCGCGCTGCGCCTGAGCAACCGCCCAGAAGGCGGACTCGATGCGTGCGTCACGCTGCGGCAAACCGATTTGTAGCCTTTTGTATCCCTCGGGCAGTTATACATACCATCCAACAAAACCGGCAATCGCGGAAACAGGCTGAACACATGCGGTGGGTTTAATGAGGACGCTGCCAGCAGGCAGACATTCATCCACCGTTATGAGGTTACCTATGAAAGCCATTGCCAGCTTTTTCTCCGCGGGCCAGCTGGCCCACTCTGTCGCTCAGTTCGCCCACGCCGGCGACATCCGCTCTGTCGTGCTGGTGCACGGCGCCTTTGCCGACGGCAGCCGCTGGGATCGCATGATCAATCCCGATCTGGAACGCGCCATGGCGCGCATCATCACGGCGGCCGTTCAGGCTAAATAAGGAGCTGACTATGTCACTGTTTATTGCTTTTCTGGCTGGCATGCTGACGCTGCTCAGTCCCTGCACCCTGCCGGTTATTCCGTTTGTATTCGCCAGCGTGCGCGGCCGTAAAGGGCAGCTGCTGGCGCTGCTGGGCGGTATGGTCATCATGTTTACCTCTGTGGCGTTGCTGGCGGCGGTGGCGAGCCAGTGGGTCACTCGCGTGACCGCCGCCGGACGCTGGATTGCTCTGCTGTTTCTGACCCTGACGGCGCTAACGCTGCTCTCTTCGCGCATAGCGCAGTTTATTACCCGGCCATTTGTCGCGATGGGTAACCAGCTGAATAGCGCCAGCAGCCGTAACAGCGGCCTGCTTGCGGCCCTGCTGGCAGGAGTGGCGACCGGCTTGCTCTGGTCGCCGTGCGCAGGTCCGGTCCTGGGTGCCATTCTCAGTCTGGCCGTCGTGGCAAAAAATCCGGTCTCGATCGGCCTGCTGCTTGCGGCCTACGGCAGCGGCGCGGCCTTTATGCTGGGGCTAATCTGGCTCGCCGGACGCAGTCTGGTCATCCGCCTTCGCCCGGGGCTCGCCTTCACGACGCGTCTGCGCCAGGGAGCCGGCGTTCTGATGCTGGCATCGGTCGCGCTGATCGGCAGTGGCTCCTTGAGCCTGCTGCAAAGCGCGCCAGCCTTTGCAAAGAATCTTGAGCAGCAGATGAGTCAGTGGATGGCAAAACCGAAATCCGCTGTTCGCCTTGAACCCGTGGCGATGCCGCAAACCAGCAGCGCGCTACCCTCTCTGGATGGCGGGACGGCATGGCTGAACGGCACGCCGCTCACGCCGGAAAAGCTGAAAGGTAAAGTGGTGCTGGTGGATTTCTGGACCTATGACTGCATTAACTGCCAGCACACCTTGCCTCACGTTCGCGACTGGGCGAATCAATTTCAGTCACAGGGGCTGGTGGTGGTCGGCGTACATACGCCCGAATATCCGTGGGAGCGAGACGAGAAAGCCGTGAGCCGCGCGATCAAACAGTGGCAGCTGCCCTACCCCGTCGTGGCAGATAATAATTATGTTATCTGGAACCGCTTTGGCAATCAGTACTGGCCTGCGCACTATCTTTTCGATGCGCACGGACAGCTGCGCTATACCGCCTTTGGCGAAGGAAACTATGCAGAGCAGGAGAGAGTTATTGAGCAACTGCTGAAAGAGGCGCAGGGGTAGCGGACTTTAATCATCATAGAGGCCGTCTTCCCAGACATAAGCCCTTACCCTGTAAAGCACTCGCCCTGTCGCGCAAATTTCGCAGATGGACATTACCCGCGAGAACAGCCTCTGGAATTGAGCCTTGAAAATCCAGAGGCGCCGATGGTCTGATATGAATTTAAACCCTTTCTCTCGCGTGAATGCTGGCCAGGCTCGATTATATAGCGCCGGGAACTGCCTGCTCTAAGTGACTGATGTCTCACACCCGCTTGCCAGCGGATGCTGGCAGGTAACCTGTAATAATGAAAAGCCTTTTAGTTTTCTGATTGAAAATAATTTACATTTCTTGACAGCTAAATGAAGCACGAACCTGAGCCATCTTCAGTCCAGACCCTCCACAGCGTTATTGATTATCATTTATATAAATTGCGTCCGGATGAAAAAGTATTTCCCGACGGTGAGGTATCTTTTGCCCAAAAGTGAATGGTAACGTTCAGCCAGACAGATCTGCCACCGCGATAACCTGGGCTTTAATACTCTGCGGCGACCTTCAGCCACGCTAACTATGCCAACCCTTAGTACGATAAAACATGCAGATGTAATCATGGTGTCGCCAGAGGCTTCTGTTCCCGGAACCGCTGTGGCGAATAAGCCATAGTGAGATTAAGTAATTTTTCAGCATCCTTTTGATATAGTCGCAAACCGACAGCAAATTATCTTTCCCTCTCAGGAAACCACTTAGCAACGACATCATACAATTCATATTAATTTGATTTAAATCTATTTCTGGAAAGTTAGATCGCCGTAACATCCTCGGTTTTTTGAACGGTAGATGTATATGATTTTTAACATCGGCAACACTTTAATTTTACTCTACAGAGCCCACCGGTTAGTCAGGGAGAAAAATCTCATTAACGGTGAGTACTCCGCTTATATCGCCTATCGCCTGTCGCTGATTATGGGGCTGGATGAAAACTTCTGCGCTAAATCGCTGGTTTGCAGCTTGTTGCAGAACTATTCCTCAAGCGCCAAAAACTATAACGGCAGAGAAATGAACCTCGATCACGCGCCGAGGCGAATTAAACTGAGCGACTGCTCTGTCTTTCAGGAAATCTCTATTCCCGCACGTTACAGGGAATATGGCTTCGCGGAGCTCAAAAAACTCAACATAACAACGCATGAGTTATTAATGAGCTCGATATTAAAAATAAGCCATCTTTTCAATAACTTTTTGCAAGAGACAGGTTTTTTAGCCGCGCTCGAAAAGGACAGAATGCTTGCCATACAAAGCTTCGACTTCGAAAACTTTAAAAACAGGGTCGTTAGCGAAGATTTTCATCCGGGATTACTCACTGAGTTAGAGAGATTGTCTCAAATGGACGACTTCTGGTTTTACCTCAGAGATGACTATATAGAGGGAATGATCAGGACGATGAATTTCAACAATGTATTACCCGCCATGAATGACGAACATGCTCTAAGTCTGGCGCGTCTTCTTTCAACCATTGTCGATATGAAAAGTCCCTTAACGTATCAGCATTCTATTAAGGTCGGTGAACTGGCCTGTTTCATCGGTAAAAAAATGCACCTTGATAAAAAAACCTGTACGCGTCTGCATCTTGCCGGTCTGTTACATGACATCGGTAAAATAAATGTTGAGGACGCCATATTGAACAAATGTGGCAAGCTAACGCCCAGCGAGTACAGAAAAATACAGGCGCACGCAACAGATACCAGAGGTATTCTTCGCAGTATTATCATCGACGCAAATGTCGTTGCCTGGGCGGCAGAGCATCATGAGCGACTTGATGGCCAGGGATACCCGATGAAAAAAACAGGAGAGCAGCTGACATTGCCCAGTAGAATACTGGCTATCGCCGATGTGTTTCAGGCCCTGTGTCAAAAACGAAGTTATCGTGACAAGCTTAATCTCGAAGAGGTTTTAAACATCATACGCTCAGAGTGCGATCAGAATAAATTATGTTCCAGAACGTTCGCCGTGTTTGAAGAAAATGCTGAGCAGTGCTACGAGATCGCCAAGTGAATTATTACCCATGATTAAATCAATACTCAAAACTAAAAACGACAAAAGACTGACATTCATTGTGGTCTTTCTGGTGCTTTTTCCTGTAACAGCCTATATACTAGGCTCCTTTAGCTATTTGAATAAAATCTCAAACAATTCAATTGATGCAATAACCGGAATTTTGCTGCATGAACAAGCAGTAAATGATGGCATTGCTTCAATGATGTCAATCTCAGCAATACCAGAGGTCAATTTACAGAAAAACTCATTAAACTTATCAGGTGTGCTGTATAAAAACAGCAGTTACTCTGAACAGTCATACCATAAGCTCAGGGCAATAAGCCTTATCGAGAGTTATGTGTCTAGAGAAATATTAGAAAACAGGTATTATTCTTCACCAAAGTATGGCTTCGTCTATTTCTTTAACAAAGATAAATATCAAAATCTCAAGCCAGAAATGTACAACGACGTTGTTAGCCTTACCGGTAACTTTGCCAGGTTTGTATCGAAAAAAAATCTTGGGGGAGATTTTTGGGATAATCACCTTTCACTGAATGAAATCTACAAAGACGCGGTTACTCAAAAAATGGTGATGACCATTGCGTCGCCAGTTCTGAGCATTTCCACAAAAGAAATCACTGGGTTCTTTTATTCCGATCTCAGTGAGGAAGAGCTATGGAAGCGCGTACACAGTAAAATCAAAATCCCGACATGGCTAAGCATTACGGCTAATAACATTTCTCAGGATCGCGCGGGCAGCCTGTGTGTCACAAAAAACTGTGACGCTAATAACTTAATGATTAAACTGTCATCTCGACCTCTTGCTGACATTCTTATCCTTGAGTCCGCCGTTAATGTCAAAACACTTATCATGAACAACGTCACGTTCATGCTCTTGACTTTATTATGTTTCGCCCTCTTATTTATCGCCTTTACCAAACTTGCTCATTTGATAATTAGAGTTCAACGTAAGGCGGTGATTGACCCGCTCACCAAAGTGTATAACCGGCAGATCATCGGATATTTATCCTCTGCCAGCTTCAATAGTTTGATTATTTTTGACTGCGATGACTTCAAAATTATTAACGATGAGTTTGGACATGTCGTCGGAGATGCGGCGTTAAAGCATATCGCCAGCACGATTTCTAAAAACATAAGAAATGAGGATGTGGTGATTCGCTACGGAGGAGATGAATTTATCGTTCTTTGTACTAAAGAGAAAGTGGGCGCCGCCAGGATGGCTGAAAGGATATGTAATAAAATTTATGCAATGCCTTTCGAGGTGGATGGATTAAAGTTACAGCTGTCGCTATCGTATGGGGTTGCGCACTTTTGCGACAACTTACAATCTGCCTTACGCTCGGCTGACGAAATTCTGTATGCGCATAAGGCAGAAAAAAAGGAAAGAAAATCGAAAGATAACGCTACGCGTTAACATTGCCTGACTCACGTATAGTTAGCAAAATTCAAAGCACGTTAGTTCATTTTTCAGATGCCAGAAAACAACAAGGCCCGATGATCGGGCCTTACCATTAAACAATTATATTAAATTTCATGCAGTTCTCGCACGAGATGGCCTTTCAACTTCTTACGGAGTAAGGTCGCTGAAGAATGCTTTTTAGTCGCAGTAAAGCTGGCTTTAAGGTCGCATAAATGTGTTTCAGCATCCACAGGGCAATTTTTCATTTCCGTAGAAACTAACGCCTTAAATACTTTCTTCTCACCATGAACAGAGGTGGCAGGCATAGGACGCTCTTGCTTATTGTAAGACGACATAACAGGCTCTCCCCTCTATTACTAATTTGTACGATTGTAGCTCTTCCGGTATCAATGGTCGCGGAGCTTTCTTTGGCAATCCTGTGCGCTGATTATAACGTGGTTCACTTTTTAACCCAAGCATATAGTCATAAGTCTCTTCCAGGGTAGTGCGGCGACCAACATCAACAACGCCACCGGCGGCGGCATGGAAAACGAAACCGCCTATGTCAAACTCCTCAAAATGCGCGATCAAGGCTAAGGAGACTGTTTGCAGGACGACAGCCCCTCCTAACCCTTCAAAATGCAAGTGACGAAATTCCCCCAGATTGTCTATCCCGTCGAATACATCAAAGTAGACTTCTGCCATTCCGTTCAACGGAAATGCCACGCCCGCAGGCATTTGGTATCCAAATTTTTTAAAAGTAAATTCGTCAACAAGACTGCCTATGATAACCGTATAAATTTCGTTTCCGGCAACGAAAACGTAGCTATAATGGACCCGTTTATCATAGACGAACCTCTTACGTTTCAAAGGATAATCGTCGAGATATACTTCTTCGTCTATATGCACTTGTCACTCCTTTGAGAGGCACATAAGTAGTGATGAGATATTGTTCGATACTTAACAAATTCAGTCAAATTAACCTTGTAACATCACTGCTGTTGAAGAAAGTTCGACATTTCTGGTTATGTGAAATTTATGTATTTCGCCCCATGCGGTCCTTAACCATTTATACAGCGAGCAACCTCAACATACACGTTAGTAGCAAAGCCCCGTGCAGTCTCGTCGTTCTCTGGAGCGCTTTATGGGAGGCTGTTTACGCCCATTTTCGACATAACGTGCCACCTTCATTTCCCACTGGCCTTGATAATGCGCCACGTTTTCTGCTTTCCAGTAATGCACGAATTCAGCCAACTGAAGCCTGTCAGGTGCAGTTGAAATCTTTATGCCTGTACGACCGGCCGTTTTAGTGAAGGCTGCCTTCCGTTAAACCTAACAAACGTAATGAGAGCAAATCTCCCTTTGCAAATAAAGCCTTCTGCATTAACCTATATACAAACCATATACGTTTCATATAGGCCACCCATGGGCATTGTCAAAATATCCGATCTGATGCATGAAAATCTGCGCATCGCCAGCCAGGCGATGAGCCGCTCCATTAACGCGCAAGCCGAACACTGGCTAAAGCTGGGCATGCTGGCGGAACTCTATCCCCACTTTACCCAGCAAGAGCTGGCGCAGCTGCTGATCCGCGTCGAACTGGAGCATGGCAGCGACCTGCGTCAGCTCATCTCCCCTGCCGAACGCCTGCCACAAGGAGAAGCGCAGTGAACAGAAGCGTAAAGATCCACACTCAGGAACAGATCGAGCTGGCGCGCGCGGCGGGCCATGCGGCGGCGCAGGTACTGGCGATGATTGCGCCGCACGTGCAGCCAGGCGTCACCACGGAAGAGCTGGATGACATTTGCCACGACTTTATCGTTAACGAGCTGAAGGTAATCCCCGCCAATATCGGCTATCAGGGCTACACGCGCACCACCTGCACCTCGGTCAATCACGTGGTGTGTCACGGCATTCCCTCAGCCAAAAGGCTGAAAAAAGGGGATATCGTCAATATTGATATCGGCGTTATCAAAGATGGCTGGTACGGCGATACCAGCCGCATGTACTTTGTCGGCGAACCCTCGGTGCGCGCGCGGCGGCTGGTGGATATCACTTATCAGTCGCTGGTCGCGGGCATTCACGCCGTGAAGCCGGGCGCGACGCTGGGCGATATCGGCGCGGCGATCCAGCGCGTCGCGGAAGGCGCCGGTTTCTCTGTGGTGCGCGACTACTGCGGCCATGGCGTCGGTCAGATCTATCATGATGAGCCGCAGGTCCTGCACTACGGCACGCCCGGGCAAGGCTTAGCGCTCCAGCCTGGCATGATTTTCACCATTGAACCGATGATCAACGCCGGTAAAGCGGGAACCAGCGTGCTCTCGGACGGCTGGACGGTGGTCACCAAAGATCGCTCGCTCTCAGCGCAGTGGGAACATACCCTGGCGGTAACGGAAAGCGGATTTGACCTGCTGACGCCCTGGCCGGACGGCTACGGCGACTATCCTGCCATTTAACGCCGCTTCAACCGCGCTTCTGCTTTAAGCCGGTGCTGCGTTGCACCACGACACATCAGGTAACGAGGCTGAGCGCGCAGCGCTGAAAAAAATAGCCAGCATATTCATGCCATTAGCAAATGGCATGCATTTTGCTCGAGGAATTCCATCTTGTATACCAGGTGGAATTCACTCATGGCCTCAACCTTCGGACTTACGCTTCAGGAGTGGCAACGCCGCTACCAGCAGGACCCGCACTGCATCGGTGCGCTGCTGACCGCGCACCTCGACGCTCTCGATCAGCAGGATAACGCCTGGATCTATCTCGCCACCCCGGCGCAGTTACAGGCGCAAATCGAACCGCTGCTGGCCAGCTATCTGGCAAATCCGGCTGCGCTGCCGCTGTTTGGCGTGCCCTTTGCGGTGAAAGACAATATCGATGTGGCAGGCTGGCCCACCAGCGCCGCCTGCCCCGCCTTTACTTATACCGCCGACGCGGACGCTTTTGTGGTGGCGCAGTTAAAAGCGGCGGGCGCGGTAGCGATCGGCAAGACCAATCTCGACCAGTTTGCGACAGGCTTAGTCGGCACGCGATCCCCGTTCGGCGCGGTGAGCAATACGTTTAATCCTGACTATGTCAGCGGCGGCTCCAGCTCAGGTTCCGCTTCAGTGCTGGCGCGCGGCCTGGTCGGCTTTTCGCTCGGCACCGATACCGCCGGTTCCGGCCGTGTGCCGGCGGGCTTTAACAATATCGTCGGGCTCAAGCCGACCAAAGGCTGGTTCTCCGCCAGCGGCGTGGTGCCTGCCTGCCGCCTCAACGACACCGTCTCCGTGTTTGCCTTAACGGTGGAAGATGCTTTTGCGGTCGCCTGCGCCGCAGGCGGCTATGACGCCGGTGACGCCTATTCGCGCCACAATCCGCGCACCGCGCCTGCCAGCTTCAACGCGCAGCCCGCTTTCGCCGTTCCCGCCTCGCCGGAATTTTTCGGCGACAAGCAGGCTGAAGGAGCCTGGCTGCGCGCGCTGGAACAGCTGCAGGCGTGCGGCGCCACGCTGCATCCGATCGATTTCACCCCCTTTCACCAGCTTGCGGAGCAGCTCTACTACGGTCCGTGGGTAGCGGAACGCACCGCGGCGGTGGGCGAGATGATCAACCGCCCGGAAGAGATGGATCCGGTGGTGTACGGCATCGTCAGCAGCGGGCTGAAATATAGCGCCGTCGACGCTTATCAGGCGGAATATCTGCGCGCCGAACTGACGCGTCAGATCCAGCAAACTCTGGCGCAGTTCGATGCCGTGGCGGTGCCGACTTCGCCCACCATTCACACGCTGGAAGAGATGAAGCAGGAGCCGGTGCGCTTCAACTCGCACTTTGGCACCTACACCAACTTCACCAATCTCGCCGATCTCAGCGCCTTAGCGCTGCCTGGCCCGTTCCGGGACGATGGCCTGCCTGCGGGCATCACACTCATTGCGCCTGCCTGGCAGGATCGCGCCCTCGCCGATTTCGGCCTGCGCTGGCAGCAGCGGATGGCGCTCTCCCCTGGCGCCACCGGCCAGCCGCCGCGTGCCCTGCACGCGCCGCTGCCGCTCTCTGCCGATCACGTGCGCGTCGCGGTGGTCGGCGCGCATCTCACCGGTATGCCGCTCAATTTCCAGCTCACCACCCGCAACGCGGTCTGGGTAGAAGAGACGCGAACCGCCAGCAACTATCGCCTCTTCGCCCTGCTTGACGGCCCGATCAAAAAGCCGGGCCTGCTACGCGGCGACAGTGGCGCAGCGATCGTGGTCGAGCTGTGGGATATCCCGCTGGCGCGCTTCGGCGAATTCGTGGCCGAGATCCCGGCGCCGCTCGGCATCGGTTCGCTGACCCTCGCCGACGGCCGCGTCGTAAAAGGCTTCATCTGTGAACCGGCGGCGCTGACGCAGGCGCTGGAGATCACCGAATTCGGCGGCTGGCGCAGCTGGCTCGCCTCTCAGGGGAGTAAATAACCATGTTCAGCACCGTTTTGATCGCCAACCGTGGCGAAATTGCCTGCCGCGCGATTCGCACCCTGAAACGCCTCGGCGTGAAAAGCGTTGCCGTTTACTCCGATGCCGATCGCAACGCGCGCCACGTTAAAGAAGCGGACGTGGCGATCGCGCTCGGCGGTGATAAAGCCGCCGACAGCTATCTGCGCATCGATAAAATCCTCGCCGCCGCCAGCGAGAGCGGCGCGGAAGCGATCTGGCCCGGCTACGGTTTTCTCTCGGAAAGCCTGCCGTTCGCCGCAGCCTGCGAAGCGGCGGGCATCGCCTTTGTCGGCCCGACGGCGCAGCAGATTGGCGAGTTTGGCCTGAAACATCGCGCGCGCGAACTGGCCGCCGAGGCCGGCGTGCCGATGACGCCCGGCACGCCGCTGCTCAGTTCCCTGGAGGAAGCGATCGACGCCGCAGCGCGTATCGGCTATCCGGTCATGCTGAAAAGCACCGCCGGCGGCGGCGGCATTGGTTTGACGCGCTGTGCCGACGAAGAGGCGCTGCGCAACGCCTGGGAGAGCGTGCGCCGCCTGGGCGAACAGTTCTTCAGCGATGCAGGGGTGTTCCTGGAGCGCTGCATCGATCGCGCGCGCCACGTTGAAGTGCAGATTTTCGGCGACGGCAGCGGCAAAGTGATCGCCCTTGGCGAGCGCGACTGCTCGCTACAGCGCCGCAACCAGAAAGTGGTGGAAGAAACCCCGGCGCCCCATCTTCCGCAGGCCACGCGCGACGCCCTGCTGGCCTCAGCGGTGCGCCTGGGCGAGCGGGTCAGCTACCGCAGCGCAGGCACCGTTGAATATATCTATGACGCCGAACAGGATGCTTTCTACTTTCTTGAGGTAAACACCCGCTTGCAGGTGGAACATCCGGTGACCGAATGCGTTACCGGCCTCGACTTAGTGGAGTGCATGCTCAGGGTCGCGGCGGGCGACGCCCTTGACTGGGCGCGCCTGCAACAGGCGCCTGTCGGCGCGTCGATCGAAGTGCGCATTTACGCCGAAGATCCGCTGAAAAACTTCCAGCCCGCGCCGGGCACGCTCACCAGCGTTGTCTTCCCTGATGAGGTGCGCGTCGATAGCTGGATCGACACTGGCTCAGAAGTCTCGGCGTTTTACGATCCGATGGTCGCCAAACTGATTGTCCATGCGCAGACGCGCGAAGCGGCGCTGGCGAAGATGCAGCAGGCGCTTGATGCCACCCAGCTGCACGGCATCGCCACCAACCTCGACTATCTGCGGCAAGTCGTCGCTACCGAGGCGTTCCGCAGCGGTCAGGTATGGACCCGCTTTCTTGACGGCTTTACCCCGTCCGCCAGCGTAGTTGAAGTGCTGCAGCCGGGCACCTTCAGCACCATTCAGGATTTTCCGGGCCGTCTCGGCTACTGGGATATCGGCGTACCGCCCTCCGGCCCGATGGATGATTTCGCCTTCCGCCTCGCCAACCGCATTGTGGGCAACCACGAGAGCGCTGCCGGACTGGAGTTTACGCTGCAGGGGCCAACGCTGCGTTTCCACAGCGATGCGGTGATTGCCCTGACCGGCGCCAGCTGCCCGGCTGCGTTAGATGGCGTAAACCTGACCTACTGGCAGCCCGTTGAGGTGAAAGCCGGGCAAACCCTGACCATAGGCCGCGCCCAGAGCGGTTGCCGCACTTATCTGGCGGTTCGCAACGGGTTCGACGTGCCGGAATACCTGGGCAGCCGCTCCACCTTCTCGCTCGGCCAGTTTGGCGGCCATGCCGGACGCACGCTGCGCGTGGCGGATATGCTGCCGATCTCCCTGCCGCGGCTGGCGGCCTGCACCACGCCCGCGCCGGTCAGCGCGCCGCAGGCGCTGGATCAAGCGCTGGTGCCGCATTACGGCAGCGAGTGGCGCATCGGCGTACTCTACGGCCCGCACGGCGCGCCGGACTTCTTTACTCAGGCCGCTATCGACGAGTTTTTTTCCAGCGACTGGCAGGTGCACTACAACTCCAACCGTCTTGGCGTGCGCCTGGTCGGGCCGAAACCGACCTGGACCCGCGCCAACGGCGGCGAAGCCGGTCTGCACCCCTCTAACGTCCACGACTGCGAATACGCCATTGGCGCGGTGAACTTTACCGGCGACTTTCCGGTGATCCTGACGCACGACGGCCCCAGCCTTGGCGGCTTCGTCTGCCCGGTTACCATCGCCAGAGCCGAATTGTGGAAAGTGGGCCAGGTGAAACCGGGGGATCGCATTCGCTTCCATCCGATCGGCGTCGAAGAGGCGGCTGCGCTGGAAAAAGCGCAGGCGGAGTGCGTCGCCACCCTTCGCAGCCATCACGCCGCGACCTTTGCGGTGCCGTCGTTAGCGGCGACCGGGTTCGGCTCCGCGACGCTGCTGGCGGCGTTGCCCGCTACCGAAACCTCGCCGGCCGCCGTCTATCGCCAGGCTGGCGACAAATATGTGCTGATCGAATATGGCGATAACGTGCTGGATCTGGCGCTGCGCCTGCGCGTACATCTGCTGATGCAGGCGCTGCGCGAGCGCGCCGTGCCCGGCGTGGAGGAGCTATCGCCCGGCGTGCGCTCGCTGCAGGTGCGCTATGACAGCCTGATCCTCAGCCAGAAGCAGCTGATGAATCTGCTGCTGGAGCTGGAAGCCGGGCTCGGCGACGTCAGCCAGCTGAAAGTGCCGTCGCGCATTGTCTGGATGCCGATGGCGTTCGAAGACAGCGCCACGCTCGGCGCCGTGGAGCGCTATCAAGAGACGGTGCGCGCCAGCGCGCCCTGGCTGCCCAACAACGTCGATTTTATCCAGCGCATCAACGGGCTGGAGAGCCGCGAGGCGGTGCGCGATACGATTTTTGACGCCAGCTACCTCATCCTCGGCCTGGGCGACGTCTATCTGGGCGCGCCCTGTGCGGTACCCATCGATCCGCGCCATCGCCTGCTCAGCTCCAAATACAGCCCCGCACGCACCTTCACCGCCGAAGGCACGGTAGGCATCGGCGGCATGTATATGTGCATCTACGGCATGGACTCGCCCGGCGGTTATCAGCTGGTGGGCCGCACGCTGCCGATCTGGAACAAATTCCTCAGGAACGATCAGTTCGCGGCGGATGAGCCCTGGCTGCTGCAGTTCTTCGATCAGGTGCGCTTCTATCCGGTCAGCGAAGAGGAGCTTGCCCGGCTGCGCGATGACTTCCGCGAGGGGCGCGCCAGCGTGCGTATCGAAGAAACCCTGTTCGATTTCGCCGCCCATCGTCAGTTCCTTGCAGAAAACGCAGCGTCGATCGGCGCCTTCCGCCAGCGCCAGAGCGACGCGTTTGAGCGCGAAGTGACGCTATGGACGCAGGAAGAGCAGAACGCGCCGCTAACCAGCGAAGAGACGCTGGCGGTCGCTGAAGCCGATGACGAGGCGCTGGCGGTGTGCGCCGACATGAACGGCAACATCTGGAAAGTGCTGGTGCAGCCGGGCGACAGGGTGGCAAGCGGCCAGACGCTGATCGTGGTGGAAGCGATGAAAATGGAACTGCAGATTATCGCGCCCCAGGCCGGTACGGTGAAACGCATCGCCTGCCAGGCGGGACGTCCGGTGAGCCCGGGCGACGCCCTGCTGTGGCTTGAATAAGGATCGTCCATGAATTTACGCCCGCGTAGCAAAGGCCGTCCTGAAGCCCTGGCGGAGAAAGTGTATCAGGCGCTCAAGCAGGACATTTTTGCCTTCCGCCTGATGCCCGGCGACCGCTTTAGCGAAAACGAAATCGCCGAGCGGCTGGAGGTAAGCCGCACGCCGGTGCGCCAGGCGCTGTTCTGGCTGGAGCGCGAGGGCTATGTCGAAGTGTGGTTCCGCAGCGGCTGGCAGGTGAAGCCGTTCGACTTCGAATACTTCGAGGAGTTGTACGACTTCCGCACCGTTATTGAGTGCGAAGCGGTGCGGCGCCTGTGCGCCCTGCCGCCCCTCGCCTGCGCGGAAATGCTCGCCGCCCTGAAGCGCTTCTGGATTGACGATCCGCGCCTTGAAGAGGGCATCGCGGTGTCGGCGCAGGACGAGGCGTTTCACATGGCGCTGGTGGCGGCGGCCGGCAACAGGGAGATCGCCCGCGTCCACGGCGAATTAACCGAAAAAATCCGCATTATCCGTCGGCTCGACTTTACGCGCGACGATCGGGTAGAGGCGACATACCGCGAACATGCTCAGATTTTACGGGCGATATTCCAGCAAAAAACCGAGGAGGCGCAGCGCATTCTGACCGACCACATCGCCGTCAGTAAAGCGGAAGTCAGAAAGATCACATTGCATATGTTACAGCAGGCCCGGCTTCAGGTTACTGAATAATAAAACCATTAAATCTTAGAGGGTTACTGATGAAAAGACGTTCATTGCTCAAGGCTTTCGCGCTCTCCGCCACCGTCGCCAGTCTGGGCTTTGCCTTTGGCGCACAGGCCGCAGAGACCATTAAAGTCGGCATATTATCTTCGCTTTCCGGCACCATGGCCATTTCAGAGACGCCGCTAAAAGATATGGCCCTGATGACCATTGACGAGATCAACGCCAGCGGCGGCGTGCTGGGCAAGAAGCTGGAGCCGGTAGTAGTCGATCCGGCCTCCAACTGGCCGCTGTTCGCAGAGAAGGCCCGCCAGCTGCTGACGCAGGACAAAGTCGCCGCGGTGTTTGGCTGCTGGACCTCGGTATCGCGCAAATCGGTGCTGCCGGTGTTTGAAGAGCTGAACGGCCTGCTGTTCTATCCGGTTCAGTATGAAGGCGAAGAGATGTCGCCGAACGTTTTCTATACCGGCGCTGCGCCTAACCAGCAGGCGATCCCCGCCCTGCAATACCTGATGAGCGAAGATGGCGGCAGCGCCAAACGCTTCTTCCTGCTGGGCACCGATTACGTCTACCCGCGCACCACCAACAAGATCCTGCGCGCCTTCCTGCACAGCAAGGGCATTCAGGATAAAGATATTGAGGAAGTCTATACGCCGTTTGGTTACAGCGACTATCAGACCATCGTCTCTAATATCAAGAAGTTCTCCGCCGGCGGCAAAACCGCGGTGATCTCCACCATCAACGGCGATTCGAACGTGCCTTTCTATAAAGAGCTGGCGAATCAGGGCATTAAAGCCACCGATATTCCGGTCATCGCCTTCTCCGTAGGAGAAGAGGAGCTGCGCGGCATCGATACCAAACCGCTGGTGGGCCAGCTGGCGGCCTGGAACTACTTCGAGTCGGTAGACAATCCCACCAACGCTAAATTCGTCGCTGATTATCGCGCCTATGCCAAAGCGCATAACCTGCCGAACGCAGGCACGGTCGTCACCAACGATCCGATGGAAGCGACCTATGTCGGTCTGCATATGTGGGCGCAGGCGGTTGAGAAAGCGGGCACCACCGACGTAGATAAAGTGCGCGCGGCCATGGCGGGACAAACCTTCAAGGCGCCGGACGGTTTTACCCTGACGATGGATAAAACCAACCACCATCTGCACAAGCCGGTGATGATTGGCGAAGTAGAGGAAAACGGGCAGTTCAACGTGGTGTGGCAGACCGAACAGCCGGTCCGCGCGCAGCCGTGGAGCCCCTATATTGCCGGCAATGATAAAAAGCCCGATTACCCCGTGAAGTCGTCGAAATAACATCATGCCCTTCAGGACGCCTGAAGGGCGCTCAGCGCTACTCAGAGGGCGGTATTGATGAACTTCAAACCCTTTTTTTGTGCTCTGCTGCTCCTGTCCTGGTTCGCTCAGGCGGGGGATGGCGCCGACTTCGCCGTCGCCAGCCGCACCGAACAGGCAACGCTGCTGCAGCAGTGGGCCGCCGCGCCGCAGGCGAGTCGCGTACCGCTGTTGCAGGCGCTGCGCAATGAAAGCCTGGTTATCGACCAGAAAAAACAGCCGTTCAGCAAACAGGGCGACATCCTTACGCCGCTCGACAGCGCCCGCCAGCCCAGCGGCGACACCAAAAAGCTGTTTATGAACAACCGGCTGCGCGTGCTGATCGCCAGCGCGCTCGCGGCCCACCAGCTGGTGAGCGACGATGCGGCAATCCGCCTGCGCGCCGCGCAGCAGCTGCAAAACGACGCGGCGGCCGATCAGCTGCCGCTTATGGAACAGCGCCTTGCCGCAGAGAAGGATGCGCAGGTGCATACGGCGTTGGCCATGGCGGTCGCCAGCCTGCAGCTTGCCAGCCCGGATGCCGCCCTGCGCCTGAAAGCCGTGACGCTGCTGGGCGAAGGAAGCGATCCCAACGTGCAGGCCAGTCTGGACCGCCTGACGCAGGCCAGCATCGAACCCGATGCGCAGGTGCGCGCCGCCGCTGTCGCCAGCCTGCAGCACATCAAACACCGGCTGATGTGGGGCGATCTGTTGGGTCAGGCCTTTACCGGCCTGTCGCTGGGGTCGATCCTGCTGCTGGCGGCGCTCGGACTGGCGATCACCTACGGGCTGCTCGGCGTGATCAATATGGCGCATGGCGAAATGCTGATGCTGGGCGCCTACGCCACCTGGTTTGTACAGCACCTGTTCCAGCAGTTCGCGCCGCAGTGGCTGGCGTGGTATCCGCTGCTGGCGCTACCGGCAGCATTTCTGATCACCGCGGGTATCGGCATGCTGCTGGAGCGCGCCATCATTCGTCATCTGTATGGTCGTCCTCTGGAAACCCTGCTCGCGACCTGGGGCATCAGCCTGATGCTGATCCAGCTGGTCCGCATGCTATTCGGCGCGCAGAACCTGGAGGTCGCCAATCCCGGCTGGCTCTCGGGCGGCCTGCAGGTGCTGCCCAATCTGGTCCTGCCCTACAACCGACTGGCGGTGATCCTGTTTGTGTTTGCCGTGCTCGGCCTCACCTGGCTGCTGCTCAATAAAACGCGCCTGGGGCTGAGCGTGCGCGCCGTGACCCAAAACCGCGCGATGGCCGACTGCTGCGGCGTGCCCACCGGGCGCATCGATATGCTGGCCTTCGGCCTGGGCTCGGGCATTGCCGGCCTCGGCGGCGTGGCGCTGTCGCAGCTCGGCAACGTCGGCCCGGAGCTTGGACAGGGTTACATCATCGACTCCTTCCTGGTGGTGGTGCTGGGCGGCGTAGGCCAGCTGGCGGGAACCGTGGCAGCCGCCTTCGGGCTGGGCATTCTTAATAAAGTGCTGGAACCGCAGATTGGCGCGGTGCTGGGCAAAATCCTTATTCTCGTGCTGATCGTGCTGTTTATTCAGAAGCGTCCGCAGGGCCTGTTTGCCTTTAAAGGGAGGGTAATTGACTGATGAGCCAGCCTTTGACCTTAACCCTGACGCGCAAAACGCCGCGCCTCAGCATTAGCCTGGGAATTCTGATGACCCTGCTGCTGCTGGCGTTGCCGTTCTGCGCGCTGTTGCCCGCCAGCCACCCGCTGGCGATCTCCACCTATACCCTGACGCTGGTGGGGAAGATTCTCTGCTACGCCATCGTCGCCGTGGCGCTCGATTTAGTGTGGGGCTACGCCGGATTGCTGTCGCTTGGGCATGGCCTGTTCTTCGCCCTCGGCGGCTACGCCATGGGCATGTATCTGATGCGCCAGGCCGCGGGCGATGGCCTGCCGGCGTTTATGTCGTTCCTGTCCTGGGACGCGCTGCCCTGGTTCTGGGCAGGCACTCAGCATTTCGCCTGGGCGCTCTGCCTGATCGTTCTGGTGCCGGGCCTGCTGGCGCTGGTGTTCGGCTTCTTCGCCTTTCGCTCGAAAATCAAAGGCGTCTATTTCTCCATCATGACGCAGGCGTTGACCTACGCAGGCATGCTGCTGTTCTTCCGTAACGAAACCGGCTTCGGCGGCAACAACGGCTTTACCGGGTTCACTACCCTGCTCGGCTTTAACGTTACCGCGACCTGCACGCGTATCGGGCTGTTTATCGCCACCGTCGCCTTGCTGCTGGGCAGTCTCGGTGCCGGTTTCGCGCTGGCGCGCAGTAAGTTTGGCCGGGTGCTGACGGCGGTGCGCGATGCAGAGAACCGCCTGATGTTTGTGGGCTACGATCCGCGAGGCTTTAAACTTTTTGTCTGGACGCTCTCGGCGGTGCTGTGCGGTCTGGCTGGCGCGCTCTATGTGCCGCAGGTCGGCATCATCAACCCAGGCGAAATGTCGCCGACCAACTCGATTGAAGCGGCCATCTGGGTGGCGCTGGGCGGTCGCGGCACCCTGATTGGCCCGCTGCTGGGCGCGGGGATCGTCAACGGCGCCAAAAGCTGGTTCACCGTCTCCTTCCCGGAGTACTGGTTATTCTTCCTGGGCCTGATGTTTATCCTTGTGACGCTGCTGTTGCCGCGCGGCGTGATCGGCCTGCTGCGCCGGAGGCATAATGACTGATACCCCCTTTACCCAACCGCGCCCCACCGATCGCCATCGCGCTCAACGCGACCCGGTGCTTCAGCTGGAGCGGATCAACGTCTCTTTTGATGGCTTTCATGCCCTGACCGATTTGTCGCTGCAGATCGGCGTCGGCGAACTGCGCTGCGTGATCGGCCCCAACGGCGCGGGTAAAACCACGCTGATGGATGTCATCACCGGCAAAACCCGGCCTGATAACGGACGGGTGCTGTATGACCAGGATACCGATCTTACGCGCCTCTCGCCGGTGGAGATCGCCCGGGCCGGCATCGGCCGCAAGTTCCAGAAGCCCACGGTGTTTGAAGCGTTAACGGTGTTTGAAAATCTGGAAATCGCGCTGAAAAACGATAAGTCGGTATGGGCAAGCCTGCGGGCGAAGCTCAGCGGCGAACAGCAGGATCGCATCGACGAGGCGTTAAAACTGCTGCGGCTCAGCGGCGAGCGCCAGCGCAAAGCGGGATTGCTGTCGCATGGCCAGAAGCAGTTTCTGGAGATCGGCATGCTGCTGGTGCAGGAGCCGCATCTTCTGCTGCTCGACGAACCGGCTGCGGGCATGACCGACGCGGAAACCGAGTACACCGCCGAGCTGTTCCGCAGCCTGGCGGGCAAGCACTCGCTTATGGTGGTCGAGCACGATATGGGATTTGTGGAAACCATTGCCGATCATGTCACCGTGCTGCACCAGGGGCAGGTGCTGGCAGAGGGATCGTTACGCGACGTACAGGCGGACGATCGGGTCATTGACGTTTATCTGGGGCGCTGAGATGCTGCAAGTTGTCGAACTGAATCAATATTATGGCGGCAGCCATATCCTGCGCGGCCTCTCGTTCGAGGCGAAGCCGGGCGAGATTACCTGTCTGCTGGGGCGTAACGGCGTGGGAAAAACCACGCTGCTGAAATGTCTGATGGGGCTGATCCCGGCGAAGTCGGGCGAGATCCGCTGGCACGATAACGTGATCAACGGCCGTAAACCGCACCAGCGCGTGCAGGCGGGCATCGCTTACGTGCCGCAGGGGCGCGAAATTTTTCCGCGCCTGACGGTAGAAGAGAATCTGTTGATGGGCCTGGCCCGCTTCTCTGGCGCGCAGGCCAGAACGGTGCCGGAGGAAATTTATCAGCTTTTTCCCGTGTTGCGGCAGATGAAAGCCCGGCGCGGCGGCGATCTCTCAGGCGGGCAGCAGCAGCAGCTGGCGATAGGTCGCGCGCTGGCGTGCAAGCCCCAGCTATTAATCCTCGACGAGCCCACGGAAGGTATTCAACCGTCGGTGATCAAGGAAATCGGCGCAGTCATTCGGCAGCTGGCCGGCAAAGGTGAAATGGCGATTCTGCTGGTGGAGCAGTTTTATGATTTTGCCGCCGAATTAGCGGACAGCTATCTGGTGATGTCGCGCGGAGAGATAATCCAGCGCGGCGCGGGAGCCGATATGGCGGCAGAAGGGGTGAGAAGCCTCGTCGCGATTTAGCCCCGTCAACTCGCTGACGGAAGCTTTTTGACTATCCGGCGTGAGCGCTCGCCGCAACGCGGTCCGCGCATTCGCGCTTTGCCCTTACGCCGGCTGCCAGAGGCACACGCCGTTGCGGCCGTCGCGCTTCACCTGATAGAGCGCGTCGTCGGCGTGGCGCAGCCAGTGATGGATCGACTCCGCCTTGCTGGCGGGCGCGATGCCGATACTCACCGTGCAGGAAAAGTCCGACGACGCGGGCAACCGAAGCTGCGCGATGCGCGTTTTCAGCGTTTGCGCCAGCGCCAGAATCCCGGCATCCTGCGCATCGCGCACGATAACGCAGAGTTCGTCGCCGCCGAAGCGCGCCGGAATATCCTCGATGCCGACGCCGTCGCGCAGCAGCGCGGAGATCTCCGCCAGCAAAAAATCCCCCGCTTCATGGCCAAAACTGTCGTTGACCGCTTTGAAATGGTCGACGTCGATCAGCATCAGCCAGGCGGCGCTTTCCCCACGGCGGGTGCGCAGAAATTCGCTCTCCAGGCGGCGTTCAAACAGCCGCCGGTTAGGGATCTTCAGCCCCGGATCCATCAGCGCGATACGCTCCAGCTCGCGGTTTTTCAAACGCAGACTCAGCGTCAGGTTATAAGAGACCACGCTTAACGCCAGCAGATAGAAGGTGGCGAGCGGCAGCGTGAGCCATACCGTGCGCGTGCTGAAGCTCATATTGACCGGTGCGCCCTGCAGCACCCAGGTGAGCGCGAAGGCGACCAGAAAAGCCTGCAGCGCGGCGATAAGCTGCGCCCAGCCGCCCGCGGCGTAGCGGTCCGCCACCAGAACCGCCATGATCACGAATGACGGCAGCGGGCTGATCGCCATCATCGCCACCCAGATGCCGCCAAAGGCGGCGTCCAGCGTCAGATTGGTGCGTTCGCGTCCGGTAGGATCGTCCGAAGCGAGCGCCAGCCGCCACGCCATCCAGGGCCAGAAAAAGGCGTTGACGAACAGCAGCGCGCAGATGCTCAGGCTTTTTCCCGACTCCATCAATACCGACATAATGGGATAGAAGCAGAGAAGCGTACCCAGCTGTCGCATAGCAAACATGCGCCTGACGAACCGTGTCGAGCGCAACTTCAGATGTCTGTCATCAGGAGAATAATAATTCATTAAATCAGTGTGGAGAGGCGGGATGGTTCACGCAGTTTATCGGGATTTGATTTAAACCGGTGAGATTTTTTAGGAATTTTCAGCTTGTATTATTCTTGACTACTGATTTCCGTTTTAACTGTTTCTGAAAAGCCTCCTCCAGTACGGGTTATTCTCTCCGCAGATAACCTTTGCCGCATTCCTTATTACCCCTTTCCGCAGCAGATACTTAGTCTGGTTTCTTTTTCACCGGGAAATCAAAGATGAAAATATTCGCGCTAACGCTCTGTCTGGCCGCTTTTGCCAGTCAGGCGACGGAAACGCAGTTGGTGGTAGGCGATCAAAAAGGCAACGCGCGCGCCGTGATGGAAGCGGCAGGAGAACTCAGCAACCTGCCCTATGCGGTGAAATGGTATGAATTTCCCAACGCCGCGCCGCTGCTTGAATCACTCAACGCCAGCCACCTTGACGCCGGGCTGGTGGGCGACGGCCCACTGTCGTTTGCGGTGGCCTCCGGCGCAGCGATCAAAGCCATTCAGGCTTCGCAGTACCTGGGCAACGCCATTATCGTAAAAAATGGCAGCAGCATAAAAAGCGCCGCCGATCTAAAAGGTAAAAAGATCGCTACGGTGAAAGGCTCTTCCGGCCAGAATCTGGTTTTCAACGCGCTCAGCTCAGCGCATCTGCCCGCCGACAGCGTGCAGTTTGTCTTCACCACCCCAGCCGAGGCGACGCTGGCGCTGGATAACGGCGCGGTGGATGCGGTCGCCACCTGGGAGCCCTATGTCTCTTTCGCTATCGCCCAGTCGGGCGCGGTCATCGCGGTGGATGGCGATGCCTTTCCGGTATCCAACTACCTGGTGGCGACCGATCGCGCCATTACCGATAAGCGCGCGGCGCTACAGGATTTTCGCCAGCGGCTGATCCGCGCGCGCGAATGGGGCGTCGCCCATCCGCAGGCGTATGCGCAAGGCATTGCGACGCTGCTGCGCCTGCCGGATGCGGTGGCGCTAAGCAAAGTGAAGCGCGAGAACAACGCGCCGGTGGGCGACGTTGCGCTGGTGCGACAGCGCCAGCAGGCCGCTATCGACACCTTTACCCGCAGCGGCCTGATTAAGCCCGGACTCACCGCCGACGCGGTGATCGACGCCAGCTTCTTTCATCAGCCTTAAGGAGATGCAGCTATGATGAACATCGCGCTCTATCTTGACGCCGGCATCCATCAGGGCGGCTGGCGTCATCCTGATGCGGTTTCCAGCGGCGGCACCCGCTGGCCGCTGTTTCGTCGTATCGCGCAGCAGGCGGAAGCCGCAAAGATCGATATGATTTTCGTCGCCGATAAGCTGGCGATTGACGATATTTATGGCGGCGATCTCAGCGCCACGGTGCGCAGCCGCCCGCAGGGCTGGTCAGAACCGCTGACGCTGCTCGCCGCGCTGGCGGCGGTCACCGATCGCATCGGCCTGGGCGGCACCGTCTCCTCCTCTTATTCGCTGCCCTACACCATCGCGCGTCAGCTGGCGAATATCGATCATATCAGCGGCGGACGCGCGGCGTGGAATCTGGTTACCTCGGTCAGCGACGCCGAAGCGCGCAATTTTGGCCGCGACAGCCACTATTCCCACGCCGAGCGCTACGCCCGCGCCGCTGAGTTCATCAGCCTGATGAAGAAGCTGTGGGACAGCTTTGACGATAACGCCATCGTAATCGACAAAGACAACGCCACCTTCGCCAGGCCAGACGCTTTCCGCTATCTCAACCACCATGACACCTTTTTCAACGTGCGCGGGCCGCTTAATATTCCACGCCCGCCGCAGGGCTATCCGGTGACGATTCAGGCTGGCGTATCAGAGGCGTTTATCGATCTGGCGGCACAGCACGCCGAAGTACTGTTCGTCGTGCAGCCGGAGCGGCAGCGCGCTCAGCGTTTTTATCAGACGCTAAAAAGCAAAGCGCAGCACTATGGCCGCACGCCGGATCGGCTGCGTATTTTGCCTGGCATGGTGCCGGTGCTGGCGGAGACGCGCGCCGCGGCAGAGGAGAAAGATCGCTACCTCAAATCGCTGATTACCGCTGAATCGGCGCTGAGCTTTATGTCCGCCAGCATGAATCACGATCTGGCGCAGTATCCGCTCGACGCGCCGGCACCCGATCTGCGCGACGTGATTACCGGCAGCAAAGGGCGCTTCCAGTACGTTATCGCCCAGGCGCTCGAACAGAGGCTCACGCTGGGCGAAATGGCGATTCGCTATGCCGAAAGCCTGTCGTTTCCCTCGCCGGTCGGCACGCCGGACGACGTGGCGGCGATGATGATCGAGTGGTATCGCAGCGGCGCATGCGACGGCTTTGTGGTGCTGCCTGCCTACCTGGAAGCCAGCGGCAACCTCTTTCTCGATGAAGTCGTGCCCCGACTACAACACGCCGGCGTGTTCCGCACCGACTATCCGACCGGCACGCTGCGCGACACCCTGGGTCTGGCGCGTCCGGCTAATGGTCTGACATGAGTTTTTAGAGGAAGTGTAAATCGGCTACCGCCCCTGCTGCTGGCATGTTAAATAAGGCTTTTTTAGCGGGAGTCTGGCATGTCAGCATACTTACTGGTTTCACTCATGGCGCTCTGCATCGCGCTGGGATTTTTAATCATGGGCGTGAAGCGCCAGCAGAAAAATCTGCTGACGCGTGCGGGCGTCTATGCCGTAGTGGCCGTCGTGCTGCTTATCCTTGGCCTGGTGATGAATTAGTTAAGCAGTTCGGCATAAATCGCGTAATTCTCCTCATCGAAACAGACGATTTTCACCTCTTCCAGCGCTGGATTCTCCGCCAGCGCCTCGCACATCGCCGCCAGCGCAATGTCAGCCGCCTTTTGCTTTGGAAAACGATAGATACCGGTGCTGATGCTGGGAAACGCGATGGTCCTGATATCGTGCTGCTGCGCCAGCTGAAAGCTGCTCTGATAGGCGCGCTTCAGCAGCTCCGCCTCTTTCTGACTGCCGCCATTCCAGACCGGACCGACAGTATGGATCACATAGCGCGCAGGCAGTTTGCCCGCGGTGGTGATCACCGCATCGCCGGTATGGCAGCCACCCTGCCGGTTGCGAATGACTCTACACGCCTCCAGTATCTCCGGCCCGCCGGCGCGGTGAATCGCGCCATCTACGCCGCCGCCGCCGAGCAGTGAACTGTTCGCCGCGTTAACAATCGCGTCGGCCTCGATTTTGGTGATATCGCCTGCCACCAGCGTGATCTTCTCTGTCATCATTAGCTCCTTATCCTGTTTGTTAAGTCTAGACGCGCCGGATAAAGAGCACGCGGGCAAAGCGCGCATTTACTGCGACGGCAGCGAATAGCGCGACATCGGCGCGATCTGGCCGATCAGCTTGTTGTCCAGCATATAGCGAGCAAAAGCCTGATAGCGCGCCGCGTCAAAGCGGCCAGCATCGCTGGCGAACAGCGGCAGCGTCGCCTGCCACGCCTGGTGGTTAAGCGGCGTGTTCAGCTCCGGATAAGCGCGGATAAACGCCTGCCAGACCGCTTCCGGATGGGCACGCAGGTAGGCCACGCCTTCGTTCAGCCCATGCAAAAACTTGCCGATACGCGGGTCGGTCGCCGCGGTTCCGGCGTTCGCCAGCAGGATCAGTTCGTCATAGGCGGGCACGCCGTGATCTTCCGGCTTGAACGTCAGAGTTTCCGCGCCCTGCTGCTTAAGCTCCAGCAGCTCGTAGTTGCGATAAATGGTCATCGCGCCGCTGATTTTATGGCTAAGCAGCGCCGAGGCGGCGTCCATATTGAGGTTGATCAGTTTGACCTTATCGACGTCCACGCCTGCGGATCGGAGCATGGTCTGGATAGCGACATCCTCAAACCCTGGGATGGCGTAGCCGAGCGTTTTGCCCTCGAAGTCTTTCAGCTGGTGGATATCACTGCTTTTCAGCGCGGTCAGGGTGTTGAGCGGCTGGCCAATCAGCGTACCGACGCGGATCGCCGGCACCCCTTTATCCACCAGCGTGTAGAGCTGAGGCTGATAGCCTACGGCGAGATCGGCCTTGCCTGCCGCCAGCAGCAGCGGCACCGAGGCGGAGTCCGCCGGCGCGATCATCTCAACCTCCAGCCCCTGACGCGTAAAGGCGCCGCTCTCTTTTGCCGCGAAGATCGCCGCATGGTTGGGATTGACGAACCAGTCGAGCAGCAGGCGCACCTTCTGCGCCGCCTGCGCGGGCGCCGCGGCCGCAATCAGCAGCGCCGTCAGCATCAGCATCACTTTTTTCACGATTATTCCTTAAGCAGAGTAGAGAAAGCGGCGGCGCAGCAGCGCGACCCCGCCCGATAACAGCAGCGCCAGCAGCATCAACAGCGCCAGCGCGGCGAAACTGAGCGGCGTCTCCAGCCGCGCGCTGGCATGCATCATCAGATAGCCGAGCCCTTCGCTGGCGCCGACCCATTCGCCGATCACCACGCCGACCGGCGCGAGGATCGCCGCCATTTGCAGGCCGGAAAAAAAGTGCGGCAGCGCGGCGGGCCAGCGCACGTGCAGGAACAGTCGCAGCCGCGAGCGATTCATCGTCTGCGCCAGCTCCAGCCAGCCGGACGGCGTGCGGCAAAGCCCGTCGAACAGCGACAGGCAGAGCGGGAAAAAGACGATCAGCGCCGCGACCGCCACTTTAGAGGCGACGCCGAAGCCGAGCCACAGCACCAGCAGCGGCGCCAGCGCGAATACGGGAATGGTCTGGCTGGCGGCGACCAGCGGAAACAGCAGGCGGCGCAGCAGCGGACTGGCGGCCATCGCTATCGCCAGCGTGACGCCAGCGCCGCCGCCCAGCAGCAGCGCCAGCGCGATCTCGCCGAGCGTGTAGCTGGCGTGATGGATCAGCAGGACGTGCTGTTGCAGCAGCGCCTGCCCTACCGCTGCTGGAGAGGGCAGCAGAAAAGCGGGCACGCCGCTGTAGCGCGCCAGCTGCCACGCGCCGACGACGATCGCCAGCAGCCAGGCCAGGCTTAACAGGCGTTTAATCATGACTGAGCACCTGAAAGAGCCGGCTTTGCGCCTGCAGGACCGCCTCTGTCTGCGCCGCGCGCGGCACCTCGCCGTCGGGCGCGGGCAGGTCGCGGACGCGCAGCGGCGTATCCTCCAGCAGATAGATATCATGCGCCAGGCGGCACGCCTCGAGCGGATCGTGCGTAACCAGCAGCAGGGTTTTGCCGCGCAGCAGCCCGGCGGTCAGGCTTTGCAGCCGCAGTCGGGTCATGACGTCGAGGGCGGCGAACGGCTCATCCATCAGCACCACCGGACGATCCTGATAGAGGGTGCGCGCCAGCGCGACGCGCTGACGCATGCCGCCGGAGAGCGAATCGGGCTGCGCATCCCCCAGCCCGGCGAGTTCGACCTGCGCCAGCAGCGCCTCGGCGCGCCTGTTGTCGGGCCGCTGGCCGTTAAGCCGCGCGCTGAGGGTAACGTTGTCGCGGATCGACAGCCAGGGATAGAGATCGTCGCGCTGTCCCATCCAGGCGACCTGCTGCGACAGCGCGCCCGGCAGCGAGCTGCTAATGCGGCCTTGCTGCGGCGTTGACAGCCCCGCCGCCAGCCGCAGCAGCGTGCTCTTGCCCGCGCCGCTGCGACCCAGCAGCGCGCTGGTTTTGCCGCCGCGCAGCCGCAGGCTGAAGCGCGCGCAGAGGGGCTTGCTCTCCCAGCCGAAGGTCACCTCGTCAAAGAGAATGTCGGGGCTGTGCGACCTCAGGTTCATGGCTGGTTCGCCGCGATAATCGCCAGCCGTTCGACGCCGCGCTGCGCCAGCGCGGCGGCCGCTTTCGCCGCGCGAATGCCGCTGGCGCAGACCAGCACCACGCGCCGATCGGCGGGCGGCTGCCATGCGGCTATCGCGTCGGGCAGCAGGCGCTCTACCTGCGCCGCCACGCTGTACGGCGCTTCCGCCAGGCTGCGCAACTCGACGATACAGTCGTCGGCGCGCAGCAGATCGCGATCGATAAAGGGAATCGCGGGCTGCGTCGGCTCCTGCGCGTCGTCAAAGCGAAAGGCGCGAAAGTGCCACTGGCTGAAGTCGCAGTTTATCAGGCTGCCGAGCGGCGACGGCGTGTGCCCCAGCAGCACGCTGAGCGCCATCTGCGCCTGCATCGCGCCCAGCGTTGCCACCGCCGGTCCCATCACGCCCGCGGTGTCGCAGCTGGCGGCGGAAGCGGGCAGTCGGGGAAACAGGGCGCGATAGCCCGGCGCGCCGCCGCAAAAACCGCCGACATAGCCCTGCCGACCCAGCACCGAGGCGCTGATGAGAGGGATGTTGCGCGGCCAGCAGGCGTCGGAAAGCGTATAGGTCACGGCGAAGCTGTCCGCTGCGTCGATCGCCAGATCCACCTGCGACAGCGCCTGCCCGACCGTACTGGCGCGCAGCGCCTGCTGTCGCGCCTCGGTAACGCACTCTTGATTGCGGGCGGCCAGCGCGCGCGCGGCGCAAAGCGCCTTCGGCTGGCCGACATCCTCCTCGGTGTAGAGCGTCTGGCGATGCAGATTGTGCAGCGCCACCCGGTCAGGGTCCCAGATACGCAGATAGCCGACGCCCGCGCCTGCCAGCAGCGGCAACAGCGTCGATCCCAGCCCGCCCGCGCCGACCACCAGCACGCGCGCGGCGCGCAGCCGCCTCTGTCCCGCTTCGCCGATTTCCGGCAGCATTTGCTGCCGCTGATAACGATTCATCATCTTGCTCCGTTAGCTGAACTGCGCCAGGCCAAACACCGGCGTTGACGCGGCGGCCATATCGCGCCGCTCCATCAGGCCCGCCTGATGCGCCTGATGCCCCGCGCGAATCGCGCTTGCGAAGGCGCCCGCCATCGCCGCCGGATCCTGCGCTTTCGCGACGGCGGTGTTGAGCAAAATGGCGTCGAAGCCCATCTCCATCGCCTGCGCCGCCTGGCTCGGCGCGCCGATACCGGCGTCAATCACCAGCGGCACCTCTTTGAACCAGGCGCGGAAGCTGCGCAGCCCTTCGATATTGCGCAGCCCCTGGCCAGAGCCAATGGGCGCGCCCCAGGGCATCAGCACTTCGCAGCCCGCCTCCAGCAGCTTTTCGCCGACGATGAGATCCTCGGTGGTATAGGGAAAGACCTGGAAGCCGTCGGCGCAGAGAATGCGCGCCGCCTCGACCAGCGCAAAGGGATCGGGCTGCAGCGTGTCGGCGTTGCCGATCACCTCCAGCTTTATCCAGGGCGTGTCAAAGAGTTCACGCGCCATATGCGCCGTAGTCACCGCCTCTTTCACGCTGTGGCAGCCGGCGGTGTTGGGCAGCACGCGGCGGTTGAGCTGGCTGAGCAGCTCGCGAAACGCGCCGCCCTGGCTGCCTTCGCGCCGCAGGCTGACGGTGATGATCTCCGCCTCTGCGGCGCAGATCGCCTGCTTTAAAATATCGGGCGACGGATAGCCTGCGGTGCCGAGCAGAAAACGCGAACGGGGAACAAAGCCGTAAAACATGCTTCAGCCTCCCTGCATCGGCGACAGCACTTCCAGACGGCATCCCGCCTCTAGTCGCTGGCTCTCATACTGCGCGCGCGGCAAAAACTCACCGTTAAAGGCGCTGGCGACGCAGGCGGCGTCGATCTGCCGCTCCTGCAGCAGCGCGGCGACCGTCGCCGCCTCGGTTTCCACTCTCTGACCGTTAAGTTCGATTTGCATCATTCGACTCCTGACTAAGCAGTTGCATAAGCTGCTGCGCCATGGCGGGCGCAAGCAAAAAACCGTGACGATACATGCCGTTAAGGGAGAAAACCCCGTCTCGATAGCGCACTTCCGGCAGGTTATGGCGATAGGCGGGACGCCGCCCCGTGCCGCTCTCGACGATGCGCGCTTCGGCCAGCGCCGGATGAATGCTCCAGGCGGCGCCGAGCAGCTCCATCATGGCGCGGGCGCTGATCGGGCTGGCGTCGTCGCTCTCGACCATAGTGGCGCCGAGCATAAAAAGGCCGTCGGCGCGCGGCACCAGATAGCAGGGAAAGCGCGGATGCAGCAGCCGGACGGGACGGGAGAAGTGGAGTTCATCGCACTGCAGGATCAGCATCTCGCCGCGCACCGCGCGCAGGTCAGGCTGGCGATCGGCGGCGTGAATGCCGCGACAGTCGATAACCGTGCCGCCTGGTTTGCCGCGATGAAAAACCACGCCGCGCGCTTCCAGGCTGGCACGCAGCTGGCGCATGGCGTCGCGGGGATTAAGATGCGCCTCGTCGGGGAAAAACAGGCCGCGCGCAAAGCGTCCTGCCAGTTCGGGCTCAAGCTGGGCGGGATCGCGCCACTGATGCTGCCGCGTCATGCGCGCGAAGCGCGTCAGCTCCGCGGCGTCGCGCGGCGCGGCTACCACCAGCGTGCCCTGACGCGCGACGCCGTCGACCCGCTGCGCCCACCAGCCGGCGGCGCGCTGCCCCAGCTCGATAACCTGTTCAGGCGCACTCTCCCCTTCGCAAAAGGGCGCCAGCATGCCGCCCGCCCAGTGCGACGCGGGCGTCTCATCGCTGACGATCACCTCTGGCGTTTCGCCCTGTTCGGCCAGCAGCGTCGCAACGCATAAGCCGGCGACGCCGCTGCCGATGACCGACCAGCGGCTCATGGCGCGCACCTGACAGAGAAAACGGTTTGGAAAAAAGTCATGTTCACGCAGGCCTCGCTATTGACGACCCGTGATACGTGAAGGGAAAAAGCGTGAGCAGTGAACAGGCTCGCGCGGCAGGCATCTCAACCAGGCTAAAAACAATGAGATACGAGTCTTCCTACGCCAGTATCAACTGGGTCAGGTTCAAAGGGTCGCTAAACCGCGCGCTGCGCTATTAGCCTCTCAGTCTCTCTGGCGAGACTCCCCCGACGGCCATTAGTTGTAGGGCAACTGCCAGCCCGACGTCAAGTACGGCGTGTTAATCAGGCGTTAAATCGGCGGTTTCGCTGCGGGCGGTCAGCGCCGATGCCGCAGCCCGACGCCGCTGCCGCCGCTCGCTTAACACCGCGTAAATGCCGGCGCACGCCACCAGACTGGCGCCGATCAGGGTGAGCTTCTCCGGCAAGGCGCCGAGAAAAATCAGGCCGATAATCACCGACCAGAGCAGCGAGCTGTAATCGAACGGGGCAAGCAGCGAGGCGTCGGCGTAGCGCAGGCTCAGCGTCAGCAAAATTTGCGTCAGTCCGCCGCACAGGCCGCACCCCAGCAGCAGGAGCAGCTGCTCGCCCTGCGGCAGGCGCCAGCCGAACGGCAGCGTCAACAGCGATGTCACGCCCGTCATGGCGGTGAACCAGAAAGCGATGGCGCCCGGCTTCTCTTTACCGCTCAGATAGCGGATCTGAATCAGCGCGCCGGCCGTACAGAGCGCAGAGAGCAGCGCCAGCAAGACGCCGACGGAAGAGGCCAGGCTGTCTACCGTTAGCCTGGGCGGACCGCTGAGCGACAGGTGGCCGGAGAGCATAATAACGATCCCCGCGAAACCGGCCGCTACCGACAGCCAGCGATTCAGCCGCACCTTTTCGCGCAGCACGACGGCGGCAAGCAGCACGGTGAACAGCGGCGCGGCGTAGTTGATAGCGGTGGCGTCGGTCAGGGAGATATAAATCAGCGACAGATAGCTGAGGTACATGCTGCAGGTGCCCGCCAGGCCGCGACCAATATGCCCTTTCACATTGCGGGTTTTGATGCCCTGAATAATGCCGCCCTGAAAAGTGAGCCATACCAGCAGCGGCATTACGCCCACCAGTGAACGAAAGAAGATCACTTCTCCCACCGGCAGCGCGCCCTCCAGACCTTTTACGCAGGCAAGCATCAGCGTCGAGCTAAGGGTCGCCATAATTTTGAGTGAAATTCCCGTCGACGCGCTCACGTCGCGCTCCTTATTTTCCCGTTGCAGAAAGTGAGCGTTAAGGGTAACGCAGACGCGCGGCGCGGACGGTGGGAAACCGCAGCAAATACAGCGTATTCTGCCTTTATCGACCAGGCGCGCAGCACAAATATGCGTCCGGTTTTTGCGCTGTCTCGACGCTAGCTCGAAAGAAGATTATTTCCCGGCTTGCTTAACAAGGATGAATATAATTTACCGCTTCGGCGACAGGTTTAGCCTGCGCCAGCCAAAGCGGCCGCAACAGAGAAACCAGGCCAGCAGGAATCAATTTAAAATCCCATCCAAAAAAACAGGGATAATATTTAATATATTGATATTATTAGCATTTATAACAGAACCACTCTCAGAACAGTCTGACCTCCTCAAGTAAGAAGAGGTTATATAAATCGTTTACTAAACCGTCAGTTAAATAGCCAGAGCAAAAAAAATAGCGCCGCTCGCCCTGAAACTCAAAAAGGCGTCTTATTATTAATGCTGATCCCTATACAGGTGGATTTAATAAGCTCCGGCGAAATTAAATGTGACAAACCTCACATATGTGCCAGGCTTATTATTATCCGAAAACGATGTGCAAGGAGCTAAGCATGAGTAATCAAAACGACAAAACACTCGTCCCGGTTGAATTTCCGAAACCCTCTTTTCCAGGGCAGAAACAACCCGTGCCCGGTCTTGCCAGCAAAATGGATCCGGTTCCGGACCATGGGGAAACCACCTATCGCGGCACCGGCCGTCTGACCGGTCGTAAGGCGCTGATCACCGGCGGCGATTCCGGTATCGGCCGCGCTGTGGCTATCGCCTATGCCCGTGAAGGCGCTGACGTGGCGATTAACTATCTGCCGGAAGAAGAGTCAGATGCGGCGGAAGTGATTCAGCTGATCGAAGCGGAAGGCCGCAAGGCCGTCGCGATCCCCGGCGATATCCGCGATGAAGCCTTTTGCCAGTCGCTGGTAAAACAGGCCGTCGAGAAGCTGGGCGGACTGGATATTCTGGTCAACAACGCCGGCCGTCAGCAGTTTAACGAGTCTATTCGTACCCTCTCCACCGAAGACTTCGACGCCACGTTTAAAACCAACGTCTATGCCATGTTCTGGATTACCAAAGCGGCGGTCGACTATCTGCCGCGCGGCGCGTCCATTATCAATACGTCGTCCGTGCAGGCTTATCAGCCAAGCGAAATTTTGCTCGATTATGCGCAGACCAAAGCGTGCATCGTCGCCTTTACCAAAACCATGGCACAGCAGCTGGGCAAAGAAGGCATCCGCGTAAACGCGGTGGCGCCTGGTCCATACTGGACGCCGCTGCAGGTTTCCGGCGGGCAGCCGCAGGAAAAAGTGAAAGAGTTCGGCGCCAGCGCGCCGCTGGGCCGTCCTGGCCAGCCGGTTGAAATCGCGCCGCTCTATGTGACCCTCGCCTCGGTTGAAAGCAGCTATACCTCAGGTCAGGTATGGTGCTCCGACGGCGGCACCGGCACGCTGTAACCTCCCTGTTTTCCTTCCAACTGGCCGCCCTGTGCGGCCAGTTTTTTCGTCTGTAGAGAATGCGTTTCAGACAAGGATGCTTCTGATGAAAAACGGTGATTACGCCTCGCCCGTGCGCGAGGAGGGATATGCTGGCCTCGGCGACTACGCAGCGATTGGCGAAGGACGCTCCGTAGCGCTGATTGCCCCCGACGGCGCTATCGACTGGTGGTGCGCGCCGAACCTGGATTCGCCGCCGCTGTTCGATCGTTTGCTCGATCCGGACATCGGCGGTTTTTTCGCGCTAACGCCGGTTGAGCCCTATCGCATGGCGAGACGCTATCGCGAAGAGAGCAATGTGCTGGAAACCTGTTTCACCACCGACCAGGGCGAAGTGCGCCTGACGGAGTCGCTCAACAGCACGCTGGCGGGCCGGCTGCCGTGGAGCGAACTGGCGCGGCGCGTGGAAGGCGTGCGCGGCAGCGTGAAACTTAAACTGCATTTGCGCTTCGGCACCGTGGCGGAAACGCGCTCGCCCTGGATGGGCGAAACCACCCAGGGCAATGTGTTTCATATTGGCGATATCATGGCGATGTTGCGCACCAGCGACGACGTGCAGATTACCCATATGGATGACGAACAGGTGATCGCCGAGCTGATCACGCAACAGGATTCTCGCTCGCTGGTAGCGCTGCTGATTACCCAGCGCGAACCGCTGGCGGTGCCCGATCTCGACGCAATCGATACCCGTATCGAAACCAGCCATACCGCCTGGCAGGACTGGTGTAAAAGCCTGAGCTACGAGGGCGAGTACAAAGACCACGTTAAACGCTCGGCGCTGTCGCTTAAGTTTCTCTGGTACTCCCCTACCGGCGCGCTGGCCGCGGCGGCCACCACCTCGCTGCCGGAAGGCATCGGCGGGGAGAAGAATTACGACTATCGCTACGCCTGGGTGCGCGACGCCTGCCTGATTATCAAATCTTTCGTCTATCTCGGCGCGCTGGAGGACTGCAAAGCAGCTTTCTCCTGGCTGTCGCAGACCATTCTGCGCCACGGCATTGAGCTACGCACCTGCTATACGCTGGAAGGCGATATTGTGCCGCCGGAACGTTACCCGTCGCTGCGCGGCTACAAAGATTCGCGGCCGGTACGCGTCGGCAATAACGCGCGCGACCAGCGCCAGCTAAGCATGTATGGCGATATGCTCGCCACGGCGCAGCTGTTTATCGAAGCGGGCCACGTGCTGGATCTCGGCACCTCGCGTCTGCTGGGCCAGCTGGCGAACCACTGCGCCGACCGCTGGCGGCTGAAAGATTCCGGTATCTGGGAGCTGCACGACGAGCAGCACTACACCCATTCGAAAATGGCATGCTGGCTGGCGCTGGATCGCGCGGTCGCCATGGCGGAGGCGCGCCATATCGAACCCACCTGGATGGCGCGCTGGGCGCGCGAGCGCGACCGCATTCGCGACTGGATAGAGGCGCACTGCTGGTCGGAGAGCAAGCAGGCCTATCTGTTTTACGTCGGCAGCGAAGATCGGCTGGACGCGTCGCTGGCGCTGGTGCATCACTACGGCAACGCGGTCAACCCGGCGCGTATGCGTTCGACCTATGCGGCGATCCAGCGCGAGCTGGGCCAGGGCCGCGCCATGCTTTACCGCTATAGCGGCGTGGAAGAGGAAGAGAGCACCTTTATCGCCTGCTCGTTCTGGCTGGCGGAAGCCTGGGCCTCAATTGGCGAGATCGATAAGGCGCGCGCCTGCATGGAGGAGATTCTGGAGACGCTGTGCGACAGCGGCAACGTTGAGATCTTTAATGAGATGTTTGACGTGCGCAGCAACGAGTGGCGCGGCAACCTGCCGCAGGGGCTGAGCCACCTGGCCCTGATCTGCGCGGCGCAGGCGTTGACCTCTCATCAACCTAATCAGAACACCAAAGGAGAAGCCTGATGGCGATCAGAGGCATTGAGCATATCGGCATCACCGTCAGCAATATTGAGCAGGCGGAAAACTTTTTTATCCACGCCCTCGACGCATCGATTCTCTACCGCATCGTGCCCTGGCAAAAAAGCGAGCAGCGTATCAGCGGCGATCAGATGCGCCCGGTTAACGGCTTTCCGTCGCAGCTGAGCGTGATTGGGTTGTCGATGCTGCGCCTGGGCAACGGCTGTAACGTAGAGCTGTTTCAGCTCGATCCGGGCATCGCCGACGATCTGGCGAATATCGGCCAGCCCGGCGTCAACCATTTCTCGCTGCTGGTGGATGACATCCATGAGACGGCGGAGAAGCTAAAGGCGCACGGCGCTCGCTTTTATGACGGCCCGAGCGATTGTTTTGCGCAGGAAGAAGGGCCAGGCAATCAGACCTGGTTCTGCCTGACGCCGTTCGGGGTACTGATCGAGCTGATTGCCCTGCCCTCGCCGTTAAAGTATGACAGCGAAGCTACCCAAACGCGCTGGCTGCCCGCCGAATGACATCTTTGCCAGACCGCGCTTCGGCGCGGCTGTGCCGCCCTGCCAGGAATACTCTGAATCATTAGCAGCAGCAAGTTAAGTGATATTTTTACGTCAGTCTAAACCTGTACAGTAATATTATTTCTATACAACTTCAGAGATATTTTCCTTTATTTCCAGCCGTTTCTTGTAGCCTTATTTATTACCCTTTCATTTAAGCTGATATTTACCGCCTCGCCGTAGCGCTTGCGTAATGAAACAGGGCTTCTAATCTTAAGGTTGTAAGACGCACACAGCTTTTCAGACCGGCTGTGTTATTTCTAACTCACGAAGAGGACCCATTATGGCTCAACATCGAGGCGGATCAGGTAACTTTGCTGAAAATCGTGAAAGAGCGTCAGAAGCTGGTCGTAAAGGCGGACAGCACAGCGGCGGCAACTTCAAAAACGACCGTGAAAAAGCGTCAGAAGCAGGTAAAAAAGGCGGGCAGAACAGCCGCCGTGGCTCCTGATCTCTTCTCTTCCTGCCGGCGTTCAGAGGTGTAAAAACGCTGCATCGCCAGGATTAAGCCGCTAGTGACTGCGCCGGGTTGCAAAACCTGGCGCATATTTTTTGGCCCGAGAAATAAACCGCCTGTTATCTCTCCGATTTAATCCACCCTGCTTTGCGCTCCGCGCTTTTTACCCTTGTTAATAAAATGCCTGACATCTGAACCCATTAATCCGCGCAGGCGCAAAACCCATTAAATCAGAGCCAGCTGTCAAGGCTGGCCCTGTTAAGATTAAAAGGTGGCGTTTACGCCGATATTCCAGCCGAGCTGATGCGCATCGCGATTGCCGCCGACGGCCGATACGCCGGCAAAGGCATTGACCGTTTCGCCCAGCGGCACGTTGGCGCCGACGGCTGCGTCCAGCCAGTTGCTGTCGCGTGCGCCCGTGGTTCGACTGAAAGCGGTGCGGGTCGACTTCAAACCGGCGGTTACGGTGGAGTCGGTATCGCCAAACTGATGGTTGTAGCTCACCTGCGCCCAGGGATTGACCGGCCACTGATGGCTGTCGATGCGCCAGCCGATGGCGCCGATTTGCGAGTGGCTGGTCTGGTCGCCGTAGCGCATCGAGGTGCTGCTATTGCCCTCTTCGCGGTAGCCGCCGATGCGGCCATAGTCGAGCGCATAGCTGGCTACGGGTCCGGTAGTCAGGTGATCGCCCAGCGGCAGGTCCCAGCCGGTCTGCACGCGCATGCCCAGCAGCTTGCCGCCAGTGTTGCCCTGCTCGGTGCGGGTCGCCGGACCGATTTTTATGTCACGCTGGATATCGTCAAAGTCCAGGTCGGCATAGTGCAGATCGGCGTTGATCCACGCCTGGTCGCCCAGCTCAAGCTGGCTGTAAAGCGCCACCAGATTGCCGCGCAGGCGGTAGTCGTAGCGCGATGAAGGCTCCTGCCGCTGGTTGGTATTCGAGAAAAGCACGCCGGTCTGCCAGCTATCGGTAAGCTGATAGCCGAGGCCCAGCGTAAAGCTGGCGGTGGTGGCGTCGCCGTTGTACCAGGCATCGCCTTGATAGTCCACATGCTGGCCAGCATAGCCGCCGAATACGGAAAGCTGCCCCGCGCTGCTCGCCTGATGCCGCTGCTGTTGCAGATGACCGTCGAGCGTGTTTTGCATATCGCGCGCCAGGGTGTGCGGCGCCTGCGACAGGGCCGCGACCTGTGCGGGCGCGTCGAGAATCGACTGAATATAGTCCGCCATCATGGCGTGTACGTCCGGGCTGGGATGCAGACGATCGGCAAACAGATAGGCCTGCGCGCGGGAGAAGCCGGCGTCGGTAGAGGCGCACTCATCCGCGGCGGTGCCGACCGGACAGGCGATACCGATGGTATTGGTCAGGCCGTATCGGGTCGGATCGGCGATCACTTCGTTAAACAGCCCGGCGATATCGACGCGCACGATATTGCCGTTGAGCGTCGCCAGCCCCTGCTCTTCCTGCTGGTTGTAGCCCGCCGTCAGCGCCGAGACCTCTGTGCTCAGCGCCTGCCACGCGCGGTAGAGCTGCTCCGCCAGCGCGTCGCGCACGGCGGGTATCCCTGACACCTGCGCCGCTGCCTGCGTAAAGGCGTTGCGCACCGCCTGCTGGCGCGAGGCGGCATCGGGCGTGGCGGCGCCGTCGAGCGACTGAAACGCGGCGGCCGAGGCCGCGCTGGAGGCGGGCCCCAGCGCTCTCAATACCGTTAAGATCATATAGGGCGTTTCACCCAGCTGCGGTACGGTCGGCACAATCACCGCGCCTGCGCCGGCGTCCAGCAGCGTTTTCACCTGCGCCGTCGCCGCGGCCGCGCTGGTGCTGAGGGTATTGGTCGCGGTAAAGGGATTGGTGACAGCGGCCGCAACGTCGTTAGCGCCGACCCAGTGGATATAAAGTCCGTTGCTGTCGGCGCGGCCGCCGGTCGATCTCAGGTAGCCGGCGAGCTGGTCTTCGGTGTTGAGCTGCGGGTTGAGCTGCGGCCGCGATACAGCGTTGCCCTGAGCATAGTTGCTGCCGCCCAGCCTCGATCGCTGTAAGTCCTGTCCCAGATTCGCAGCCAGAATTTCATCGTAGAGCGGATGGCGACCGCCATCCCAGGTAAAACGGCCAATATTGCCGCTGTCGCTCAGGCTGTCGCCAAACACGGTAAGACTATCCCATGCCAGCGCCGACAGCGGCGTCAATAATACGCCAAGGGCTGCGAAGGCAGCGAGAGAACGCGCGTCTTTAAGGGTTTTCATCATCGACTCCGGAAATCGCCAGGCGTTGCTCGCCTGACCGCAGTAGTGAAAGACAGACGCGGTCGAGGATGCCCGCGCAGCCAGAAAAGCGCCGCATCTATGATGCGAACGTAAAAAAAATGTTAACAAGGACGATTAAAAAACTAGTCAGAGAAAGAGGCGCTCGCCACTATTTCGGCAATATTTCGTCAGGCTGAGGTTAAAACGAAGCGGAGGGTAACGCATTGTTGTGCCAGTACTCCTTACCGGCACAGACTTTTCAGGCGGTCTGAATTTGATAAATCCAGGCGGTGACGAGGTCGCCTTCTTCAGTGTTCACTGTAGCAGGCACGCGATCGTATCCTGCTTCAAATTCATCCAGCATCGGCCAGTGCTGCGCGAGGCTGGATGACTGAAAAACGTAGCCATGTACAGGCGTTCCCTGAGCATCCAGCTGGATAGCCGGAAACCCCAGCGCCGCGCCCCAGCCCGATTCATGCAGCACGCCTTTCACCCATCCCGCTAGCCAGTCGCCGCCGATATTTTCCAGAATATGGGCGTTGGAACGCCCCGGGCACAAGGTGCCGTAGACAAACAGCTTTTCCATTTACCTCCCCCTTTTAAAAGTGAAAGCCTGACTTTACCGACGATAGCAGGCAATGTCATGCCCTGCGCCGGTTACAGTGAACAGGTCTGACGTGCGGCAGGGTTACTGATTACAGTGAACGTTATTGCAGAGAAGTAAGCACAGCGCTGCTGATTACAGTGAATGTTATTGTGTCAGAGAAAGCATGCCGCTGCTGATTACAGTCAATCTTCATACATAGCGGCTCTGCCTGCGAAAAACTGGCCGATCTGTTTGAACCCTGAGCGATTACCGAATGAAATTTGATCACATCCGCCAACTCCGAAGCATTCACTGTAATCAGTAGAAAAGCACGAAAGCGGAGAGCGCAGCGAATTGGCGGTTAGCGCCAGGCATTGCTGGCGATTTCAGGCTGAAACGCTTAAAAATCAAGGGACTTATCCTTAAGTCCCTTATGCAGTTACCAGCACGTCTTCTCCATATCGATAACGAAGCGATATTTTACGTCACCTTGCAGCATGCGAGCGAAGGCGCTTTCAATCTCTTCGCCAGCGATCATTTCGACGTCGGAGGTGATGTTGTGTTGGCCGCAGAAGTCGAGCATCTCCTGCGTTTCGCGAATGCTGCCGATGGAGGTGCCGCTAATGCTCAGTCGACGGAAAACCATCGGCGTGACGTTCGGCGACGGATGTGGCCGATCGGGAATGCCCACCAGAACCAGCTGACCGTTGGTTTTCAGGGTCGCCAGATAGGGATCAAGATCGTGCGGCGCGGCGACGCAGTCGAGAATAATATCCAGTGAAGCCTGACAGGCAGCCATCTGTTGGTCATCGCGCGATACCACTACATGACTGGCGCCCAGGCGACGCGCATCGGCGCCCTTTTCCGGCGAGGTGGTAAACAGCGTCACCTCTGCGCCAAGCGCGCTGGCCAGCTTCACCGCCATATGCCCCAACCCGCCCAGTCCGATAACGCCGACTTTGTGGCCCGGCTGCACCTGATAGTGACGCAGCGGCGACCAGACGGTTACGCCGGCGCAGAGCAGCGGCGCGACCGCTTTCAGATCGAGATTCTGCGGAATGGAAACCACAAAATGTTGATCGGCAATCACATGCTGAGCGTAGCCGCCGAAGGTGGTGGAGCCGGTGTATTTATCGGTGCCGTTATAGGTGGGGGTGAAGCCCGCCTCGCAGTACTGCTCTTCCTGCTGCTGGCAGAAGCGGCACTGACCACAGGAGTCGACCATCACGCCGACGCCGACAATGTCGCCCGCGTTGAAGCGGGTGACGTTAGCGCCAGCGGCTTCGACACGTCCGACAATTTCATGGCCAGGCACCAGCGGATAACGGCTTACGCCCCATTCATTGCGCGCCATATGCAGATCGGAATGGCATACGCCGCAGTAGATAATGGCAATTTTAACGTCGTCCGGCTGCAGTTCGCGTAACTCGACCTGGCCTACAGCCAGCGGTTGCGTCGCCTGCTGAGCGACCAGTGCGTTAATTTTCATGGTTTCCTCCTGATGTCTGCCTGAAGCGGCAAAGAAAGCGGCTCACTATAGACAGACGGGGAAGCTATTGGTAGTAGTTACCTTTTGGTGACCATGAGGAAATTTTGCCATGCCTGCCTGGATCGATGGAAAGCTGATGTTTTTTGCGGATTCACCGCCGCGGCGTCTGCTGGAGCTGTTTGCCGTTAAGTGGAGCACCATGGTGCTTCACGCCCTTTATCACTGGCCTGATCAACGTGCGCGCACCGGCGAACTACAGCGCAGCCTGCAGGGTATTTCAAAAAAAATGCTGGTGCAGACGCTGCGTGAGCTGGAGCAGCGCGGGCTGGTGTCGCGCAAGGTATTTGAAGTGGTGCCGCCTAAGGTGGAGTACGCGCTGACGCCGCTGGGGAGAACCTTCGCCGAACCGATTGAGCGGATGTATCAATGGGGGCTGGAGCATCAGGCCGCGCTGGATGAGATGGAGCAGAATCTCGAAGCAGCGCGGCGGCAGGCGTAACCCCGTATGCGTCGCATGCGGGGTCGGCAGAGGCTTAGTTGAAGGGAAATTCGCGCGACAGCACGCGGGCGATAACGTTTAACGCGCCGTCGTCATTGTTGCTTTCGGTTTTATAACGCGCCGCGGCGCGCACCGGCTCCACGGCGTTCGCCATCGCAAAGCTGAAGCAGGCCTGACGCAGCATCTCCAGATCGTTGGCGCTGTCGCCGATAGCGACCACTTCGCAATCGCTGATGCCCCATTTTTCCTGCAGCAGCGCGATGCCGTGCGCTTTGTGACAGCCCGGGATAATCAGATCGATAAAGCCATAGCCGCTGGAGACCGGATGCATAATGTTCTCGATCTCGCCCAGCTGGTTATGCAGGCGCGCCAGTAGCGCATCGACGCCTTCATGCGCCAGGTTCAGGGAGAATTTAAAGATGGTGTCGTCGATAGCGTAGAGGTCGTCGCGTTTTTCCAGCCGGGCATAGTGGTTGGACAGCAGGTTGACCACCTCATCCGGGACCGATGAATGAACGTATGCGCCGTTGCGCCCGCACACTACGGTGCTGATATCGGGCTCTTTCGCCAGGATGTCCAGCACCTGATGCACGCGCGACTGCGTCAGCTCGCCACAAAAAATCTCTTCATTGCTGTCTGAAACCCAGGCGCCGTTCTCGGCGACAAAGGCGATTTCGTCTTTAATCTCAGGAAAGTAACGCTGCAGCTGGTAGTACTGATTGCCGCTGGCGACCACGAAACGAATGCCTCTCTCTTTCAACAGCGCGTACTGCCGTAAAAAGCGCTGAACGTTGTACTCCTTGTTGTCGTCGAGAAAGGTGCCATCCATATCCACCGCGATCATCTTTACCGCCATTGTCATCTCCTTGCTGAGGCTGTTGTTTCAGTGATGCCCACTCAATGGGTAAAGCTTACCCGCAGTGTGGATTAATGAGAATTCTAATAATAAGAATGTTCAGGGCTTTCGGAGCTTTCCTGACGCAGTGTGCAGCCGATCACGAAACTGGGGGTTGCCTAAACATAACTGCTCTGCTTAAACTTACGAACGAAACACATTTTTATTACAAATGAAAAACACTTACCAGCCTGCGGAGGCCAAAATGACCCTACATACTCAGGCTACGCCGTTGCCCGACGACATCAGCGTAGCGATTCGGACGTTTAAGCAGCAGCTTCGCGAGCAAATCGGCGATGTCGAGGCGCTTTTCGCCCGCGTCAGTCAGCGCATCGAAAGCGCGATTGCGGAAGCGAAAGAGGAAGAGCAACGCTACGGTACGGCCTGGCCGATCGTGACGCAGGAGTCTATCGCTCAGGGAGAGGTTTCGAATGAAACCCTGGCGCGCATTAAACGACGCGGCTGCGTAGTAGTGAAGCAGCAGTTTCCTCGCGAGCAGGCGCTGGCGTGGGATCAATCACTGCTGGATTATCTCGATCTGAATGATTTCGACGCGCAATATCGTGGCCCTGGCGATAATTTCTTTGGCAGCCTCGAAGCGTCGCGTCCGGAAATTTTCCCCATTTACTGGTCGCAGGCGCAGATGCAGGCGCGCCAGAGCGACGCCACCGCGCAGGTGCAGTCTTTCCTGAATCGTCTGTGGCGTTTCTCTTCACAGGGCAAGCAGTGGTTCGATCCTGACGTCAGCATTATTTATCCCGACCGCATCCGTCGTCGTCCGCCGGGCACCACCTCGAAAGGGCTGGGCGCGCATACCGATTCCGGCGCGCTGGAGCGCTGGCTGCTGCCCGCCTATCAGCAGGTGTTCGCCGCCGTCTTCCATGGCGATATAGACGCTTACGATCCCTGGGACGCAGCGTGGCGCACCGAGGTGAATGAATATGACGTGCCCGACACCACCAAATGCTCCGCGTTTCGAACATTCCAGGGCTGGACCGCGCTGTCAGATATGCTCGCCGGACAAGGACTGCTGCATGTCGTGCCGGTGCCGGAGGCGATGGCCTATATTCTGCTGCGTCCGCTGCTCGACGACGTGCCGGAAGACGAACTGTGCGGCGTAGCACCCGGCAAGGTGCTGCCCGTCAGCGAGAAGTGGCATCCGCTGCTGATTAACGGGCTCTGCTCCATACCGCCGCTGGAAGCGGGCGATTCGGTATGGTGGCACTGCGACGTCATCCATTCCGTCGCGCCGGTGGAAAATCAACAGGGCTGGGGAAACGTGATGTACATTCCCGCCGCGCCGATGTGCGCGAAAAACCGCGTCTGCGCGCAGGAGGTCGCTGAAGCGCTGGCGCTCGGCCGGTCGCCTGCAGATTTCCCGCCTGAGGATTACGAAACAGGCTGGCGCGACCGCTTTACGTTCGACGATCTCAACGACAATGGCCGCCGCGCGCTCGGTCTGGCCTGATCGTTGCCGCGCAGCGTCCCCTGCGCGGCCTCTCTCTGTTACACTGGCGTCTCCCTTTTCCATAAAACGGCCCGCATGAACGCTCGTCATCAACAGATTATTCAACTCGTTAATACGCGCGGCAGCGTGACGGTCACCGAACTGGCCCAGCTGACCGGCGTTTCCGAAGTCACCGTCCGTCAGGATCTCAACCTGCTGGAGCGCGACCATTTCTTGCGTCGCGTTCACGGCTCCGCGATGGCGCTGGACAGCGATGACGTCGGCATGCGTATGCATACGCGTTACGAACTCAAACAGGCGCTTGCCAGCCACGCCGCGGGCCTGATTGACGCCGGCGAGGCGGTTTTTATCGAGGGCGGCAGCACCAATGCCCTGCTGGCGCGCCTGCTGGCCGATCGCGCCGACATCACGGTAATAACCGTCAGCCATTTTATCGCCCACCTGTTGAAAGACGCGGCGTGCGACGTGATCGTGCCGGGCGGACTGTTGCAAAAGAGCAGCCAGTCGATGGTCGGCCCGCTGACGCGCTACTGCATTCAGCAAATACACTTTCATAAAGCCTTTATCGGCGTTGACGGCTGGCAGGCGGAAACCGGTTTTACCGGCCGCAATATGCTGCGCTGCGATGTGGTGGATGCGGTACTGGCGAAGAATGTGCCGACCTGGGCGCTGACAGACGCCTCGAAGTTCGGGCAGATCCATCCCTATCCGCTGTCGTCGGGCTATAGGGTCGCGCAGGTGATAACCGATAGCGGACTTAACGCCGAGGCGCTGGCGCAGCTAGAGGAACAAGGGGTGGCGGTAACGCGCGTCGCGTCTCGCTGACCCGCCGCTCAGATCTTCATATGATCGATGAGCGCCCGCAGCTTGGGCGCCAGATTTTTTCGGCTGGGGAAGTAGAGATAGAACCCGGCGAAGGTCGGCAGATAGTCCGCCAGCAGCGGCACCAGCTCGCCGCGCGCGATATAGGGCCGATAGGTCTCCTCCATGCCGAATGCGATGCCGCCGCCCGCGCAGGCGGTGCGGATCATCACCCCCATATCATTGGTATTGAGCCGCGCGTTAACTGCCACATCGAACTCCCTGCCCTCTTCCGCAAATTCCCAGCGATAAGGGGCCACGCCCGGCTCGCGTCGCCAGCCGATGCAGCAGTGCTGCAGCAGCTCATGAGGATGGCGCGGCGTGCCGCAGCGCGCCAGATAATCGGGCGAGGCGACGGCGATTTGCCGCTGACGCAGCGAGACCGGCACTGCAATCATATCCTGCGCGATAATTTCTCCCAGTCTGACGCCAGCGTCATAGCCCTGCGCCACAATATCGAACTCTTCGTCGGTTACTGAAATATCCAGCTCGATATGCGGATTGCGGCTGAGAAACGACGCCAGCAGTTCGCCGTTGATAAAGCGCTCGGCAATTGAAGAGACGGCGAGCCGCAGCAGCCCTCGTGGCTCGCCCGCCAGCGCGCTGACGTCCACTACCGCCTGATTGAGCTGCGAAATAGCCGGTGCCGCCTCAGCGTAGAGTCTTTCCCCCGCTTCGGTAAGGCTAAGGCTGCGCGTGGTGCGATGAATCAGCGATATCTGTAAACGATCCTCCAGCCGCCTCAACGCCTGACTCACTGCCGGTCGCGTTACGCCCAGCTTCTCTGCCGCCACGCGAAAATTACGCGTTTGCGCCAGGGTGACGAAAACCTCCAGCGCGTTTTTATCCAGCATCATTGGTTAGCCTCAGTTACCAGTCAGGTAAGGAATGGATGGATTCTCTTTATAAAGTAGCAGGCATAAGATCGCCAGACACCTAACGACAGGAGCGAAACCATGAGCAATAAAGTGATCTTAATCACCGGCGCCTCAAGCGGCATAGGCGCAGGCATCGCACGTGAACTGGCGGCGAGCGGCGCGACTCTGCTGTTGGGCGCACGCCGCGTCGATCGCTTAGAGACGCTGGCAGCGGAGCTTAAGCAGCAAGGCGCAGAGGTCGCCGTGGCCGCGCTCGATGTCACCTCGCGCGCTTCCGTGCAGCAGTTTGCTGAAGTCGCGCTGGAAAAATGGGGACGGATCGACGTGATGATTAACAATGCGGGCGTCATGCCGCTGTCGCCGCTGGCGTCTCTGAAGGTTGATGAGTGGGATCAGATGATTGACGTCAATATTAAAGGAGTGCTGTACGGCATTGCCGCCGTGCTGCCGCCGATGCTGGCGCGTGAAGCGGGCCATATCATCAATATTGCCTCTATCGGCGCGCTGAGCGTCTCGCCCACCGCCGCCGTTTACTGCGCGACCAAGTTTGCCGTGCGGGCAATCTCAGACGGTTTGCGTCAGGAGAATACGCAGCTGCGCGTGACCTGTATTCACCCTGGCGTAGTGGAAAGCGAACTCGCCTCTACCATTACCGATTCCGCCGCCGCCGCGCTGATGGATGATTACCGATCTATCGCGCTCCAGCCGGCGGCAATTGGTCGCGCCGTCCGCTTCGCCATCGAGCAGCCTGACGATGTCGACGTGAGCGAGATTGTGGTGCGCCCTACCCGCTCGCCCTATTAACGCCGCCTCAGCGGGTAACGCAGGACAACAAAAAAGGCTGCCTTGCGGCAGCCTTTTCTGGCACGTCCCTGTACGACCATCCGTTATTTATAGAGTTCAGCGGTCATGTAGACGCCGTTATCGGCGCGGGCGCTGGTAATTTTGTAGCCTGAAGCGCCTTCAGCCTGCGCTTTCGCGGCGATATGGGCTTCAGCGCTGTCCAGCGTGCTGCCGTGCGCAGAGATGCTTTGTGCGGCAAAGCTGCCGAATGAGATCATTGAAAGTGCGGCGACGGTAGCAATAGCGAGAGTTTTTACGTTTTTCATGGTCAAAATCCTTCTTTTGTTAGTGCAAGGCAACATGCCTTCGATGGGGACAATAATAACCATAGTTACCATTACCTGACTAACAAAAAATGCGATCTTGATCACTCTTTTTTTAACGCCTGTTGAACAGCCCATTGCGCATGAATTTGTGTGGTATCGAACAAGGCCACGCTGGCGTCATTCACTGTAACCAGCATGGTGATCTCGGTACAGCCGAGGATAATCCCTTCGGCGCCCTGCGCGGCAAGCATGGCCATAATCTCGCGAAACCGCGTCCGCGATTCGGCATTAATCACCCCCTGACACAGCTCCTGATAGATAACCTGATGGACAAAATCGCGATCTTCTTTCTCAGGCGTGATAACTTCCAGACCCCATTTATCCGTAAGCCGTCCGCGGTAAAAAGCTTCTTCCATGGTAAAGCGCGTGGCTAGCAGCCCGACCTTTTTTAATCCTTCGTCATGGATGCGTTGCGCAGTCGCATCGGCGATATGCAGCAGAGGGATCGTCACAGCCTGTTCAATCTGAGGGGCGACCTTATGCATGGTGTTGGTCGCCAGCACCAGAAAGTCAGCGCCCGCACGCAAAAGCGCCTGCGCAGCTTGCGCCAGCAGCAGGCCAGCTTCGTCCCATCGTCCTGCGCTTTGCAGCTTCTCTATCTCGTCGAAGTCCAGGCTGTAAAGCACCACGCGCGCCGAATGCAGGCCGCCCAGGGCGAGCTTAACCTCTTCATTTAAAATGCGGTAATAGAGCGCCGTCGATTCCCATGACATACCGCCAATTAAGCCGATCGTTTTCACATTACGCCTCGCTTCTTCAGATGATGATTGTTATAGCATGCCTGATAACAGGCCGCGCTGACGCGGCTTTATTGGCATGAGGGTGCGCTTTAGCACAAAAAACACAGCCATGGATGTGGCTGTGTTTATATTCCGGGAAGGGATTACGCCTGCTGCGGCCAGCGGGCCTGAGGAAACAGCGAGAGCCGTACATTGAACAGATACAGCAACGGCGCATAAAAGCGACTATCGTGCCGCGCCAGCGTTTCCAGCGCCAGCACCAGTCTGTCCAGCTCATTCAGCAGCGCCTGATGCGGCGGCGTTTGTAACACCCTGATACGGCTTTTAAGGAACAGCCTTAGCTCACCGAACAACGAGTCGCTGCTAATCTGCTGCTCGGCCAGCAGCGGCTGATGACGTACGTAGAAGTCATAGCAGTTGGCGCCCAGCCAGGCTTCGGTAATCAGATTGCCGCCCGCCGCCAGTTCGGCATCGTTGTCGATACGCTTGCGAGGAAGGATAACGTTAACCTTGTCCAGCGTGCGCGCCACAAACTGCTGACGCATTAGCAGTGAAGCGCTATTGAGCTCAACCGCATTAATAAAGTGCAGCAGCTCTTTCAACCCTTTGCGCAGTGCACGTTTGGCAGTCCAGGCCGGCCGTTTGTTGCGGATCACCGCGGTAACCATTACCGCTGCCGCAATGCCGCTGAGGGTAGAGAGCGAGGCGTTCACTATAAGCAGCAGGTTGGGTTTAAAGTGATGACTCATTCCGATCAGGCCAGGGATCTGCGTCGCCACAATCAGGCCGATGAGATTAGTCGAGGGATTAGCAATCACCAGCCCTAACGCCATCAGCCCTGGCGCCAGGCAGAGCACCAGCGCTTCAAAGGAGGTCGCTTCCGGTATCAGCAAGGTGGTGTAAAGCATGCTGATGACGATCGCCACTACCACGCCCTTGAGAAAAATCTTCATCGGCGCAAGCGGACTATCCATGGCAGCAAAGAAGGAGCAGAGAACCGCCGCCATCATGGGGGCAGTGGCACCATCCACCCAGCCGCTGCCTATCCAGAACAGACAGGTCAGGAAGGTGGCGAGAAAAGCGGTCAGGCAGGAGAGCAGCAGCATGCCTTTATCGACATGTTTATGGCTGCGCGCCACCTTGCCAGGCTTCGCGCTCGGCGTCAGATCGCTGACGCGCTCGCCCACCGTCTGGTAGGCCTCGGCGATACGCACAAAATTTAGCAGCCTTTCCAGCAGACCGGCGAGCAGGATACTCTCCTCAACCGGCAGCTCACCGCTTTCCCACTCCGCCTTGAGCTGCTGCTGCGTTACCGCCAGCCTTTCCTTAATCACCTGCGTTTCGGCACCGTGCTCGGCGCTGTTCAGCCAGTGCAAAAACTGCTGAAACGTCTGCGCGACATGCTCTGGAAAGCGTATCTGCTGTTCCGAAAGCAGGCTCAGGCGCGCCTCAATCGCCGTGAGCGTGGGAATTAAATAGGAGAGATGCTGATACTGAACGCTGACCAGCCGAATTAGCCGCCGTGCCGCTTCGCCTTCATAAACGCAGTGGGTAATCAGGGTCTCAACGTTCAGCGGATAGTTCGCCATCTGGACAAGGATATCTTCCCGTTCCAGCGACTTCTCCTTAGGCATCACTGTAATCAGCTCGGCGCAGAGTTTTCTGGCGTTTTGATACCAGTTGCTGACGCTCTGCTCCAGCATGCTGCTCATCGAGACCGGCATAATGAGCCGATGCACCAGGCTGCTGCAGAGGATAGCTACGCTGATCTCCTCCACGCGCGAGATAACCGTATAGGTGATGTCGGCCGGCGCGGTGACGTCGGGAAAGCCCATAATCGCTGCGCTGTATCCCGCCAGCATAAAAACATAACTTTTGGGCGTACGGTCGTGTAGCGACAGGTAGAGACAGAGCGCGACCCACAGCGAGATGCAGAGGCTGAACAGCATTGGGTCCTGCACCGTGGCGGGATAGATCAGCAATACGAAAATGCCGCCCAGCAGCGTGCCTAAAAACCGGAAAACAGACTTTGAAATAGTGGAGGCGGAATAAAGCTGTGAAGCGACATAGACGGTGGTCAGTGACCAGGCAGGTTTATCAAGGTTGAGTTCTAATGCGATATAGAGCGCTAAGAAGGCGGCCAGACAGGTTTTGCTGGAAAAGAGTAGCGCGCTTTTTGAAAACCACTTCATACAGTGAATGGACCTCAGACAGGCATTTTTGGCCGTATCCTGGCAGAAGGCCTGGAGGAATGCTCTTTGATTATTACTACAAATTATTAACGTGCTAACTATTCTTTCGCAGCATAAGTGAATGCAATTGGTTATTTATTGGTTATATACGCTGTTTGCTAAGGTTAGCGAAAAAACCGGAGAGCAACAGATGAAAAGAAATGGATTAACGCTGGCATTAGTAGCCTGCGCCCTGGGTTCCCTGACGGCGGCCAGTCACGCAGCACCCGAGCAGGTAAATATCGGCTATCAGAAAGCGAATATTTTTGCCTTGCTTAAATATCGCGGCACGCTAGATGCCGCCTTTAAAAAAGAGGGGGTCGCCGTTCGCTGGGTTGAGTTTCCCGCCGGCCCGCAAATGCTCGAAGGACTGAACGTAGGCAGCATCGACCTGGCGGCAACCGGCGATGCGCCGCCCGCATTTGCTCAGGCGGCAAAAGCCGAGCTGGTTTACCTGGGACATTCGCCTGCCAATCCGAAAACCGAAGCAATTATAGTGCCTTCCATATCTGCCATTCACAGCGTTAAAGACCTGAAAGGTAAAAGAGTGGCGCTGAATAAGGGCTCAGACGTTAACTATCTGCTTATTGCTGCGCTTGAAGAAGCGGGGCTAACCTACAAAGACATTACGCTGGTTTATCTGCCGCCCGCCGATGCGCGTGCCGCTTTTCAGAAAGGCGCGGTGGATGCCTGGGTGATTTGGGATCCCTATCTTGCGGAAGTTGAAGCCAGCACTGGCGCGCGGCAGCTGCGCAATGCAGAGGGGCTGGTGCCGCATTACACCTTTTATCTCGCCAGCCGAAAATTTGCCGACAGCCAGCCTGATACGGCCAGGAAAGTGCTTGAGGAGTTGGGTACTTTAAGCCGTTGGGCAAATGACCATCAGGATGAGGCAGCCGCGATTCTGGCGCAGTCCACCGGTCTGGATAAAGCGATCTGGCGCACCACGCTGACACGTCTGCCTTATGGGGCGGAACGCATGTCCGACAGCGTGTTTTCGCAACAGCAAACGCTGGCAGATACCTTTACCCGGGTGAAGCTGCTGCCGGTTAAAGTAGACGTGCGATCGGCTACCTGGTCAGAGGATAAGAAGTAGTGCGTCAGTGCCCTGACATCAGGGCAATCATTCCCCGCTTGTCGCCAAAGCCTGGCGATTTCAGCCTGAAATCCTGTTAAAAAGATATTTTTATTCAATAACTTATTTATGAAATTGCACTGGAGAAGGTTGTTTGATTTTCAGCGCAGGCAAGGTGCAGGGAATGGTCTTGCGTCTTTTAAAGCGCTTTGCCCGAAGGATTTTTTGATTTTAAAACAGAAGGAAATTCTGGCGATTTCAGCCTGAAATTATTCTGTAAGAATCGCAAAAACAGTAGGTTAGCGTTGAAATACTGATGGCGAAAAGAGAGGCGCGAAGAAGAGGATAAAACACATCCGGGCAGTGACTTACCCGGATGCAGGAGCTTACTGGTCGCCCAGATATTTGCGTAACGTCTCGGCAATCACTCTGTCGAGTTCTTCCTGCAGCTCTCTGGACTGTCGGTTAAACTCGTAGCTGAACATGCGGCCGCGGATTTTTTTCCGGGCGAAACGATCTTTATCCGCAAAGGTCCAGAGGTTTTCTGAGACAGGTTTCTCTTTTGCGGGAGCTTCCATCAGCGTTTGACTGCCGTTGCGCACCAGACGAAGGATATGGTTTTTCACCTCATCTTCCGCCAGCCCTTCGCGGGCGCAGATACTATCCACATCCATAGAAACAGTCTCGATGAGCCGCTCAATTGGCTGTCCTGTCTCGGAGAGTTTATCGGCGGCCATCAGCAGCGCCTTGTAATCGGGATAGGTCAGTTCGGAATGGTTGGGAAAAAGTGAAATCAGCTCTGCCGGCACGCTCGCCGCCTGCAAAGCTCGCGTCACTTTCGCCTGCGACAGGCCCTGACTCTCTGCGATCTCTTTTTGCGACAGGCCGCCGTTTTTCAACGACAGCAGACGCAGGCCCACTTCGCGCAGGTTATGCTCGCGCGCAGTCTGAATATCCTGCGCCAGCCGACGCGCTTCTTCGGTGGTAATCGCGGTTTCAGAAACCAGAATATCCAGCCCGGTTTTACAATACAGCGCGGCAGCGCGACGGCGCGAACCATCCAGGATTTCTATGCGCCCGTCCCGCTTTACGCCGATAGCGGGGAAGAACTGCTGCAGTTTAATGGTGCGGATAATGTCGCGCAGCGAATCGGGCGTCAATCCAGCCTGATCGCGTCCGTTGGTTTCCATCACCACAAAAGTTTTCTCTTCTATCTCCCTGGCTTCAATACGCTCAAGACGAAACACGGCGCGCTTGCCGGTAGAAAGAACAAAGGTTTGTGTTGGCGTATCTGTTGACGCTTCAGCCTGTACAGGCGTCTGGCTGAAGGTTCTGCCGATAGTAATTCTTTTTGCACTCATAGCGACCTCAATTCAGGCGAATAAATTCAATACGGTCAAAAACCGCTTTCGCAAAATCTTCCGCAGCTGAACGCGCGTTTTTTAACGCTTCGCTGCTGCCGACGTAGGTAGAGGGGTTAGCTGAAATAACGGTGTCAAAGGACTCACCGCAGCGCTCAAACCCGTCAAGGCGCGGCAGAGCGGCATCCAGCATATCGCCGCCGAATATCTCTTTCGCCAGGCTGTGGCAGAGTTTGTGGTCTGCCTTATTTGACAGCTTGGACATAAAGCCGATATTGCCCTGTAAGCGGCAGGGCGCACCAGACTGTTCGATGATGTCGATCAGTTCGGGAAGGCGCGTCAGATACTTCAGGGTAGAGTGGAAATCGACCTGCGCAGGCGGCACGGGCGTCATCAGCAGATCGGACGCCGCAATGGCGTTTTTCAAAAACGCATCAAGATGTGGGCCGCTGTCGATAAAGATGAAGTCATAATCTTTCTTCAGTTTAGCGATAACGTTCTCATACAGCACCGCATGCACATTCTGTCCGGAAAGATGTTCAGCGCAGAGTTCGTCCCAGCGGGAAGCGATAAAGGCGTCGTCAATGGACGCCGGCAAAACATCCACGCCAGGGATAATCGACGGCACGATAAATTCTTTTATTAGCTCTTCACGACTGACGTTTTGCAGCATCGCCTGCGCGGCTGTCGCTTCGACAATACCTACTGAACGTTCGTGGTTGAGGAACATGGTCGCTGAAGACTGGGGATCAAGGTCGATAACCAGAATACGCAAATCTTCAAAAAGCAGATGGGGATGCGCTCGCAGCGCGTGGGCAAGAGAGACGGTCGAAACCGTTTTAGATACGCCGCCTTTAAGATTACCAACAAAGATCGTATAGGCTTCCGGATGGCGATCGCGATATTTAGGCACGCCGCGGTGGTGATAGATATCGATAATATTTTCAATCGACATGGCGTACTTAGTCGAACTACCTGCTGCGCGCTTGTCAAACTGGTAGCCACTTTCTTCCATCTCGTTAACAGCATAGTCAACGCTGGCGCGCGTCAGCTTGGGCAGTTTAGCCAGCGCAGCTTTAGCGTAAACCTGGTAAAAAGTATTCTCATGCAGCTCTTCTTTCTGCGCCTGAATCTGTTCTGTCAGGCTTAGCAGCATTCGCTCAGACCGTTGTGCGACCTTCAGCACCTGCTTTTCGTCGTTAGCCATACTTGCTCCACACATGTAGGATTTGTGACTTTATACATAAATCCTGCATGTCGGGCAAGAAAATATCTTTCATACCGAAATAAAGGTTGATGCAAATTTGGCTGCAAAGATAAGGAGTTGTTTTTAAGGTTCACTGTAATCAGTATCAGGGCGTGGCAATGTTAAAGGGAAGACCAAAACATTCACTGTAATCAGCTTTAGGTTCACTGTAATCAGTAAATGGGCAAAGCCTGAAGCAACGGCACGCTTCTGGCTTTCTTCTCTCTGCATTAACAGGCGAAACATTCACTGTAATCAGCAGTTGCCTCTGAAAGCGTTCACTGCAGTCAGCAGAAGAGAGCAGGGGCGGGATATGATGTCGTAACATTCACTGTAATCAGCATCTGCACAGGGAACGCCGGAATTGAGGTTATCTCCACAGAAACGTTCACTGTAATCAGTTCAACATTCACTGTAATCAGTAAAGTGTTCGAACGTTCACTGTAATCAGTAACAAACACTATGTTTAAGCGCGAGTAGGGCTGTCAGAACCCTTATCAGGCAAAGATTCACTGTAATCAGTAAACACGCAGCAGAGCGGGTTGAGCAGGGCCCTGACATTCACTGTATTGAGTAAACGGCGCTATAACCGGCGAATGAGCCATGCGTCAGCACTAAAAGAATACAGCAGGGATGCATATAGCAGGGGAAAAGCGTGAAAGATTCACTGTAATCAGCAAAGGAGAACAGGCGCTGGGAAATAAAAGGGAGTAACAGTGTTCACTACAGTCAGAATCGAGCAGATGAGCTGTATCTTGAGGCTTTTGGTTTCCCCGTGTGAGACGGAAGGTTCACTGTAATGGGCAATAACGCTCAGATAACCCGCTAAATCAGCTCGCTATCCTGCATATGTTCACTGTAATCAGCAGAGACGCTAACCCTGTCACGTTTCGCTGCAGGATAAATGCTGATGTTCACTGTAATCAGTAACATTGAAACCGCAGCAGGAGGAAGCATTAATTTAAACAATAAATTCAAATAGTTAAAAGGTCACATTCACTGTAAGCAGTAAACAGACCTTTAAACACATTCACTATAAGCAGTAAAACCCCCAGGCCAGAGCTGCGCCAGAGAATATTCACTGTAATCAGTGTAGACAGCATTCTTAAGATAGCAAGAAAGAACAACCATATGTTAGTAAGCGCTAGCTTACTCTTTAACTCATTGTTTTAAAGGAATATATAAAAAAATAAGACAGAACAGGAAGGCAGCTCATTGGCTCATTTTTACTGACTACAGTGAACAGTGCCCATTACAGTGAACGCCACGAAGAGCCGACTACAGTGAACGTCAATGCAGTAGCGGCGACTGTCACGTTTTCCATGAAAGTAACAGTGCCGCAGGCAGCATACCGATTACAGTGAATGATACTTATGACTCGTCAAAATCGATCTCGTCGAGAGAGTCGATACTCTCCAGCGTACTGATTCCATCGAGTTTTGGTGTGCGGCTATGGATAATAAAAAAGACCGAGCGCCCACGTTTAACCTCAGAGTAATCAAGATAGCCAATCTCCTTCAGCTGCTCCATCGCGCGTCGTACAACGTGGTTCTGCGTAGTGGTTTTAGAGCCAAGGTTCAGGCGCATACGCAGGCGCGCCAGCGAGATAGGCGCAGGATTGGTCGGCAGGCTCTCAAGAAAGGTATAGAGCGCCTGCGCAGACTCTTTGCGCTTAAGCCGGGATATCGCCCTGAGCTGCAGCAGCACCTTATGGTCGAAGTTATAGAGCTCAAACAGCTTGGGATCGGCCTGAATGCGCACCACATCTTTTTCCCGATCGTAATAGGCTGACTGCACAAGGTGCGTATGGTAAGCCTTGCCATTGCCCTCAAAGGAGAGGGTATTGGTGGCAATGCGACGCAGCGAGGCGTCCAGCCGCTTACGCAACGCCGCTGAGGAGTTAGCGGAAGGAATACCGCACATCTTAACGAAATCGATAAAGGGCAGGGTAACGGTATCGCCCTGAGTAGGGTAACGGGAAAAAGACTGAATGATCCCGGCCCAGGTTTTGAAATCGTTATCCATATCCAGCCTCGCGCCGGTAATGGTAATCTTCTCGTAACCCTCTGCTTTCACCAGCGACAGGTTTTTAAGCTCTTTAGTCGCATCGGTGGAAGCCATTGCACCTGACTTTCCGCGCGCCGTTGATTTCAGTGTCGGGACAAACAGTCCCAGACGCATCAAAGCGACGGGCTGAACAGTATTGTTCTTATTGGGATGAAGCTGAATAACTTCACCGCTGTTTTTGGTCACCGACAGAAAAGGTTCAAGTAACGCTTTGTTTTCACTCTCTTTATCTGCCATAGCATGAGATCTTCATTCTGTGGATGAAAGGGATCGTTTTCTGACTACAGTGAACACTATCACTGTTTACAGTGAACATTCTACAGTGTGCAGTGAATAAAGTACTGATTACAGTGAACTCTTTACTGATTATAGTAAACACGATCACCTTCTGAGCCCTTGTGCCGTGCGGCCTGCGGCGATCGGGGATCTCTTAGGATCTCTTTTAGATCTCTTTATGATCGTTTATTAGGATCTTCTCTCTGTATATGTGGATAAACGATCGTTGCCATGATGCCTGACAGGTGTCGTCTGCAACAGAATGCTTAAAAAACTACGCATGGTGCAATTCCTCTCTTCATAATATGAAAACAACTTACTCACTATTATTCATTTTTCATCACTAATGCAGAAGCGTAGGGTTAACTCATCGTCCACAGACATTCTGAGAGGCACCATGACCGATTACGCTGTTTCAAAAAATCCCGCCAACGGTGAAATTCTGGCTCGCTACCCTATGCAGTCACTGACTGAGCTGGAAAACACCCTTGACGCCAGCGCTGTAGCCTTTAAACAGTGGCGCGAGACCGATATGGCGTCGCGAGTGAAAGTGCTGCGTCAGCTGGCTGAACAGCTGCGCCAGCGCGAACCGGAACTGTCGCGCACTATCACGCTGGAAATGGGCAAACCTCTGGCGCAGGCGCGCGCTGAGATCCTTAAATGCGCCAGTCTGAGCGACTGGTACGCTGAGCACGGCCCGGCAATGCTGGAAGATCAACCCACGCAGGTGCCGGACGCCTGGCAGCGCTTTAAACCTGTTGGTACCATTCTGGCGGTAATGCCGTGGAACTTCCCGTTCTGGCAGGTGCTGCGCGGCGCTGTTGGCATGCTGCTCGCTGGAAATACCTATGTTCTTAAACACGCGCCGAACGTGATGGGCTGCGCCACGCTGATGGCGGAGCTGTTTGACGCAACCGATCTGCCGAAAGGCGCTTTCGCTTCCGTTAACGTCGACAATGACGGCGTTTCCGCCGCGATCAAGGATCCGCGTATCGCCGCCGTCGCCGTAACCGGCAGCGTGCGCGCTGGCTCGGCAATTGCCGCACAGGCGGGCGCAGCCCTGAAAAAAACCGTTCTGGAGCTGGGCGGATCGGATCCTTTTATCGTGCTGGCTGACGCCGATCTGGACGAAGCGGTGAAATCAGCCGTGACTGGCCGCTATCAGAACACCGGACAGGTCTGCATGGCCGCTAAACGCTTTATCGTCGAGACGTCCATTGCAGCGGAATTTGAAGCACGCTTCAGCGCTGCGGTACAGGCATTAACCATGGGCGATCCGCTGGATGAAAAAAATTATCTCGGCCCTATGGCCCGCTTCGATCTGCGCGATGAGCTGCATAATCAGGTTCAACAGTCGCTTCGCGAAGGCGCGCGTCTGGTGCTGGGTGGCGAAAAGATCGCAGGCGAGGGCAATTACTATGCGCCGACGATCCTGTCAGATGTCACCACCGAGATGACGGCGTTTCGTGAAGAGCTGTTTGGTCCGGTCGCGGCGATCGCTATCGCTCGCGACGCCGATCATGCGCTGGCGATCGCCAACGACAGCGAATTCGGTCTGAGCGCCACGGTCTGGACCAGCGATAGCGCTGCGGCGGATCATCTGGCGGATCGGATCGAAACCGGCGCGGTGTTTATTAACGGCAACGGCGCGTCTGATCCTCGCGTCACCATTGGCGGCGTTAAAAAAAGCGGTTATGGTCGCGAACTCTCCCATTTTGGCGTACATGAGTTCTGCAACATCCAGACCGTCTGGAAAAACCGCCGCTAAGGCCTGCTGCGCGACGATAAGAGAAGCGAGGGCATTGCCATCGCTTTTGCAGTTTAAGAGCACCATGCTGCGCTGAGGCGCTTAATTCGCGCTTCGCTGCGTTGATTTCCGATTTGGCAGTAATCTTAAACCTCTGTTTTACTCCCGCGCGACAAAACCGGCTTATTTCGCCTGCGCTATCCGCTCGATAAACATGTCAGCCAGCGCAGAAATTGCACTGTTGCCCGGCAGTCTCTCCTCGTTAATGCGTAACATAAGCGAGGTTGAGCGTCGTCTCCCCTGCAGCAACGGCAGCGGACGAAGTTCGCCGCTCTTCAGTAACGGGGCGATATTCAGCTCCGGCAGCCAGCCATAGCCTAACTGATGCTGGACCGCCTCAATGGCGGCCGATAGCGTAGTGAAGGACCAGCTCTCGGCCTGCTCGCCGTTCAGTTCCGTCTGTTGCTGCTGCTGACGATCCAGAATCGTTATGCAGGGCCAGCGCGCGAGTGTGGCAGCGCTTAGCGGCGCCGGTTCGCTGTGCAGCGGATGCTCGCGATGGGCGACGGCGATAAAATCGACGCTCAGAAGACTTTCTCCCGCTATTTGCTCATCGCCATACTGCGCCACCAGCCAGAGATCGGCCAGCTGTTCGGCCAGCCTGTCAGCCGTCTCGCTACGGACGATTTCGCTTAGCCAGATACGAACATGGGGATAGCGCTGCTGAAACGCATGCAGCACATCGAAAAGCAGCGGTTTCGGCATAATCGCATCAACCATCAGATCGATGCGCGAGCGTTCGCCTCGTTGCAGCGCATTTGCCCTGGCTTCAAGCGCGGTGAATCCCTCCAGCAGCGGACGCACCTGCGCGAGAAGCTGGTGCCCCTCCGCGCTGAGAACGGCGCGACGTCCTTCCTGCCTCAGCAGCGTCATGCCCAGCCGCTGCTGTAGCAGGCCAAGCTGATAGCTTAATGAAGACTGGCTGCGATTGTTCCTCTCCGCCGCCTGCGCAAAGCTGCCTGCCTTCACGACGGCATCAAGTAAATACCACTGTTCGAGCGTTGTTTTGTGCATCTCTATTCATCTAAAAATTGGATTATTAAGCGCTAAAAATAGCGTTATTAATCGTTTTTGCAACGAGTAATAATCTCCTCAAGGCAAATAAATGAGGAGGCCACAATGAGCACTTTCGATAAACACAATCTGTCTGGTCTGGTCGGCAAACATCTGGTCTACACCTACGACAACGGCTGGAACTACGAGCTATATATTAAAAATGCCAACACCGTTGATTACCGCATTCACAGCGGTATGGTGGGCAACCGCTGGGTTAAAAATCAGCGCGCTTATATCGTCCGTCTGGCAGAAGACGTCTATAAAGTTTCCTGGACCGAGCCTACCGGTACCGACGTCAGTCTGGCCGTTAACATGGCCGATAAGGTGTTCCACGGCACCATTTTCTTCCCACGTTGGGTGATGAACAATCCGGAAAAAACCGTCTGCTTCCAGAACGATCACCTGGAAGAGATGGCCAGCTATCGCGAAGCGGGCCCGGCTTATCCCACCGAAGTGATTGATGAGTTCGCGACGCTGACCTTTGTGCGCGACGCAGGAGAAAATAACGACAGCGTGATTGATTGCCCGGCCAGCGAACTGCCCGCCAATTTTCCGGACAACCTGAAAAACTAATGGTCGTCAGAAGAGCTCGTGATGAGCTCTTCTGCTTTCTGATTTGCGAGGATGAAAGCGCTAAAAAAACTGGTATGAACCATCACGTCGCGCTTTCGCCTGGTACATCGCGATATCGGCGTTTTCAAATAGCGTTTCAGCCGATGCTGTACCAAATCGTGCGAGACTGATGCCGATAGCTGCCCCGATCCACACATCCATGCTGTTAATAACAAAAGGCTCTTTCAGACTTTCTATGATGCGCTGAGCGATAGCGGACGCGGCGTCGCGATGGCCGCACTTCGCAGCAACCACAAATTCGTCTCCGCCCAGTCGCGCCACCGAATCGCCTGGACGCATGCAGCGTTGAAGCCGTTCGCCTACCTGCTGCAGCAGGGCATCCCCTGTGGCATGTCCCATCGAATCATTCACCGCCTTGAATCCGTTAAGATCGATAAACAGCACAGTGGTGTACGCCGGATCGTTGCTCTGCGCGAGCATGGCGCGAATCTGGTCGTTGATCCAGGCGCGATTAGGTAAACCGGTTAAGGCATCGCGGGTCGCCAGCGTCTCCAGCATGCGTATTTTTTCTTTGTCACGCGTGATGTCGCGCGAAACCAGCACCGCGCCGATATTGTTGCCTGTAGAAGGATCGCTGACGCCGCAGGCTTTGGTGCCAAGCGTCATATAATGGCCGTCGCGATGAAGCTTGCGCACTTCGACCACGTCCGGCAGCACGCCGCCTTTAAACAGGCTTGCCAGCGCCTCGGCAGCAGGTGCGCGGTCGTCGGGATGCAGAAAATCCACCACCCGTTGACCAATTACTTCTTCGGCCGACCAGCCGATCATTTCACTGTAGGAAGGGGAGATCGAAACGTATCTGCCCTCTGCGTCGCAATGGGCGATAAGGTCAGTGCTGTTTTCTATCAGCAGACGGTATTCCGCCGCCGTGCGCAGCGCATCTTCCAGCGCTTTGCGCTGCCCGGTAATATCAAGAATGAAGCCGTTGTACTGCAGGCGGGAAGCCGCAGGCTGGCCATCCGGCAAGCCTGACACCAGCACGCGTCGCGTCGTGCCGTCAAGACATTGAATCGGCACTTCGATATGAAATGGGGTCACGCACTCTAACGCCGCAGTAAGCTGCAGCGCGATTTGTGCATCATCATCAGCCTGAGCGAATCTTAGCCAGTCGCACAAAGTGACGCCTTTCAGCGCGGGGATCAGGCCTGCAGGGCACTCCTGACTGACAATGCAAATGCCTCGGGCGTCCGTGGTCCAAACAGCGGAAAAGGTAGGTTGGATCACAGGATTCATAGTGGTCGGCTCCATTGTTGGCTGACAATACTGGATAACCTCGATACCCGTCGTGACAAACCTCTCAATCGCCTTGTTAACAGCATTCGCAGACCAGGCAATGCGTCATAAGGCGTGCTGTGCTGCGGCAACGAGCGTCATCAGCGGTGGCGAATGCTGCGGCTTGTCTGACCGCTTTTATATCGCGCCTTTTTACGTGTACAGATGCGCGGCATTCTATTGGTGGCGCGATGCAGGGTCAGAAGTATGAGTCTGTTATTATCGGCAAATCGACCCACAATCTTTAATCATCCCGGCTGATGGCTACGAATCGACCCACAATCTTTAATCATCCCGGCTGATGGCTACGATTGGCAGCAAGCCGCTGTCGCGTATCAGCAGCGCTTTAATTATTGATGATATCCATGGGCCTGGAGGGTGAACAAAGAGGCGTTTTCCAGACGGCGATTTGAAAAAGTCTGGCTGTAGCCAGCCAGACTTAGAGCAGGCAGGGGAATTAGCGGCAATTTCCCCTGAAGAGGCTTGTGGCCTGGCCGGCCTTAGCCCGTTGAAAGGCGGAAGGTTGAAACAGAGTGGGTCAGATGTTGCACCTGATCTTCAAGCGATGCCGCTGCCGCAGCCGACTCCTGTACAAGCGCTGCGTTTTGTTGGGTAACGGAATCCATTTCAGTGACCGCTTTTTCAATTTGCGCGATACCGCGACTCTGCTCGTCAGAGGCGGTTGAAATATGTTCCATCAAGACGTTCACGCGGCTGACAGAGGAGATGATGGCATTCATCGCCTCTCCTGTCCGGCTGACCTGCTCAGAGCCTCTGCCGATGATGTTGACCGACTCGGCAATCAGGCTTTCAATTTCCTTCGCCGCAACGGCGCTGCGCTGCGCGAGGTTACGTACTTCACCGGCGACAACGGCGAATCCTCGTCCCTGTTCGCCGGCGCGGGCGGCTTCTACGGCTGCGTTGAGCGCCAGAATATTGGTCTGAAAGGCAATGCCGTTAATCACGCTAATAATATCTTCAATTTTCTTCGAACTTGAATTAATCAGGTCCATTGAAATAATCACCTCACGCGAAACATTTTCTCCTTTATGCGCATTTTCAACCGCTTCACCTGTAAGACGACAGGCTTCATACACATTATCTGTATTCTGTTTTACCGTCGCGCCAAGCTCTTCCATACTGGCTGCCGTTTGCGTTAATGCAGCCGCCTGCTGTTCCGTTCGGGAAGCGAGATCGACGTTCCCTGCCGCTATTTCGCTGGAGGCGGAGGAAACGGAATGAGCGGAATCACGTACCTGCATAATAATCGTCGTCAGGGACAAGCGCATAGCCTCAAGTGAACGCATCAGGCTCTGAATTTCGCTGCGCGAAGCAGACTTAACCGGAACGGGCGTATCAAGATGGCCATCCGCGATTAAATTACATTGTTTTCCCGCGTTGATTAAAGGCGTAAGCACAAAGCGATGCATCAGTATTGATATAGCAATCACCACCAGGCCAAATAAACTCCCAATTAACAGCAGCAGCATAACGCCTGAGCTGAAATGGCTCTGGGCATCTTCATTCAGTTTTTTCGCGTAGGCTTCATGCTGCGCCAGCACTTTATCCAAGATGATTTCATAGGCGCGATCAAGACGAATGACATCAGGCAGGCGTTCCCTGAATCGAGCCTGATCCCGGGCTTCAGCCGCCTCTATTAGAGGCTGAATGCCCTGATTTCTGTAGGCCAGAAAAGCCTGACGATAGGCCTCAGCCTCCGCTTCTTCGCCCTTGAGTCGAGGGCTGTCGAGATAGGCGTGAAACGCCACGTCCGCTTTCTCTGCGGCCGCTTTCACGCCCTCCAGCGACGCGGCCGACTGGCCGTCATTGACCTCAATCTCTTTCATGTATTCCATTAACCGGACGCGCAGGGTGCGGCTGTGGTTGATGGGATCGATAACGGAGAGCACGACGCGAATCTCTTTATTCACAGCATTAAGAGATTCATTGCTGCGGACCAGCAACCAGATGCTTACCGCAACGCTGGTCAGGAAGAGGATTATCATCAATGAAAACACGAGCAGCGAAGATTTTTTCAGCGACATATCAAATTTCCAGTTTACTAAGGTTAGCCGGTATATCGGCCTTGCCGGCTTACTCCTTAGTTGATTACGCGCTGACTGACGTGTTATTTACTTAAACCAATGATTAGTTTGATAATGAATCGAGAAAAATAAGAACGGACCAGCTGGTTCATAAAGAGGACGCTGGTTATAAATGGCGTGATATTTTTAAGGGGCAAGCAGTGCGAGGTGTTAATACTCTCTTCATGTCGTCTGGCGAGAAAAATTGCCGTGGGCAGACAACGTTAAACCTGTCTCTGTATTAACCCCAACACTATGCTGAAAAAGAGAAGCAGAAAGGATTAGCGAATATATAAAATATGAAACGCTAAAACCCGCTTTATTCCGGCGAAGTGGCGTTGCCTTCGCCAAGCTCGCGCTGCATAAGGTGCGTATCCAGCCAGCTGCCATGCTTAAATCCTACCGCTTTCAGCACGCCGGTTGCGCGAAAGCCGAGCGCGCGGTGCAACCCGATCGACGCCTGGTTGCTGTTGCCTGCGATCACGGCGACGATCTGCCGGAAACCGCGCGCTTCGGCAAGACGAATAGCTTCTGTCAGCAGGGCGCGGCCAGCGCCGCGGCCGGTATGTTCAGGATCGAGATAGATCGAATCTTCCAGCGTGAAGCGATAGGCGTAACGGGGACGATAGGGCGCAAGATAGCAATAGCCGATCAGGGTATCCTCCTCCATTGCCACCAGCCAGATTCCGCCTTTCTCCAGTAGCGCGTTGAGCCGGTTCTGCATCTCCTCGACGCCAGGCGGCTCGGTTTCAAAGGTGGCGCTGCCATGCAGTACATGCCAGGCGTAGATATGTTGAATCGCGGGTATATGATGGGCTGTGGCGGGAAGAATGCGCATAATGTCCTCGTAAGCAATCTTGATAACGCCATACTACACCTGCGCTAACCTGTCGGCAGCAGCGCGAGCCATAGGAAAAAGTGATGGCTCAACTATGCTCCATCACCAGCACCGCCAGCGTATCCGGCTCCAGCGCGCGAAACACGTGCTCCTCATCGCCTGCGTAACAGATGTAGTCGCCGGGATGCAGTTCAACGGGTGATGCCTTCGGACCGACCAGTGCGCGGCCCTGGGTGACAATAATATGCTCGATAGTACCGGGCGAGTGGGGCAGCGAGCCGCGTTCGCTGCCGGGCTGGGTATTCAGCAGATAGATGTCGCGCCGCGCGCCGGGCGGACAGGTCGCCAGCAGCACCGCCTGATAGTCCGCCAGCTCGGCGGTGACTGTTGGCCCTTCACCGCGTCGGATTATCTGCATCCGTTTCTCTTCCGGCTCCATCAGGCGCGCGAAGGGGATGTTCAGCGCGACGCACAGCGCCCACAGCGTTTCAATGCCGGGATTGCCGTTGCCCGCTTCCAGCTGCGACAGCGTAGACTTGGCGATGCCCGCACGGCGCGCAACTTCAGCCAGCGAAAGGCCGGCGCGCTGACGTTCGCGCACCAGGCCATTGGCAATAATTGTGATCGGGGTCACGTTAACTCCTGTTTTTTAAATCGAACGAATCGTTCGTATTGTAAAGCGATTCTGCTGCGTTCATTATAATGTAAATTTCGTTCGTTATAGGAAGAATTTCTTATGCAAAGGCAGCGCATCCCCTTAAGCCGGGAAGTAATCAAAGCCATTATTCTGGTCTGTCTGGCCGACGGCATCGTCGGCTTATCCTACGGCTCGCTGGCCAGTGCTGACGGCTTCCCGCTCTGGGTGCCTGTGGCGTTGTCGACGCTGGTGCTGGCGGGTGCCTCGGAATTTCTGTTTATCGGCATCGTGGCGGGCGGCGGCAGTCCGATCACCGCGGCGCTGGCGGGTCTGCTGGTCAATGCGCGTCACCTGCCGTTCGGCATCGCAGTGAAAGATCTGGTGGGGAGCGGCGCGCGCGGCCTGTTCGGCTGCCACATCATGAACGATGAAAGCGTGGTGTTCGGCATTTCCCAGTCAACGCTGGCGCAGCGGCGGGCCGCATTCTGGCTGTGCGGTATCGGGATTGGCCTGATCTGGCCGCTGACGGTGATCACCGGCGCCGCCATTGGCCAGTTTATTCCCGACGTCTCCGCCATCGGGCTGGACGCCGTGTTTCCAGCTATTCTCATCGCGCTGATATTCCCGGCGCTGCGTCAGCGCCGCACGCTGATCCCGGCGTCTGGCGGCGCGCTGTTGTCGATTCTGGCGACGCCTTTCGTTCCGGCCGGCATGCCGGTGTTGTTTTCACTGCTGGGATTACTGTCGTGGAGGATGCGGAAATGAGCCATCAGGCCCTGATTATCGCGGGTATCGCGCTGCTGGCGTCCGGGACATATCTGATGCGGCTGGCGGGCGTTAAGCTCGGCAACCGACTGCCGATCGCGGAGCGAACCCAAACCATGCTGTCGGACGCGGCGACGATACTGCTGCTGGCGGTCGCCTCTACCAGCACGCTGTTCGAAGGCCAGCATTTTGCCGGCATGGCGCGGGTGCTGGGCGTGGCCTTCGCCATCTTTCTCGCCTGGCGCAAGGCGCCGCTGATCGCAGTGATTATCGGCGCCGCCGTGATGACGGCCGCGCTGCGCTACTGCGGCGTGCCCTGAGCGTCGCGCCACTGCGCAAGCGTTATCTCAAAGGTCAGACTGGCGGGCGCGTCGGGCACATCGTAAACGTGCCCGTTCACCGTAAAGCCCGCCTTCTCCAGCACGCGCTGGGAGGCGAGATGGTTTGCCCGCACCGCGGCGTCGATAACCTGTAGCCCGCACTCCTCAAAGCCATAGCGCACCATCGTGCGCGTAAATTCGGTCGCCAGGCCCTGGCCCCAGGCGTGGGTCGCCAGACGATAACCCAGGTTATTTACCGGCTTGCCGCCAAATTCGCGTAGGCTGAAACCGCCAAAGCCCAGGATCTCACAGGGGGCATCGCGCTGTATCAGCGCCATATTGCCAAAGCCGTGCTGCTGCCAGTGCGCAATCCAGCGATCCAGCAGCTGCTGCGCCTCGTCCAGATTTTCCAGCGGCCCGGCGGGGTTGAAGGTATTAGTGGCGGGATCGCCATAAATACGCATCAGCATTTCTCTGTCCTGCGCGACAACGGGGCGTATCACTAAACGTTCGGAAATCAACTGCATGTTCAGATCCCTGTGGCGGCGATGACCGGCGGTCATCCGCCCACCAGCATAGCCTGTTTTTCTCCCTGAATAACGCGCGGCGTTAAGGCGCGCGCTGCGGCGTCAGCAGCTTGCCCATTACGCTGTCGCGCTCAAGGATATTCAGCTTGCGCGCCAGCGGCAGAAAGCGGCGATCGTCGTTGGTGAGTTTAATCAGTTTGGGATGCGTCGCCGGCTCGCGCGCGCAGAGCAAAAACAGCGACATCTTCAGGCTGTCCCACTGGAACACGTCCTGATAGAAGAAGGCGGAGCTTTCGCACTTTTTCAGATAGCAGCTAAAGCCGGGCTGTTCCCGCATCACAATCTGGCAGAGAAAATTGATAATGATATAGCTGCCGCGGTTGATGCCCTGACGGATCTCGGCAAAATCGCTGCGTCGGGTAATTTGCGCGTAGTAGTCGTCGATGCCGATCTGCGTCAGCGGCATAATCAGCTCCAGCCAGCGAGCGATAAACGCGTTGCCCGGCGGGGAGGCGAGGAACCAGGCTTCCACCACCGGAAAGGCTTTGTCCACTGTGGTGCCGTCGCTGTAGTAGCCGACGATATCGTAACCGCTGCGCTGGTGCACCCAGGAGAAGTCCTGATAGACCAGCGTTGAGCTGTCGACCCAGATGCCGCCGTAGCTTTTCAGCAGAGCGAGGCGGATCACGTCGCCTTTATGGGACATGCCGATCTGCGCGTAGTCAAAGCGCAGCCACGGCAGAAATTCCCTGACCGACTCGCGATTGAGCAGATGAATCTGGTGGTCCGGGTTCATCTGCTTCATTTTGACGTAAAACGCCTGAATAAAGTCGGGCGGCGTCAGGTTGTCCCAGTACATCCAGATCACTTTTGGAATAGCGGGCGCCGCCGTAGAGGCTCGCCGACCGATATCTTTTACGTCGTTTTCGTGCGCCTCTGAATAGGCCAGATCGGGAAAGCGAAAAAGGCGCAGCTTATATAAAACATAAAGCAGGAGAAATTTTGCCGTTCTGAGATGTCGTTTCAGCTGTTCCATTTTTTTATCCGCTTATTGATTAAGGATGCTGTTGTTCCAGCATTAATTTCCCGAGAATACTTTCTGCGTCGAGAATGCGCAGCTTACGGGCCAGCGGTAAAAACTGGCGGTCGCTGTTGGTCAGCTTAATCAATTTCGGATGGGTGGTCGGCTGGCGCGTACAGAGTAAAAACAGCGACATCTTCAGACAATTCCACTTAAAGACGTTCTGATAATAAAAGGCCGAGGTTTCGCATTTTTTAAGATAAAGGTTAACGCTATCCGCTTCGCGCATGGCAATCTGGCAGAGGTAGTTAGTGGTTAAATAGCTGCCGCGTGGAATGCCCTGTTTAATGCGCTCGAAATCGGGACGATCTTTGATGCGATTGTAGTAGTCATCGACGCTGATCTTGGTCAGCGGCATGATCAGATCCAGCCAGCGGCTGACGAACGGATTTTCAGGCGGCGCGCACATAAACCAGGTTTCGATCACCGGAAAACGCGCATCCTGGGTGTTGGCGTCGCTGTAGTAGCCCACCATGTCATAGCCGCTGCGTTCATGCACCCAGCTGAAATCCTGATAAACCAGCGTCGAGCAGTCAACCCAGATCCCGCCGTAGCGCTTGAGCAGGGCGAGGCGAATGACGTCGCTTTTATGCGCCAGTCCAATCCCCTGGAAATCGAAATGCAGCGTGGGAAGATATTTTCTCAGGCTGTTGCGGTCGAGCAGGATAATTTCATGCGCCTGATTAATCGTCTTCATTTTTTGATGGAAGGCCATGATATGGTCAGGCGGGTTAGGAGTGTCCCAGTACATCCAGATCACTTTTGGGATAGCGCTTTTTTCGCTGTCATGTCTGGTGAGAATATCTAATGCCTCATTTTCATGGCTATCAGAATAGGCGAGGTCGCTGAATTTGAATAATCTCAGTCGAAACAGGGCGTACAGACATAAAAAGCGTACAACCCTTATCTGGTATTTAAGGCGATCCATTTAACAACCTCTGATTAATGGCTTTGCTGGTGTCGGTTGAAAGGAGCATCGGCGCGTTTGTCGTAACAAACGTCCGGCATCAAAATAAAAAAAGTCTGGTCGAATGCTGAAATTTAACGATCTGTGATGTCGATTCGCAATCCCTGTATCGCTAAATCAGAGTTTAGCTAGCGGCTCTGATAAGCAGGCATAAACCAATGTAATCTGTTCTATTGCGAAAGCTTCTCATTATCACGTGTGATTTGTTAGGATGGCGAATCTTTTCGTCAGGTCAGGAAGGCTTTTCATGCAATACCCGCTGAAGATTTTCTCCACGGCGCTGCTGGCGCTCAGCGTTGGTTTGACGCTCGCGACACAGGCGAACGCCAGGCCACACATGGCTCCGCTGGGCGACAACGTTGCCGATCGCGGCTCGGCGTTTTATCGCTTTACCAGCCAGACCTTCACCTCTGCCGATGGCCTGCGCCGCTATAAAGTCTGGCTCGGCGTGCCGAAGCAGGCGGCGCCGACAGCGGGCTTCCCCGTGCTCTACCTGCTGGATGGCAATGCGGCGATGGCGCGTCTCAGCGAAGATCGCCTGAAGCAGCTGGCGGGACACCAGCCGCCGACGCTGGTGGCGGTGGGATATGACACCCGATTGCCGTTCGACGTCGAGTCGCGCGCGTTCGACTACACCCCGCCTGGCGGGCAGCGCGGCGATGCGCGGCATGAACGCTATCCAGGCGGCGGCAGTCACGCCTTTCGCGCGCTGCTTCTGGAGCAGATTATGCCCTGGGCGGAGAAACAGGCGAAAAGCGATCCGCAGCGGCGGGCGCTGTGGGGCCACTCTTATGGCGGACTCTTCGTGCTGGATACCCTCTATAGCGACGCCGCTTTTACTCACTATTTCAGCGCGGCACCGTCGCTGGGCTGGCGCCATCAGCGCATCGTCGAGCTGGCGCAGCAGGCTGCGCCGCAGGCGCTGAGCGGTAAAACCCTCTATCTGATCGAAGGGGACGGGCGCAGCGATCGCCGTGAAGAGAAGCGCGCTGCGCAGCTTAACGAGGCCGATCGAGCGCTGATCGCTACGCTGCGCGATAAAGGCGTCAGGCTGCATGAAATACGTTATCCTGGTCAGACGCACGGCGAACTGCTGCCCTCTTCGCTTGAGGCAACGCTGAAAATCGTCTCTGGCGCGCAGTAACGCACGCGTCGCCCTTATCCACAGCTCATAAAGGATCGCCGCCATGAAAACGCCGCTGCATATCGGCATACTGCTTTTCCCTGATGTCACCCAGCTTGATCTTACGGGACCTTTCGAGGTGTTCGCCCGCACGCCGGACGTGGTGTGTCATCTGGTCTGGAAGGATAAACAGCCGGTGCGCTCGGATCGCGGCTTAATGCTGCTGCCGAGCTGCGACTTTAGCGACTGCCCGCCGCTGGACGTGATTTGCGTGCCAGGCGGGCCGGGCCAGATTGCGCTGATGTCGGACAGTGAAACGCTGTGCTTTTTGCGCCGTCAGGCAGAGCAGGCGCAGTTTATTACCTCCGTTTGCACCGGATCGCTGGTGCTGGGCGCCGCCGGGTTGCTGCGCGGCTATCGCGCTACCTCGCACTGGAGTTCGCGCGATCAGCTGGCGCTGTTGGGGGCGGAGCCGGTTGACGCGCGCGTGGTGCGCGACCGCAACCGGCTAACCGGCGCGGGCGTCACCTCAGGGATCGATTTTGCGCTGACGCTGGTCGCGGAATTACGGGGTCACGATGTCGCTCAGTCGATTCAGCTGCAGATCGAGTACGATCCCGAACCGCCGTTTAATGCCGGATCGCCGCATTCCGCTCTGCCTGAACAGGTCGAAGCAGCTCGCGCGCAGATGGCGGATTTTATCGCGGTCAGACGCCGCGCAACGGAGCTGGCGGCGAGGAATCTTGCGCAGAATAAAGCGTAAACAGAGCCATTTTTTATATTGCTGTTTAGCTGCCGTTTAATTTGCGGCAGAGATCTGTTTACGCCATGTCTAAATGCCTACGGAAAAAAGGGGTATTTTTATTGCAAAAGAATAGGGCCAGTTAAATAAGCTACCCTCGCCATAAAAGTTAACGCTTACAAGAAATTATCAACTACGTAATATGTCAGCCAGCCTACGGCGCTGGTCGCGGCAACAGCAAAAACTACAAATATTAACACCTTGATTTTTAAGTTATTTTCCACGATTCTCGCTCGCTTTGTTTCGACGATAACTGATATGACGGGATAATTATTCCGGCAACAGTTTTACTGAATTAAAACAACAAAAATATGACCTGAATCAGTATCGGCTTATTTAAGCTGTCGCACTATGCTGGCCCATTTAATTTAACTGCGATCCAGTCGCCGGTTGCCTGCACGGAGTAAGAAATGAATAACGACCGCAAGACATTGCAAAATGCCGCTTTAAAAGCGCGGCCGTGGTATCAGCATCGAAGCGAAGCCGTTTTCGCCGAGCTTGATAGCTCCCCGCAAGGGCTATCTGTCGACGAAGCGCAGGCGCGGCTGGCGAAAAACGGCCCCAATACGCTGCCGCAAAAGAAACCTCAGCCGGCCTGGCTGAAATTTCTGGCCCACTTCAACGATATGCTGATTTATATCCTGCTGGCGGCGGCGGTGATTACGGCGATTATGGGCCACTGGGTCGATACCTTTGTCATTCTTGGCGTGGCGGTAATCAACGCGTTCATCGGCTTTATTCAGGAGAGCAACGCCGAGAAGTCATTAAAGGGCATACAGAATATGCTCTCGAATGAGGCGGTGGTGGTGCGCGGCGGCGAGATTATGACGGTGCCGGGCGAAACCCTCGTGCCTGGCGACGTGGTGATGCTGCGGCCCGGCGATCGTATTCCTGCGGACTTGCGGCTGTTCGAAGTGCACAACCTGCGCGTGGAAGAAGCTATCCTGACCGGCGAATCGACCGTAGTGTCGAAAAGCAGCGAGGCGCTCGAAGGTGATAAATCGCTGGGCGACCGGCTCAATCTTGCCTTCTCCGGCACCACCGTCAGTTCCGGCACCGCCTCAGGCGTGGCGATCGCTACCGGCCGCAACACCGAGCTGGGTCATATCAACGATATGATGAGCGACATCGAGACGGCCAAAACGCCGCTGCTGCTGCAAATCGATAAGCTCGGCAAAGCGATTTTCGCGGCGATCCTGCTGATGATGGCCGGACTCTTTGTCTTTGGGTATCTGCTGCGCGACATTCCGCTGGCCTCACTGGCGCTGTCGGTGATCAGTCTGGCAGTGGCGGCGGTGCCTGAAGGCCTGCCGGCAATTATCTCAATTATTCTTTCGCTCGGCGTGCAGTCGATGGCGCGCAAAAACGCGATTATCCGCAAGCTGCCGACGGTTGAAACCCTGGGCGCCATGTCGGTAATCTGTTCTGACAAAACCGGCACCCTCACCATGAACGAGATGACGGTGAAAGCGGTGGTGCTGGCGGAAAGCCGGTGGCGCGTGAGCGGCGACAGCTACGAGCCGGTGGGCGAGATTGTCCCCGAGACGCCGGACAGCGGACTTATCGCGGCGCAGGATCCGGTCATGTCGCGCTTTCTTGCCGCCATCGATATCTGCAACGAAAGCCAGATCCAGCAGGATGCGGCAGGGCGCTGGCGCATCGTCGGCGGACCGACCGAGGGGGCGCTGAAAGTGCTGGCGGCGAAAGGGGGCGTAAAGGCGGGCCAGCAGCAGCTGACCAGCAAACTGCCGTTCGACTCGCTCTATAAATATATGGCGGTCAGCGGCGAAGCGGACGGCGAGGCCTGGGTGTTGATGACCGGCGCGCCGGACGTGCTGCTGTCGCTCTGCACGCATCAGCAGAGCGCCGACGGCGCGCAGCCGCTGGATCGCGCCTACTGGGAGGCGGCAATTACTCGCTACGCCAGCGAAGGGTTGCGCACCGTCGCAGCGGCGTGGAAACGCGTGCCAAACGCGATCGCAGCGCTGGATCATGGGGATCTGCGTGAGGAGATGGTGCTGCTGGGCCTCGCCTGCATGATGGATCCGCCGCGTCCGGAAGCGGTCGCGGCTATCGATGACTGCCAGCAGGCCGGCATCCGCGTCAAGATGATCACCGGCGATCATCAGGAAACGGCAATGGCGATCGGCAAAATGCTGGGCATCAGCAACAGCGATAAAGCCCTGACGGGACGCGATCTGGAGCATATGAGCGACAGCGAGCTTGCCGAAGCGGCGCGTCAGTACGATATCTTCGCGCGCACCAGCCCGGAGCATAAGCTGCGTCTGGTGAAGGCGCTGGCCGCCAGCGGCGAAGTGGTCGGCATGACCGGCGATGGCGTCAACGACGCGCCTGCGCTGAAGCAGGCGAGCGTCGGCATTGCGATGGGCATCAAAGGTACAGAGGTGACCAAAGAGGCCGCCGACATGATCCTCGCCGATGACAACTTCGCGACCATCGCCGCCGCGGTGAAAGAGGGGCGGCGAGTCTACGATAACCTGATTAAAACCATTCTGTTTATTATGCCGACCTGCCTGGCGCAGGGGCTGCTGATTATTATCGCCATTCTGATGGGCAACCTGCTGCCGCTGACGCCGGTTCAGATCCTGTGGATGAATATGGCGACCTCCGCCACGCTCTCATTTGGTCTGGCGTTTGAAGCGGCCGAGGCGAATGTGATGCGCCGTCCGCCGCGCGACGTCAGCGCCTCGGTGATGGACGGTTACGCCGTCTGGCGTATGCTCTTCGTCGGCCTGCTGATCTCCGTCAGCGCCTTCGTTCTCGAAGCCTGGCTGCAGACGCGCGGCTATGAGCCGGAATTCATCCGCACCGTGCTGTTGCAGATGCTGGTCACCGCGCAGTGGGTCTATATGCTGAACTGCCGCAGCACCAACAGCTTCTCGCTCGACAGCGGCATGCTGAAAAATCGCGGCATCTGGCTGGTGAGCGGCGTGCTGGTACTGCTGCAGGCGCTGATTATCTATCTCCCGCTGATGAATACCCTGTTCGGCACGCGCCCGCTGCCGTTTAAATACTGGGTTATCGCCTTTATCGTCGGCGCCGCGATCTTCGTCGTCGTCGAGCTGGAAAAACAGCTGACGCGCCGCTGGCGCCGCGCCTGATTAACGCTGAAAACGCCCTGTTCGCAGGGCGTTTTTTTATCGGCGGCAGCACACTTTGTGCAATAACATAATTAGACGATGTGATGAACGATCGGGGATTATTAATAATCTTGCTGATCCGCTGCATTCTCAGGCGCATTAAAACCAGGCTTTTATAATTTATTGATTTTAATGCTTTTTCACTAATATCCCGCGCGTTGCTTTCTGCTTTCCTCTGTGAATAAATAAAGCCTGCAAACACAACAATATAGCCAGCGGCCCGATCCGCTGCGCCTGACGCCGTAAGTAAAGGCATTCTGCAGGGAAAATATGACTGACGAAAAAGCACGTCTGGCCAGGGAAATAAGCGCCAGAGTGGCCGATCTTGAGCCGCAACTGATCGCCATCCGACGCGATATCCATGCGCATCCGGAGCTCGGCTTCGATACGGTGCGCACTGCGGAGATCGTCGCCAGCTGGCTGCGCGCCCATGGCCTCACTCCCCAAACAGGCGTCGGCCGCACCGGCGTGCTGGTGGACATTGTCGGCGCGCAGCCGGGTAAAACGCTGCTGCTGCGCGCGGATATGGACGCGCTGCCCATCCAGGAGCAGACCGGTCTCTCCTTCAGCAGCACGCTGCCTGGCAAAATGCACGCCTGCGGACACGATCTCCATACCGCCACGCTGCTTGGCGTCGCCGCGATCCTGCCGCACTACCGTCAACAGCTGAAAGGCCGAGTGCGGCTTATCTTCCAGCCTGCGGAAGAAACGCCGGAAAGCGGCGCGGAAGCGATGATCGTCGATGGCGCCGCTGAAGGCGTAGACTGGGCCGTCACGCTGCATAACAAGCCGGAGCTGGCGGCCGGCGACGTGGCGCTGACGCGAGGCGGCAGCACCGCCTCGAGCGACGAGTTCGACGTGCGGGTGCATGGCATTTCGACGCACGCCGCGCGGCCCCATATGGGCGTTGATCCCATCGTTGCCGCGGCTTCTTTGATCGGCCAACTGCAAACGCTGATCTCGCGCGAACGCGATCCGGCCCATTCCGCTGTGCTGACCATTGGCCATATCCAGGGTGGCGCCACGCACAATATCATTCCCGACAGCTGCCTGCTTCAGGGCACTATCCGCACGAAATCGCCGCAGGTGCGCGCCGATATGGAAGCCTCCTTCCGTCGCATATGCGCAGGCGTCGCGCTGGCGATGAACGTGCGCGTCGAGGTGGACTATCTGCGTGGCGTGCCGCCGCTGATGAATGACGACCGGCTGATTGACGCGCTGGAGGAGATTCTTTCGCATCAGTTCGGCAAACCCATCGTCGCGAAACCGAGCGACAGCTTCGGCGCCGAAGATTTTTCCCTGTTTACCGAGCGCGCGCCGGGTTGTCAGATCCATATCGGCTCCGGCACGCCGGGCCGCGACGACCACTTGCATAACTCCGATTATCAGCCGGATGAGCGCAGCATCGCCGCCGGCGCCCAGGCGCTGGTGCGCCTGTCTGTCGATCTGCTTTCTGACAATAATAAATGAGGATATCACTATGATGATGCGCAAAGGGCTGTTCGCGGCCACCCTGGCTCTGGGTCTGGCAGCCGTACCGGCGCTCAGCCTGGCAAAAGATTTTGGCACCCTGAAATTCGCCACCGAAGGCAGCTATCCTCCGTTTAACCAGACCACGCCGAACGGCAAAATCGTCGGTTATGAGCCCGATATTGTGGCGGAGCTGGCGAAGCGCGTCGGCTTCAAATATGAGATTAGCGCCCAGAAGTGGTCAGGCATGATCCCCGGCCTGATTGACGGCAAATATGATGCGGTTATCGACGCGGTAACGGTCACGCCGAAGCGCGCTGAAGCGATCGACTTTACCCAGCAATACACCGTCAGCGTCTCCAGCTTCGTGACGGCCAAAAGCTCGCCGCTGGCGACGCTGCCCGGCACGGGCACCGTGGTGACGGCCGATGACGCCGACGGCATGCAGAAAGCGATCGATGAACTGAAAACCACCTTCAAGGGCAAAACCATCGCGGTGCAGGTCGCCACTATTCAGGCGGACTTCCTGCAAAAATATCTGGGCGACGTCGCCACGATTCGTACCTATCAGGCCGGCCCGGAAACCTTTGCCGATCTAATGAACGGCCGCGTAGATGCAGTGATGGCGTCGCGCACCAACCTTAACGCTTTTGTGAAAAAGCATGCGAACGCCATCAGCAGCAGCGGCTATGGATTTAGCGGCGGCGTGCTGGGCGCGGGATCGGCGATTGGCCTGCGCAAAGGCAACGCTGAGCTGAAGGCGGCGCTGGACGACGCGCTTGCCGCGATGATTAAAGACGGCACGCTGAGCAAACTTTCCATCAAATGGTTCGGCGAAGACGTCGCGCCGAAAGCCTGATAGCCGATGTTGACGCAAATCGACTGGCAGCTAATCGGCTTCGGCGACGAAGGCTGGGGCGGCGTGCTGCTGAGCGCCGCCACTGTCACGGTAACCGTTTCGCTCTGCGCGTGGCTGCTGGGCGCAGCGCTGGGCAGCCTGCTGTGCTGGATGCAGATTGCCGGTTCGCGCTGGCAGCGGCGTCTGGCGGCAGGCTATATCACGGTGTTTCGCGGCGTGCCGGAACTGCTGGTGATCTACCTGTTTTACTTCGGCGGCCGTCAGGTGCTCTCTTCGGTCGGAACCGCGCTGGGCATGCAGGGGCCGTTCGATATCAACGGCTTTATCGCTGGCGCCATCGCCATCGGCCTGATCTCCGGCGCCTACCAGAGCGGCGTATTTCGCGGCGCGTTCTACGCCATTCCGCGCGGCACGCTGGAGGCGGCGACGGTCACGGGCATGGGGCGGCTGATGCTGTTCCGCCGCATGATTGTGCCCCAGGCGCTGCGTACCGCGCTGCCGGGAATGGGCAATCAGTGGCAGTCGGTGATCAAGGAGTCGGCGCTGGTCTCGGTGACCGGACTGGTGGAAACCATGAATCAGATCACTACGGCCGCTAACTCCACGCAGATGTCGTTTTTCTTCTACAGCGTCGGCGCCGTGATTTATCTGATTATCACTACCTGCTCCGACTGGGTCTTCCGCGCGGTAGAGAAGTTCGCTATGCGCGGCCAGCAGCGCGCTAACGTTTAAGGAAAGCCGATGGACCTCCCTTTTTTGCAGGAAACCCTGCTGTCGCTGCTTAAAGGCCTGCCGCTGACCCTTAATCTTGCGGTGTTGTCGCTGCTGGGCGGCGGCCTGCTGGCGCTGGGGCTGAACCTGTTGCGTCAGACGCGCGTCGGCGGCTACTTCGCCCGTTTTTACGTCTGGCTGTTTCGCGGCACGCCGTTGCTGATTCAAATTTTTATGATCTATTACGGCCTGGGCAGTTTGCCGGCGGTGCGTGAGAGCGTGCTCTGGCCGCTGCTGCGCGATCCTTACTGGTGCGGGCTGCTGGCGCTGATCCTCAACGATGCGGCCTATACATCGGAAATTTTGCGCGGCGGTCTCAACGCGGTGAGTCGGCAGTCGCTGGAGGCGGCCAGGGTCTGCGGCATGCCGTCACATAAGATCTTCACTCGCATTACGCTGCCTATCGCCATCCGTCAGGCGCTGCCCGCCTACAGCAATGAAATTATCTCTATGCTCAAGTCTACTTCGCTGGTGAGTACGATCAGCCTGATGGAGATGACCGGCATCGCCGACTCTATCGTCTCCTCTACTTTCCGCGCGCTGGAAGTTTTCCTTAGCGCGGCGGCGATCTATCTGCTGCTCAGCATACTGGTGAGCAAAGGCGTCTCCCTGCTGGAGCGACGCCTCTCCCCCTACTATTTCGGAGCGCGTTCATGACCCAACCCACCATCATGCTGAGCCATCTCAGAAAAAGCTACGCGGGACATGAAGTGCTGCATGACATCAGCCTGACGGCGCAGGACGGGGATGTCATCTCGCTAATCGGCGCCAGCGGATCGGGCAAAAGCACGCTGCTGCGCTGTATTCCCTTTCTTGAAGTGCCGCAGGCGGGTGCGATCGCCGTGGGCGAGAACAGCGTGACGCTGGATAACGCCGATGAAAAGCTGAGTCGCGCGCAGCGCCAGCGCATTAAGCTGATGCGGATGCAGCTCGGCTTTGTGTTCCAGAGCTTTAATCTCTGGCCGCACAAGACGGTCATGCAGAACATTATCGAAGCGCCGGTGCACGTACAGAAGCGCAACGTCAAAGAGGCGACGGAAGAGGCCGAGGCGCTGTTGCATAAGGTGGGGCTTTACGCGAAGCGCGACGCCTGGCCATCGCAGCTGTCGGGCGGTCAGCAGCAGCGCGTGGCGATTGCGCGCGCGCTGGCGCAGCAGCCCAAGGCGATTCTGTTCGATGAGCCGACCTCTGCGCTCGATCCCGAACTGGTGGGCGAGGTGCTGCGCGTGATCCGCGGCCTGGCGGAAGAGGGGCGCACGATGATTATCGTGACGCACGAGATGGGCTTCGCGCGCGACGTGTCAAATAAGGCGGTGTTTCTGCATCAGGGAATGGTGGAAGAGGAGGGCGCGCCGGAGCAGCTGTTTCTTGACCCTGTTTCGCCGCGCTGCCGCGCGTTTGTAAACAGCCACTTCCAGCGCAATGCGAGCTAGCTGTGGCTGTAGTAAACGATTCCTGAATAAGTGGCCCGCCGCTCATCGCAGTCGCGGGCCAGTTATCACTTCACTGGCAGATCAGCCGCTAAAGGGATTCCCTTTTTGTTCCAGGTAAATCTCGCCAAATCGGTATGAAGCATAATCCGTCAGATGTCCCACATCGCGATATAAAGGAATACCATCAATCTGGCTGATACACTGGCCGCCAGCACACTGAATATCTTTAGGATCGATGATTAACAGTGAGGGGTACTCTTTCTTTAACTGAGCGAAAAGTGAGGTTATATACGCATCCTCACTACCTTGCGCTCGTCGCTGATTACATTCCTCATGGTTAAAATCACTGCGCCTGACTGCATGGCGATTGATACATTCCTGATAGCCAGACGGCATAGGAAAAATTGTTTTGATAAAAACGGGCCGCGCCCCTGAAGCGATAATGATATCGAGCGCTTTTCTGACTGCGCTATTCATCCTCGTTTTGGACAAGGCATCAGAACGTACATCATTCGTATTATTGATAAGATGAGGACCGTTAGCGTATTGCTCCCATATTTCACCAATAACCACAAAATTATAGTGATTATGCTGGATGAGCTGGAAATAGTTCTGCGTTCTGTCGTGGCATTCGGTATAGGGCATATCCTTATAAATCCACCAGTCGAATTGCCAGATTCCTGGCAGCGTCAGGCAGGATGATACGCTTAACGCGTTTACCTTCACGCCTGCTGCTTTAGCAAGAACATCAAAGAATCCCCAAAAATGATTGGAGTTTGAATCACCAATAACCAGAGCGCTACGTGCGCCTTGTGCATCGCCCAACTGACACTGAGCAGGATCGTTGGTATTATTCAGGCAATTTTCTCTGTTGCCCGATTTAGCCAGGTATTCATCGAGAACATGCTGCTGGCGTGCGTAATCCTGTCCAAGACGCTGAGGAAAGCCGTGATGCTTTACGGCCAGAGCGTATAATCCATTGAACAAAAGCAGCGGAAGCAGCACTAACAGGGAAAAAGTCCATTTAAAAGAGAGGCGTTTTTTTCTTAACGGCTCTTCAATCAAAAAATAACTTCCAGCAGAAAGAAGAACAATGGCAGTAAGAGCAAGCAGGAGATTAAAACCACTGAGAGCGATACCCAGGTATCGACAGAAGGCAAAAATGGGCCAGTGCCAAAGATAAAGTGAATAGGACAACTTCCCCGTAAAAACGACGGGCTTTATTGTCATTAACCCTGATATTAATTTCTCGCCATAGTGTCCTGAAAATAAAACTATTGTTGAGGCCAGGACGACACCCAATGTCCAGATGCCAGGGTAAATATTTAGAAGATCTGTTTGTAAGGCGGTGAAGAATATTAAGCCTAACGCTAATCCGCTCAATAGTGAAAGAAGAGCAGGCCGCAAGGTAAAGCCCATTCGACCAAGAAGAAATGCTGAGCTCCCGGCTGTAAATTCGAAAGCCCGCGTGATTAAGAAGTAGTATGAGGCGCCAGGTGATTTGTGACTTGTCGCGATCGACAGGGTGCTTAAAGCCGCTGTAATGACCACAAAAAGTAACGCAATATATACATTCTTTTTTTTCTCATCCTGAACCCATCGTATGCCAGAGCGTTTCAATAGCTTATGACATGCCAGCACAATTAAAGGCAGAAAAAGATACCACTGCCACTCGACCGATAATGACCACGTATGAAGCAGTGGAAAGAATTCACTTTGAGGAGAGGCATAAGTCACAGACTGCTTTGCAAAAAACTGATTGGACAGAAAAAGCGAGTTGTATTTAGCACTTTTCAAGAAAGTGAGGTAATCAGGGATAACGTATAAAAAAGAAGCGACAAGAAGCGTCGCCAGTGAAACCGTGATTAGGGCTGGCTGGATACGCCACAAGCGGCTGATAAAAAAGCGATTTAATGAAAACCGCTTTTCGGATATTTGCGTCAGAATAATGCCTGTAATGAGATAGCCAGATATGACAAAAAATATATCTACGCCAATAAATCCCGAAGCCAGCCAACCTGAGTTTGCATGGAAAATAATAACCAAAATAACCGCTATAGCACGTAACCCATCGATATCAGGTCGATAACGGGCAACAGTCTGGCAAGTGTTCATAAAAGCTCAGGTATCGTTTGCAAAAGTAAGGGCGAATTATATTTAAAAACGACGCCTGTGCCACTCTCCTATCGCCTGTCACCTGCTGCAGTACGCTGTCAGAACTACACCACCTCAACCAGCTGGAAGGTCTCGAACACCAACTCCATCTCGGGGTGAAAGGTGCCTTCGTTCTGGAAAAAGCGCTGATGCTCGCGGCGCCAGCTCTCCAGACTGAGATCGTCTTCGCCTTCCAGCATCGCCATCTCCGGCGTCACGCGGTCGAAGCGGGTCAAAAAGAGGCCGGTGGTGCGGATGACGCAGCGCGGCTGCCCCGCGCCGTCGAGGATAATGCTGTAGCCGCCAGGCTCAGGCTTTGATTCCTCATCCTGCCATCCGTGCAGCGAGCCGCAGCTCGCCATCTTTTTACCGGCAATCACCAGCGTAACGAGACGGTCGGCCAACTCGGCCGAGTCACCGAACGCCCATGCGTGCGCCTCTGGGTACTTCTCGATCAACTGCTCCAGCGAAACGGACATCAGATCACTCCCGATCGGGTGCGCCGCGGCTCTTTTTCGCGTGCGTAACGACGCACAAAGGCAAAGCAGGCCAGCGGCAAAGGTAAGGTAAACAACAGCAGCAGCCACAGCAGCACATATACCGCATCCACGCCGTCATTCTGCAAATTGTTGTAGAGCTTAACCGGAATACCCTGAGGGAAATAGGCAAAAATCATCACGATGCCGAATTCGCCGATAGCGCGCACCCAGGCGAGCGCCACCGCCGTCGCCAGACCCGGCGCGGCGAGCGGCAGCGACAGGCGGCGAAAACGCTGCCACGGCGACGCGCCCAGCGTGCGGCCCGCCTCCAGGATGGCAACGGGCACCGCGGCAAAGGCCGACCGTGCCGTCGTAATAAACCAGGGCAGCGCGCCGTACCACTGCGCCAGCACAAAGGCGGCCGGATTGTTAACCAACTCAACGCCCATGCGCGCCAGCAGCGAGCCTGCCGGCCCATAGGGACCATAGGCGCTGACCAGCAGAATGCCCATCGCCAGCGGCGGCGTCAGCAGCGGGATCAACACCAGTATCTCCACCACCGTCCGCGCCTTGCCGCGCGCCTGCGACAGCCACCAGGCGACAGGCAGGCCGGTGGTCACGATCAGCAGCAGCGAAATCACCCCTAGTCCGGTCGAGATGGCGATAGCGTTGCCGTCGCCCCAGGCAAGATGAAAATGGCGCCAGCGAGTCAGGGCGATCAGCGTCAGGAAAGGTACAGCCAGCAGCACAAGCGCGGGCAGCGATAACCAGAGCGCCGAAGAGGGGCGACGCGTTATCACGGGTAGAGCGCGTCGCCTTTAGGCGCGGCGTAGCCATGCTGCTGGTAGAGCGCCTGACCCGCCTTGCTCAGCATAAAATCGATGAAGGCCTGTCCCGCTTTCACGCCGTGGGGCGCATTTTTCAGCACCGCCGCGTAGTAGACCAGCGGCTGAGTGTGCAGAGTTTTCTCCTCGCCTTTGCTGTCTTTGATGGTAAAGCTGACGGTGCCGTACCACTTTTTGGCCTGTGCCGGATTGCTCAGATTGATCTCGTCCGGTAGCGCGATATAGGGAAGATGCGCAGAGATGACTTCGCTTTCATAACCCGCCGCGGCGTCGACCTGGCCGCTCTCAAGCCGTGCCAGCAAACCGCCTTCGAGATGCGTCTGCGCCGGATTCTGCACGCCGCCCATAATGGTGTCGGCTGCGCCAGGCTTGCCGTAATACTTCTCCGCCAGCAGCAGAGAGAAGACAATATTCTGCCCTTTAGGATCGTTAACCGGATCGGTACGGCCAAACTTCAGGCCCGGCGTCGCCAGCACCTTAAGCCAGCTGGCATCACCCGCCTTCGCGGCGGCGGCGAACTGCTGCGCATAGGGTCCTTTCGGGCTATAGGCGATCACCATGCTGGTGCTGGCGACCGGCACGGCATTATCGATCAGGCCCGCCTCTTTCAGGATTTGCATCGGACCTGGCGTAATCGAGACAAAAACGTCAGCGGTGATTTTTTTGCTCGCCAGCAGTCGCGCCATGCCGTAGGCGCCCTGGCCCTGTCCCTGATAGCTGCCACTGTTTGTTTTAGCGAATGCCGGGCCTAAACTTTCATCCATCACTTTGCCCATTGAACCAGCGTAGGTGACGCGAATATCGGTCGCCATGGCGGAAGCGCTGCATAATAGGGCGCTTATCAACGCGATAAGCCTGAGCTTTTTCATCTGTACTCTCGTTATAAAGTAAAGTAGATAGCGATTATCGTGAGGTCGGGTCAGCCAGACAAGCGTCAGCCGTGCGGTAAGAGAGAAAAGGCGGCAGCGCGAGGCGGAAAATCGCGCTGCGTTGAGGAAGAGTTTAGGTTTCGCTTACCAGCAGATCGCTTCGCCAGCATGGCTCGGCGCCTGGCTTTCGTGCGGACAAAAGATAATGCGATCGCGGCCCTGCTGTTTGCCCAGATACATGGCCCGGTCGGCCTTTTCGATCAGCGTCTGTAACGCCTCATCGCTGACTGCATGCACGGCGCAACAGGTTACCGTAATCTGCAGCGTGCCGGTCGGCGTAATGAAATTATGTGCGCGAATCTGCGCCATAAGTCGCTCCAGCGTGGCGTTAAAGGCCGCATCGCTGTCGCAAACATGCAGCAGAATAAATTCTTCGCCGCCAAAGCGGTAGGTTTTGTCCTGGCTGCGGCTATTCATGGAGAGTAAGCTGCCAAGCTCTCTCAGCACCGCATCGCCAGTCGTATGGCCATATTTGTCGTTGACCTGTTTAAAGTGGTCAATATCTATCAGGGTCAGATAGAGCGAAGGCGCCGCATGACGACCAACGGCCTTCTGCAGCAAGGGAAAATCGCGATAAAGCAGTTTTCTCAGCGGCAGCCCCGTTAGCGCATCGTGATTATTCCGTAGCGCGATCAGCTCGGTTTTATAGCGATCGATGGCGTCGAGGAATGCCCGTTGGTCTGCGTAATAGTCCTGTAACTGCGCGCGCGTTAAGGTGCCTTGCTGCATCGCCAGCAGCAGTTCGCGCATAGAGGCGTGCATCGCCGCGTGGCGCTCTTCAATCTGCTTAACCTCCGGATCTTCAACGTTTTTGAGACGCAAACGAATGGCCAGCCATTTGCTGAAGCGGCAGTGCAGATGAGACTCAGTGTCCATTACCTCTGGATCGGGGCTGTCATGAAACAGCGCCGTCGTGGTTAACTGACTGGACCAGATATAATGTTGAGCGATCGCCTGGTTAAGTTCGCCTATATCACGTTCTAATTCAAAACCGTTAATTTTTCGCAGCGTTATCATTTTATTCTTTAGGTTAGTAAAAGCGTTAACGAAGGGTAATGAGAGGTGCGTCGAAGGGCGTTGATTACGATCATATCCCGTGTTGTCTGAGGTCTGCTTGCGGGGAAATAACACGCTTCTGATTAATTTAACAACGAATTTTAATTGTCATAAATATATGCCTGATGTAACAGGCAGTTTCAGCGGGATTCTGTTTCGCAAGACGATAAACAAATACGCGTTTATTTTACCCGCAGATTTGAATAAAAAGAGTGCTATAGCGTTTGGCGGGTTGCTTATATATTCATCTCTCTTGTGAAAGACATTTTATTTAAAAATGGCCGCTTTTTTTCGAGTTATCCTCTGATTCGCTGCACCTTTATCGCTGAGGATTTCCAGCATCAACACGGGGAGAAAAGCCGTGCGCGACATGCCTGATGACGTCGCATGGCGTATCTTTGATCGCTGCTGAAGTGGTGAATAATGGATCCTCATCAATAATAAGTGAGCCGGCAAAAGATTAATGTCCGGTGTCAAAAGAGAATTCGGCTCTGCGCAACAGGCCGGAGCCCTCCTTACTGATAACATGAGGTAAGCCATGACTATCGCTTCGCTTAACGAGTCATCACGCGATCTTTCGCAGTTTGTCGGTACGCATTTTGTCTATACCTACGACAATGGCTGGAAGTATGAGTGGTACGCACGTAATGAAACGACCTGCGACTACCGTATTCATCAGGGGCTGGTCGGCGGACGCTGGGTGACCAATCAGAAGATGAATGCCGTGCAGTTCGCGCCCGGCATCTTTAAGGTTGACTGGCATGAGCCGACCGGCACCTGCGTCAGCCTGCTGTTTGATTTGAACCGGAAACTGCTGCATGGCACTATCTTCTTCCCGCAGTGGATTGCCGGAGAAGGGCAGCACCCTGAAAAAACCATCTGCTATCAAAATGAGTTTATCGAAGATATGCATCGCTTTAGAGATGAAGGTCCCGCTTATCCCTACGTGATCATTCCCGAGTTCGCCGAAGTCACCTATATGAAAAATGAAGGGCCAGATAACGACAGCGTTATTGACCGCGCGCCGGGACAGTTGCCTGAAAATTTCTTTGAAGGGAAATAATGACCTCGCTCTGCCGCGATGCGTCGCAGCAGAGCGTACCCCATTCCCCTCTGCTATGTTTGCCCCCGCGCCAAAAAACCACATTTCAGCTGGCTTGAAATGGGTCGCGCTGGCGAATTAATTCCCCTAATAATGCTTCTACACGCCTACAGTCGTAATTATTCACTCGCTGACATACTTTTACATGTTTATGCGCTTTTTTATTCAAAGGCAATATAAAAACAAAGCATATCAGCGCGTTAATAATGAATTTTAGCCGGCGTAGCTAAATTTAATTTTTTTGCTGGTAGGAATTATCCTGAATTAAAAGTGCGCACAATTAACAAAGGTTTTAGCAATAAGTCATTGGTCGAAAAGGATAATTTTCTGCTGGGTTAAATGCTGGCTTTTTAAATGCAGTTTCGCCTTTGTTTTTATTTTCCTTTTTTTTACCGTTTGGCTTGCAACGGCTGGGTTTTGATTCAGACTTAAGTTTCATTAGTTGTAAATGCTTTTGATTTGATTATATCAGGGTGTTTATTTCAACCGGGCATTTCATTAAGGGTGAAATATGGCTTCTTCTTCAAACAATGACGAACATCCGAATGCAGAAGAGGAAATACTGCATCTGGCTGAAGAAAAGCTGAGCGTATCGCGAGAAGAAGTACTGGATGGATATGTCACAGTTAAACGCCAGACTTCAACTCATAGTGAGCCAGTAAGTCTACTGTTGCGCCGTGAAAACGTTGAGGTGACGCATGTGCCGAAAAATGAGCGCATCGCGTCTATGCCGGATATCAGGGAAGAGGAAGGCGTCCTTATCGTGCCGGTCGTAGAGGAAGAGGTTGAAATCATTCGCAGGCTGGTTTTGAAAGAGGAGTTGCATATCCGGCGAACGCATGAAGAGGTTCCCTGGGAAGAGACCGTTTCACTACGTAAACAGCATGTCGAGATTAACCGGAAAAAAGACGACACCTAAGCCATCATCACGCAGGAGGAAATCATGGCACACGAAAAAATCGTAACAATGTTCAGTACCCTGGCTCAGGCTGAAGGGGCTAAGCGTAGCCTGATCAAGGCGGGTTTCGCCGAGCATGATATTGATGTGATTTCTGGCGAGCGTCTGAAATCGGAAGGACACGAAGCCCGTCATCCAGGCTTCTGGCAGCGACTGTTCGGCAGCACGCTGGATGAAGAGCAGAGCGGCGTGTATGAAGATGCAATTAACTCAGGCAGCGTCGTGCTGACGTTGCGCGCTGAAGAGGATAAGCTGCCGCGCGCCTACAGTATTCTGGATGCGCATGATACCGGCGAACTGCCGGCCGGCAACAGCCTGTCGCAGGATGACGGCTATACCGTCTCAACCGCGCAGAGCGCGACTGGCGTCAACAGCGTCGCCGACAGCGGTCTGACGCAGCCGGTTCGTACTTCGCTTACCGGCGATGAAAGCGAAGAGGAAGTGCTGCGCCTGGCTGAAGAGCGTCTGGAAGTTGGCAAACGTCTGGTCAGCGAAGGAACCACCCGCGTCCGTCGCTATACCGTGACCGATCAGGTTTCAGAAAATATTTCTCTGCAGGAGCAGCATGCGGATATCTTCCGCCGTTCAACCAACGATTTAGCTGCGACGGATAACGTCGACTGGGAAGATAAAACTATCGAAGTAGCGGAAACGCATGAACAGCCGGTTATCAACAAAACCGCGCATATCAAAGAAGAAGTGGTGGTACGCAAAGACCAGAGCGAGCGCGTTGAAAACATCACAGATTCTGTTCGTCGCCAGGAAGTGGACATCGATCATGCAGACAGCCATCTTGCTGCGGATGCCCCTCTGACAGGTACTGGCAGCGCTACGGCAAAACCTGCCGGCGCTTTCAACACTACCGGAACAACCGGCGTAGATGATGACATCGTTGAGAGAAGCGGCGTATCAGGCGTTGAAGAAAAGGATAAAGTTGATCCTCTGCTGAAACGTCCTTAAGGTTCTGTTCAGCCTGGCGAGCAGTCGTCAGGCCGAACCTGAACAGCTGCAGCGGGGAAGTCGACGCGGTTGCCCTGGTGTTGGCTCGCTGCCAACCTCCCCGTCTGCACGCATCAATCTATCGGCATCGCCGCAATTTTCAGTAGTTTATTATATTGCCAGATGTTACCAAAAATCGCTGCACGCTACGTTTTGCGTTCTGCTTCGCTAACCGCATGATTGCTCAGGCAATGACGCAGGTTAACTCAACGTGTTAAATGCGGATCTGCGTAGTCTGCGCTTTTTGGGTTAGAAGGCGTCTGAAATTAGCGTTGTTGTAGCGATATGTCAGGTTTTTCATAGCCGCCCGAAGGAGCTTTATCATGTCTGAACGTCCCGATACTGAACCGCTGCCGGATGATGCGGAAATACCTGCTTACGAAGATGATGACACCGACCAGTAATCCATATCGCCTGCGCTCTCCGCAGGCGATGCTTGCTACGCCATCAGACGCTTTGCCCACTCGCTAATCTCATCGCCACTGCCCATCTCCGGTTGAATTAACCCATTGATCATAAAAGTCGGTGAAACGTGCACGCCATTCTGACGCGCATATTTGCAGTGCCACTTGATCTCGTTTTGCAACTCTGCGCGATCGAACGGAGCGCGAGCGTCGACGCCGCTGTAGCGCTTAAGGCGGTCGACTATTTCTTCAGGCGTCGTGTGCATATTGGGGCCGCGACAGTGATCGGCAAACTCAAATTCTTCGCGATGATCGGCTACCGCTTTCATCACCGCTCTGGCGGCATGTTTCCCGTCGGGTAGAGTCGAGGCCGCCAGGATATAGCGCACAATCAGGCCTGAATAGAGATGCCACGGCTGTGACTGCAGGCGGATTTTCAACGTCATCTCTTTTTCGCCGACATATTCCAGCAGCGCATCAAGCTTATTGAAGGCGCGTACGGAAAAAGGGCATGTTGGTTCCAGAAAAATCTCGAAAACGCGCGGTCCCTGTCCCCATACCAGCGCATCAGCCACGAATTTGTCTCTGCTCATTTTCTCTCTCCTGTTTAATCTGACATCTCTGCCATTCAAAAATGCGCCCTGTCTCAGCACGTTACAACGGTGCCCTAATCAGGCATTAAAAGCCCGCTTTTACCGCTAAACTAGCTGCTTTTTTGAAAACGCTTCCACGGTGATAATCCCACTGTGTAAAAGTCGCCGAAAGCCCGGCGATGCAGCTATAGTTAATGCCATGTTAACATTATCCCGCCCGCGGAGGTGTCGCCCACGCGGTAAAAGTTATCACGGTTCCGGAGCCGGAAAGCGCTAGAAGAGGTTGATTTTGCTTACTAATCTTTCCTGGAAAACTATCCACGACGTCATTATCAAGACCATCGAAGAGATGCTGGACGAGCAGCAGACGCTCAACGTGCCGACGCTGCGCGCACGGCTGAAAGAGCTGGCCGAAAGCGAGACTGATGAAGTGATGGTGTTGTGCTACTGGCAGGCGAGCAAAGTGCTGACGCGACTGCCGCCCACCGTTACGGCCGCTCAGCTGATGAGCGCAGCCCGCCACGCTTTTCGCACGCCGTTGAATCACGATCTATTATAAAAACGGCTCGGCACGCAGCGGTAAACCGCTGCTGGCGAAAACGCGTAAAGTAAAACGTTTACAGCAATTTATGATGTACAAAGCAGCGTGCGTCAATTCAGTAAGGAACCGCTATGTCGCATTTCCGTCCGGTGGCGCTTCAGCACGCCAGCCGTCTGCTCAATCACGGTCCTACCATTCTGATTACCAGCCAGCATCCGCAGACTCAGCGCCGCAACGTCATGGCCGCTGCCTGGTCGACGCCGGTGGAGTTTACGCCGCCGCGCGTGGCGATCGTGGTGGATAAGGCGACCTGGTCGCGTGAGCTGATTGAGTCGAGCGGCGCCTTTGGCGTCTGCGTGCCGGCTGCCGCCTTCGCCGATCTGACCTATGCCGTCGGCAACCGATCGGGACGCGATGAAGATAAATTCGCCGCCTGGGATATTCAGGCCATTAAGGGTCCTGAGCTGGGCGTGCCGCTGCTGGAAGAGAGCTGCGTCGCCTGGCTGGAGTGTCGGCTGCTGCCGGCAACTGAGGCGCAGCAAAACTACGACACCCTGTTCGGCGAAGTAGTCGCGGCGGCAGCTGACAGTCGAGTCTTTTATGACGGCCGCTGGCATTTCAGCGCCGAAAACCGCGCGCTTCACACTTTGCATCATCTTGGCGGCGGGCAGTTCGTGACGGTTGCGGACAGCTTCAGCGCCAAAATGCCTTAAGCGCATTCATTATCTCAGCGAGGAAAAGCATGAAATTTAAAAGTTACGCGGCCATGAAGGCTGGAGAAGCGCTTCAACCCTATGAGTACGATCCCGGCCCGCTGGCTGCGGAAGATGTCGAAGTTGAAGTCGATTACTGCGGCGTGTGCCACTCCGATCTCTCGATGATCGACAACGAGTGGGGCATCTCGGCCTATCCGCTTATCGCCGGTCATGAAGTGATTGGCCGCGTGGTCGCGCTGGGCGACAGCGCTAAAAATAAAGGCCTGAGCATGGGCCAGCGCGTCGGCATCGGCTGGACGGCGAAAAGCTGTCAATATTGCGATGCCTGCATCAACGGCGAGCAGGTTAACTGCGTCAATAATAACGTTCCCACCATCAGCAACCATGGCGGCTTTGCCAGCCATTTACGCGCCAACTGGCAATGGGTTATTCCGCTGCCGGAAAATCTGGACGTGGCGACCGCCGGTCCGCTGCTGTGCGGCGGCATCACCGTCTTTAAACCGCTGCTGATGCATAACATTACCGCCACCAGCCGCGTGGGCGTGATCGGCATCGGTGGTCTTGGCCATATGGCGATTAAACTGCTGCGCGCGCTGGGCGCGGAAGTCACGGCGTTCAGCTCGTCGCCTTCCAAAACCGAAACCATTAAGCAGATGGGCGCGGACTACGTCGTCAACAGCCGCGATCCTGAGGCGCTGAACAAGCTGGCCGGTCAGTTCGATCTGATTATCAGCACCGTCGCGGTCGATCTTGACTGGCAGCCCTATTTTCAGGCGCTGGCGGCCAATGGCCGTTTCCACACCGTTGGGGCGGTGATGAAGCCGTTCGAAGTGCAGGCGTTCAACCTGATCCTCGGCGATCGCGGCGTGACCGGCTCTTCTACCGGTTCGCCGGGCCAGCTGCGCTCGCTGCTTCGTCTGGCGTCGCGTGCGGATGTCGCGCCGACCGTGGAATATTTCCCAATGTCGAAAATCAACGACGCGCTCGATCACCTGCGCGCTGGCAAGGCGCACTACCGCATTGTGCTGAAAGCGGACTTCTGATCGAACAGCGCGCCCTCGGGCGCGCTGTTTTATTACATCAGGCCTTCCGATTTCATCGCGGCGATCACTGACGGACGCTGCGCATGAGTCGCAGCAAAGCGCTGCAGCGCCGGCCAGCGATCCAGGCTGAAATCAACCACGCGGAACCAGCTCAGCACATTGAACAGATAGGCATCGGCAATGGTGAAGTGGTCAGCGTATAAATAGCGGTTATCCCCCAGCGCTTCCGCCAGCCAGTCCAGACGTTTGGTCAGCGTCGCCGTCGCAGCCGCCTTCCATTCCGGCGTCATAGCCGGGTTGAAAAACGCCCCAATGCCTTTGTGCAGTTCGGTGGAAATAAAGTTCATCCACTCCAGCACCGCATAGCGCGCTTCACCGCCTGCCGCCAGCAAATGGCTTTCCGGCTTCAAATCCGCCAGATACTGGGCAATAACGGCGCCCTCGGTCAGCACGTGGCCGTTATCGAGCTGTAATGCCGGCACATAACCTTTGCTGTTAATCGCCAGAAAATCGTCGCCTTCCGCGGTACGTTTGGTTTTTAGATCCACGGCAACGGAGGTGTGCGGCAATCCGGTTTCGTGCAGAACGATGTGGGTAGTCAGCGAGCAGGCGCCCGCTTTATAGAACAGCTTCATGTCGTTGTAATCCCTGTTTTGTTTTTTGCTGCCGCAGTCTACGGCAGCGCGGGCCGCTTGCGCCATTGCCTTTTGTGCTAACAGGCTAGAATGACGAGAATTTTTCCGTTCACTTCAGGCCTGGCCATGTCTGGTATGCGCTTGCCGCTATAAGAGAAAGCTTATATATTTGTATAAGGAATCGCTTATAAGGAGAGCTGGCGATGTGGGCGGTAATACTTACGGACGAGTTTAAAAGATGGCTACGCGGTCAGGAACCAGCCTTAAAAAAGCGCATCGCCGCCAGCCTGCTAAACCTCCAGCATTATGGACCAGCATTGCCTCGGCCCTATGCGGACACCGTCAAGGGGTCCCGGTTTACCAATATGAAAGAGCTAAGAATTCAGTACGGCGGACATCCTGTACGCGCCTTTTATGCCTTTGATCCGGCGCGTCAGGCGATTGTGCTGTGCGCTGGCGATAAAACGGGCGATAAGCAATTTTACGAACGCATGATAGCGCTGGCAGATGACATATTTAGCCAGCATCTGGAAGAACTTAAGAGAAACCCTCATGACTGAACTGAATGATTTCCTGAAGGCTGAGTTTTCTGAAACTGAACTGGCGGATGTTCAGCAAATGGCTGGCACCATGATCCTCGAAACTGGCCTGCAACTGTTACGTGAAGAGCTAGCGATCTCGCAAAAAAGCGTGGCCGCCGCGATGGGCGTTAAGCAACCGCGGATCGCGCAAATTGAACAGGCTGGAGCCGATCAGCGTCTGATTACGATTAAGCGTTACGTTGAAGCGATGGGCGGCACGCTAAGCCTGTTGATCGAAATGCCTGATGGCCTGGGCGGCCGAACGCTGCGGGTCTGAGCGCACCTCCTCTGCGGCAGAGCAATGCTTCACTTTAAACCCTGCGGCGAATTACAGGCCATAGCCTAAACTTAATGTTCGCCTGCGGGGTGCCGCAGCAGATGATAGCCAGCCTGAGCTGGCTGGCAGGATGCACTGACGGGAGAAGATATGCTGTGGTTGTGGAACGCTGGAATCGTATTACTGACCGTCGTAGCGATGGAGATTACCGCCGCGCTGTCACACAAATATATTATGCACGGCTGGGGCTGGGGCTGGCACCGGTCGCATCATGAACCGCATAGCGGCTGGTTTGAGGTCAACGACCTGTACGCCGTAGTGTTCGCCATGCTGGCGATTCTCTTGATCTACCTGGGCAGTCGCGGCGTCTGGCCGCTACAGTGGATAGGCGCAGGCATGACGCTTTACGGCCTGCTCTATTTTATTGTGCATGATGGGCTGGTGCATCAGCGCTGGCCCTTTAAGTACATCCCGCGTCGCGGCTACTTTAAACGACTCTATATGGCGCATCGTATGCACCATGCGGTGCGCGGTCGTGAAGACTGCGTCTCCTTCGGCTTCCTCTATGCGCCGCCGCTGGCGAAATTACAGGCGACGCTGCGCCAGCGTCACGGTCGTCAACCTAACGCGGACGCTGCCAAAGCTCGGCCGGACGCGGCGGCGAAGCGGCCGCCCGAGACCTGATCGCCTGCGCCGCACCCGCCGCCAGCAGCAGGAGCTTCTCCTGTTTGCTGGTGGACTGGCGGCGATCCCAGGCGGTTTCGCCCGCGCCGTAAACTTTAACCCCAATGCGGCGATAGACCTCTTTCGCCGTGGCGATCGCCCAGGCGGAGCGCAGCGGCAGCCCAGCCAGGCCTGCCGAAGCAGAAGCGTAATAGGGCTCTGCTTCGCTTACCAGCCGCCGCGCCAGTCCCGCCAGCGCCGGTCGATGCGCGCGATCGGCAAAGTGAAGTCGATCAAGACCGGCTTCTTCCAGCCAGCTCTCTGGTAAATAGCAGCGGCCAACCCGCGCATCCTCGACGATATCGCGCGCAATATTGGTCAGCTGAAAAGCGATGCCGAGATCGCAGGCGCGATCCAGCACCGCCTCGTCGCGCACCCCCATAATTTGCGCCATCATCAGCCCGACTACGCCCGCGACGTGGTAGCAGTAGCGCAGCGTATCCTGCAGCGTTTCATAGCGCGCGCCGCGCACGTCCATGGCGAACCCTTCCAGATGGTCGAAGGCGTAAGCGGGGGAAATGTCATGGCCGAGCGCCACCTCCTGAAAGGCGGCGAACGCCGGTTCGTGCATTTGCGCGCCCGCATAGGCCTGGCGGGTTTTGCGTTCCAGATTCGCCAGGCGCTGCTGGGGCGTCTGCGCCGAAGGAACCTCGCCGGGAAAACCAAGCTGCTGATCATCGATTACATCGTCGCAGTGGCGGCACCAGGCGTAGAGCATCAGCACGCTGCGACGCGTTTTGGCGTCAAACAGCTTAGAGGCGGTAGCGAAACTCTTCGATCCCACTTCCATCGTCTCCACGGCATGGTGCAGCAGCGTCGGATTATTCATGCAGATCCTCCAGCATCAGGCTTGCGGTGGCCTTGGCGGAACCGATCACGCCGGGAATGCCCGCGCCTGGGTGCGTGCCCGCGCCAACCAGATAGAGATTGCGAATATGGCTGTCGCGGTTATGCGGCCGGAACCAGGCGCTCTGACGCAAAATGGGCTCGACGGAAAAGGCGGAGCCCTGATAGGCGTTAAGCTCGTCGCGAAAATCGAACGGCGTAAAGATGCGGTGAGTCACCAGCTGGCTGCGCAAGCCGGGCATATAGTGCTCTTCCAGATAGGCGAAAATACGATCGCGCAGGCGCGGTCCCTCAATATTCCAGTCCAGATCGGCGGTACCGAGGTGGGGCACCGGCGCCAGCACGTAGTAGCTGCCGCAGCCCGGCGGCGCCAGCGAAGGATCGGTGACGCAGGGCGCATGGAGATAGAGAGAAAAATCCTCCGCCAGCCCGTCGTGGTTAAATATTTCGTCAATCAGCTCACGGTAGCGCGGGCCAAAGCAGACGGTATGGTGCGCCAGCTGATCGTGATGGTGGTTCAGGCCGAAATAGAGCACGAACAGCGAATTGCTCATGCGCTTGCCTTTTAGCTTTTTGGCCTGCGCGGCGGCGGCAGGATGTTTACCGAGCAGATCGCCGTAGGTATGCACCACATCGGCGTTAGAGGCGACCGCGCGGGTTTCGAATACCCGGCCATCCTCCAGATGCACGGCGGAAATCGCGGCGTCTTTCGCCTCTATATGGCTGACGCGCGCGTTCAGCTCCAGCGTGCCGCCTAGATCCTGAAACAGCTTCAGCATGCCCTGCACCAGCGCGCCGGTGCCGCCGCGCGGAAACCAGACGCCCCATTCGCGCTCCAGCGCATGGATCAGGGTATAGATCGACGAAGTGGCGAAGGGATTGCCGCCGACCAGCAGCGAATGAAAAGAGAACGCCTGACGCAGCTTATCATCTTCGATAAAGCTCGCTACCTTGCTGTAGACGCTCCGCCACGCCTGCAGGCGCGCCAGCTGCGGCGCGGCGCGCAGCATATCGCGGAATGACAGAAAGGGGACGGTGCCGAGCTTGAGGTAGCCTTCGGCGAACACGGCGCGCGAATAGTCGAGGAAGCGCTGATAGCCCGCCACATCGTCTGGATTGAATTTGCGGATCTCCGCCTCCAGCCGTGCCTGATCGTTGTCGTAGCTAAACACCTCGCCCGACTCCCAGCAGAGCCGGTAGAAGGGCGTCACCGGCAGCAGCTCAACATAGTCGCTCATCGATTTGCCCGCCAGGGCGAACAGCTCTTCGATGGCGGACGGATCGGTAATCACCGTTGGGCCCGCATCAAAGGTAAAGCCCTGATCCTGATAAACATAAGCGCGGCCGCCCGGCTTGTCGCGCTGCTCCAGCAGCCGCGTTGGAATGCCTGCCGCCTGCAGGCGAATCGCCAGCGCCAGTCCGCCAAATCCTGCGCCAATTACCGTGGTGTGCTTCATCGTGATGCTCTTCGTCCAGAAGGGTGAGTGAGAATAGCCTGCAGCGCCGCCAGTACCGGGACGGGCGGCTTGCCGCTAAGAATGCGCGCGCGGTCGGCCAGGGTAAGCCGTCCGGCGTAAAACCGGGCGATCAGCCCCTCGGGCAGCCCGTAAAAGCGCTGCATCACGCGCCAGCGCTGATCCCCGTCGGCGGCCAGAAACAGCATGCGGTTGAGCATGCGAAAAAAGCCCTGATCCCGCCATGCCGCCTGCGCAAAGCGGTGGATACGCGGCGCGAGCGCATCAGGGGAGAAATCGTCCTCTGCAGCGAGTGCGTCCGCCAGCGCCGCCGCCAGCGGCAGCGAATAACCTGTAGTCGGGTGGAAAAGCCCGGCGCGCAGGCCGACGCTGGGCGGTCGCTGATGCCAGAAGCGGTCGAAGTCGCCCGCCAGGGTAATCGGCAGCGCGCCGCGCTCTTCGCGCACCAGCGTCTCCAGCTGCCAGCCCTGACGAGCGGCGTAGTCGCAGACGTTCTGCCGCGCCTGCGCCGCCGCCAGCGAGGCATCGTCGATATAGTGAGTATCCTCGATCAGCAGACGTGTCGGCGAGAGCGGCAGGGTATAGACGAAGCGATAGCCGCCCTGCTGGTCAACGGTGGCATCCATCAGAATCGGACCTTCAAGCCGATGCGGCTGGCTCAGGGTCCACTCCTGACCGAGAAAAGCCTGAAAGCCGATCTGCAGGGCGGCGTCGGGCTGATAGCCGCGGCCGTCGATCACGGCGCGCGCGCGCAGCACTTCGCCACTGGCGAGCTGAACGTGGTCAGGCCCGCTGCAGGCGATGGTCTGGTTAAGCCGCAGCGCGTCGCGGAGCGTCGCGCGCAGCACCTCGTCAAAACGCGCGGAAGTCATGCAGAAATAGCCGCTGTCGAGCTGACGCGTCAGCTGAGGAAAGCGCACTTCGTAGTGCGGCCAGCGGTGCGCCACCAGCGGCGCGATCCACTGATGCTGCGAGGCGCTGAGATCCTCTTCGTGGAAGCACCAGGTGTGGTTGCCGCCTGCCCGGGCGTCGGCTTCAAGCACCAGCACGCGCAAACCGGGCTGCTGCTGTTTAAGCCGCAGCGCCAGCAGTCCGTTCGCCAGCCCGGCGCCGAGCAGTAGCAGATCATACTGCGATGTCATAGCACTTCTCCGCACGCACCGGCTGGCGCGTCAGCAGCGCGCGTTCGGTAATATCGGCCGCGCGCTCGACGCCGCCGCAGGCCGCCAGCTGCGGCTGCAGGCGCGACATGCGCTGTTTAATCGTCCGATCGTCCAGCAGGCGACGCAGGCGGCGCGCAATCTGATGGCTGGTGGAGAAGCGCGACGCGCGTATTCCCAGACCATGGTGCGCCAGCCGCGCGGCGATGCCGGGCTGATCGAACGCCAGCGGAATCGCCAGCAGCGGTGTGCTCTGCGCAACGGCGTCCAGCACCGTATTCAGGCCGCCGTGGGTAATGGCCACGTCCGCCTGCGCGAGCGCGGCACGCTGGTCGACGAAATCCGTCACCAGGGCGGCACCGGCGCGCAGCAGTTTTCGCGCCTGAAAATCGCTCAGGCCGCCGCAGTGGGCGATCAGCAGCTCCGCCTGCAGTTCACGGCAGGCTTTCGCCAGGGTTTTGAACAGTCCGTAGCGGCCGCCCTGTAAGGTGCCGAGCGAGGCGAAAACGCGCGGCTGGCCACGATTGCTGAACAGCGGCAGCTCAGCGGAGGTCGCAGGTTCGCGCAGTGGACCAGTGGCGTGGAAATGCGCGGGGAGTTCGCCGCGCGGAAAGTCGAGTGCGTGCGGCAGCTGGCTGATTTGCGCCAGCGGCGACAGGCACTGATGCGGCTGACGGCGGTCCGGAAGGCCGAAAGCGTCGGCATGTCGCGCCAGCACGCGGTCGTGGCTGCGCATCAGCCAGTCGTAAATTTTTTCGCTGGAAGCGAAGCGCTCGCGCGCGGCGCTGCTGGTGCCCCACAAAAAGGGCATCACCGGCAAAGGGAAATGCGCTTCGCGGTTCACGGGCAGCGCGCAGGCGACCGAAACGAAAGGCAGCCGCAGCGCCTCCGCTACCAGTCCGCCTGCCGGCGCCATCTGATCGACAATAACACCGTCTACCGCCAGCGCCCGCAGCGCATCCGGCAGCTCCCGGCACAGCATATCAGTGCTGCTGGCCATATCGCGGATCAGGCGCAGAATGCCTAATCCCCCAGGATGGGCCGCCAGCTGCAGCGTACGATCGAGCGTGCCGACAGGATGCGACGCCAGGCCGATGGCGTGAAAGCCGACGGCCGCATCGCTGAGCAGCGCGGCGACCTCTGCCTGTTGAATAAAGGTAATTCGATGACCGCGCGCGATTAACCTCTGCGCCAGCGCCTGAAGCGCGCGTACGTGACTGTAAAAGGGCGGGGCGATAACTGCGAAATGGCTCATTCGCTTGCTCCCGCGCGCTGCAGCGGCGCGAGGCGCAGCTGGCGTAGATTAGCGCTGCCGGTGCAGAAACAGGCGACGCGCAGCTGTTCGATCAGCGTCTCAAAGTGCGCCACTACCGCGTCGGCGGAGTGCAGGGCGCTGCTAAGCACCGCCGCCGCCTGGCCGACCACGTCCGCGCCCAGCCGCAGCGCTTTCGCCGCATCGATGCCGTCGCGAATGCCGCCGGAGGCGATAAGCGGCATAGCGGGCAGCCTGTGGCGCACGGCGCGCAACGCTTCATCAGTGGGAATGCCCCAGTCGGCGAAGGCCATCGCCACCGCGCGCTGCTGCGGCGTGCTGGCGCGTTCGCCTTCTACCGCCGCCCAGCTGGTGCCGCCCGCGCCTGCGATGTCGATCATGCTGACGCCCGCCTCGGCAAGCCGCTGCGCAACCTCCGGCGAGATGCCCGCGCCGACCTCTTTCACGATGACCGGTACTTCAAGCGTTTTAACCAGCTGCGCAATCGCCTGCAGCACGCCGCGCCAGTCGCGGTCGCCGCCGCGCTGCAGCGCTTCCTGCAGCGGATTAAGATGGACGATCAGCGCATCCGCTTCAATCATGCTTACCGCGTTCTGTGCCAGCCCGCGGCCCTGCTCGCCGAGAATCTGCGCGGCGCCCAGGTTGGCCAGCAGCGGAATATCCGGGGCGATACGGCGCAGGTCGCGCGTCAGGCCGAAATTGTTGTCGCTTTCCAGCGCCACGCGCTGTGAACCGACGCCCAGCGCCAGGCCAAGCGCCTGCGCCGCTTCGGCGAGATGGTGATTAATAGAGAGGGCGCGCGCCGCGCCGCCGGTCATTGAGCTAATCAGAAAAGGCGCCTGCATGGGGCGATTGAACAGCCGGGTGCGCAGATCGATCTGATCCAGGTGCAGTTCCGGCAGAGCGCAGTGCGTGAATTGCCAGCGGGCGAAGCTGCCCGATGCTGGCGTGGTGTTACGCAGAACAATGTCCAGATGATCGTTTTTGCGTTTCGTCAGGTCCGTGTCCTTCATTGCTGCTCCATATACTCAGACGGGAAACGCGCGGTCAGCCGACCATAGCGAGTTTTTTGTCGAACCAGGCCTGCACGAAATGCCGGGTGGCGTAACCGCTGTCGCAGGCGGAAGCCAGATGGCGATCCGCGCGGCGCAGATGGTCGCGCAGCCGCTTCTCCACCGCTTTGCTGCCCAGCATATTGACCAGCGTCGATTTTCCCACATCCTGATGGGCGTCTTTTCCGGTGTCGCTCTGACCGTCGGTCAGGTCGTCCAGCAGCTGGAAAGCCTGGCCGAGATCCCGCGCAAAGCGGTGCAGCTTTTCACGCGACTCCAGCGGCGCGCCGGCGGCCACCGAGGCCATCTGCATCGCCGCGCTGAACAGCGCGCTGGTTTTGAAATGGTTAGTGAGCTGAATAGCGTCGGCGCTGCGCGGCTGGCCGCCTTCGGTCAAATCGCGAAACTGTCCCTGTACCAGTCCCTGAATGCCCACGGAGTGGGAAAGTTCCGCCACAGCCTGGGTTTTCGCCTGGCTACTGATGCCGTCCGCCATTGCGATAACGCCGAAGGCGCGGCTCAGCAAGGCGACGGCGGCCAGTATCGCCACCGGCTCGCCAAACTGGCGATGGATGGTCGGGCGGCCGCGCCGCAGTTCGGCGTCGTCCATGCAGGGAATATCATCGAGTATTAGCGAGGCGGCATGTACCATCTCAACGGCACAGGCGAAATCGAGCAGGCCGCTGAGTTCGTCGCGGTAGCCCAGGTCGTGCGCGGCCAGCATCAGCAGCACCGGCCGGATGCGTTTGCCTGGCGCCAGCGCCCCTTCGCGCATCGCGAGCCCCACGCAGTCGCGTTCGCTTTCTACCGGCAGCAGTCGATCAAGACGCTGTTCGATACTCGCGAGTAACATCAGGGGATCGCTGTAAATGAGGGTAGGATCTCTTTCAGCAAAAATGGTCATGATGGCAGTCCTTACTTGCAGGTGAGCGTCGGCCTGTCGTAATTGCAAATGAACAAAGTGGCGCAGAAGGAGCCATCTAAAAAAGTGAAGCCTGTTATTTTTAGCACCGCCGTAAACTGAGCGTTATTGTTTGGTTTTGACGCGGCGGTGCAATAAAGCGTAGACGAGAATTGCCGCTCTGACGGGGGAAACGGAGATAAGTGGCAATAAAATAATAATTTTATTCACGAACTAAGTGCGGTGTCAGAGGGCGCAGGCGCTTCGGACAGCATCTGGTTAAGCAAAGCGACGGCCTCTTTAACTTCCCGTGCCGTCAGGGCGCCATCTTTCGCGAAGCGAACCACGCCCTGTGCGTCCAGCAGAATGACCGTAGAGCCGTGCGGCGTCAGCTGCCAGCTGTTTCGCGCCACGCCGCTGCTGTCGATAACAAAATGCTGCCAGGGCGCGTCGCGCTTGCTCGATTTGATGCTGCGCTCGACGAAAATCGCGCTGCCAGGGATCGCGTCGTCCGTATTAACGATAGTAGTGGTCTGAAAGCGGCTGCGCGGAAAGTTCGCCTGCTGAATGGCGGCGATCAGCGGCGCGTTTTGCTCTTTGGCCGAAAGCCGCCCGGCAACGTGGATCACCATACGAACTTTACCGGTCAGCGACTGGCTGCTCCAGCGCTGGTAGCCCAGCATCTCATGTTGCATCACCAGTTCGCCCTCGTTGGCGATAAAGACTGGCGGAAGAGACTTGCCCGTTTCCACGCTGTGCGCGGCGGCCAGGCCGGGAAAAAGCAGGCAGATAAGCAGCAGAGAGTAGGGTTTCACGCAGCCTCACACGCAGAAGAGAGAGCCTCAAGCCTGGGTGAAAATCTGCCGCTTCGCCAGTCAGGAAAAAAATGAATTTTACGCTTAGCTCAAATTTTAATCACTCCTTCAATGCGCCAGATCAAACAACGCGCGGTCAAAGGATTCGATGATGCAGAGAATCATTGGCAAAAGGAGACGTATATGAAAAGTGAGTTAATGACCTTGTCTGAATTCGCGCGCTACCTGGGCGTCTCTCCGCTGAGGCTGGTGCGCGCCTACTGTAATCGCGGATCGCTGGACGGGGTGCCGTTGCCCGAGCCGGTAAAAAACGTGGCATTCAGAGAACGCTGCTGGTCACGCGAGCAGGTGCGCCAGTTCCGGCATACGCTACAGCGCGCGCATCACCACGAGTGAAGAAAAGGGAAGGTTTTCACCTTCCCTTGCTCTAACTGCCGCTGACGGTTCCGCTCATCACGCCGGTCGCTTCCGCATCCACCAGAAAGCAGATTAGCGTGGCGTCGCGCTCAGCGGTTACGGCCGGCAGCGCTTCGGTGTCGCCGGCCACATCGCCTTTATGCAGGCGCTGCCCCTCCAGATTCACCACGCCGTCCAGCACCGCCAGCCAGGGCGCAAAGCCGGGAATAGCGGGCACCTCCAGCGTGTTGCCGCGCTCCAGTCGCACGTCGTAAATATGCACCGCCTGACGCAGCGTCAACGGCGCGGCGCTGCCTTCCGGCCCTGCCAGCCACGTCCAGGCGTTGTGGGCGACGCCGTCAGCGCGCTCCAGCAGCTGGGTTTTCGCTTCGCCGCCGGCGCGCGCCGGACGGATAAACGCCTGCAGCACTTCGGCTTCAATCAGCGGCGCGGACTCTTCGTGCCGCAGGCCTTCGCCCGCATTCACCACCATCACCCGTTTCGCCGACAGCGGCGTGCGTTCGCCCTGCAGGTCGGTATGCTGCACCGAGCCGCGCCAGACGTAGCTGAGGATGTCGTCGTTCACATGCTCGTGCATCGAAATGCGCGCGCCGAGTTTCAGCGTCGTCATATCGACAATCGCTAGCGGCCCGAAGCGTTCGCCCGGGCGCAGACGGCGAATGGTAAAAGGACCATATTCAAACAGCTGGCCGCGATGGGCACGCACAACGTTCATCATCATCTCCTGTTATGAGCTTACAGAACGATGATAAACCGATGGGAAAAGATGAGAAGCAGGGGGATTTGCTGAGAGAGTTCAACTTTTTTGAATAAGCTGCCCGTCGCGGCGGACGGGCAGTTGGCGCCTTTATTTGCCCTGTTCGTCGCTCTCGCCGAGGAAGAAATACCACAGCGGAATCGACATCAGGCCGGTAAAGACCGAGGTATAGAGGAGCACCATTAACGCCTGGGTGACGTACATCATCAGCGACCAGTCGCTAAAGGCGATCTGATACTGCTCGATAACGCCGCTGATAATGGCTTTACCCATCACCGTGCCGACAATCAGCCATAAAATCACCACGCTGCGCAGGAAATAACGCATCTCTTTCTGCTTTGCAGCGAAGCGCCCGCGCACGATACCCAGCGGTGACTGCTGCTCCAGCGGCGTTTCCGGCTGCGGCATGGCGGCACGCTGCGCCTTACGCCAGCGCAGCAGATCGATAGCGATAAACGCCAGCAGGCTACCTCCCATTACCGGCAGCGCCCAGCCCAGCGCCAGCGCAACGATCAGCGAGGCGGCCTGCGCATAGCGCGGCATCGCCAGCCAGGCGACAAGGAGCGTTTGCGCCGGATTCTGCGCGGGCAGCGCCGGGCGACGGATCCACCACATGCGGTAGCCGAGCGCGATAGTGGCGCACAGGCCAAAGCCGAACAGGGCCAGCAGCAGCTGGTTCGGCCAGCCGAACAGTACGCCCATGTGGGCGTCAACGCCCCAGCGCGTCAGCTTCGCTACCAGCGGAAAATGCGCGAATTCGACGCGGTCGACAATGGCGAACGTGGTGGGATCCACCGAAACGGCGTCAACCTGACTCGGCCAGCTGCGGTCGATCTCGCTTACCGTCCAGGCCTGTCCCTCTGCTTTAGGCTGGCGCAGCTCTAGTTTTGCGGCGTGGATGTCGCTGCGTCGCGCGGCGTTAAGCACGCTGTCCCAGTCGGCGTCCGGCGCGTTTATCGCTCTGGCCGGCTTCACTGGCACCGCCATACCGCTCATATCCATGCCGTCCATCTGCGGCATAGCGTGATGATCGGCATGGGGATCGGCGCTGGCAGCGGGCGCGCTGGCATCCAGCGCGGTGCGCACCTGCGGCGTCATCCAGCCCAGTTCGCTGCGCATTTTATCAATATTGCCGCCCGCCCACTGCGACCAGGTGAGGCCCGTGACCGAGAAGAAGACCAGACCCAGCGACAGCGCCAAACCAAGCGTTATATGCCAGTGGCGGGCGAAGGCGAAGCCTGACGCAGGTTTTTTCATTTTTCTGCGCGGGCGGGTGCCGAGCCACAGCACCAGGCCGCCGAGCGCGGCGACCCACAGCCAGGAGGCGGCCAGTTCGCTGTAAATTCGCCCGACGTCGCCTAGCAGCAGGCCGCGATGCAGCTGATCCAGCCACATGCGCAGCGGCAGCACGCCGCTGGTGCCGTAAACCGTCATATCGCCCTTGACCTGCAAGGTGTAGGGATCGATAAACACCGAGCGCGATTCTGACGGCCCAAGGTCGCTCTGGCTGAACTGCACGCGCGTGGTTTCCTGTGCGCCAGGTGCCGGACGCACCGCATAAACAGGCGCCGCCTCGCCGATATGGCGTCGCGCCGCGGCGACCTGCGCCGAAAGCGGCTGCGCCGTTCCCTGCGGCTCGGTGGTCAGTGCGGAAGCGTAAAGAACATTCTCAATCTGCGGCGTCAGCACGTACAGCGTGCCGGTCAGCGCCGCAATAAAAATAAAAGGCGCGATAAACAGCCCGATGTAAAAGTGCAGGCGGCGCAGCAAATTGAATAACGAGCCGCGCGGCGGCGCCGTTTCCCGAAGTGATGACATAGCACATCCATTTTTATTCAGTTAAAGACGAACCCGTTTCCGTCGCTTTACTCGGCGGAAAGGCAGGCATTCTGATTAAAAAACGCAGCGGGAAGGCGGGGCACGAGGCCGGTAGACGCGGCGTTCGCGTCGGCACAGCGGCGGGTCCGCGCGCGGCGTCGGGGGTGGCGCGCGCGCGATCAGCATCATCAGCCAGAGAAGGGGAATCGCAGCCCAGATCATCAGCGGCACATGCACCAGTAGCTCGCAGTAGCCGCAGGCGACGCCCTCTTCGCCCGACATCATATGGCCGGAAGGCATCATAGCGTCGTCCATATGATGCATCATCGGCATGGCGTCGGCGCTGTGCGACATCGCCATCACAGGGGCGGCCATCGCGTCGCCGTGGCGCGCCATCAGATCCTTCGACACCACGGGCGCGACGAACAGCAGCAGCACCGCCAGGATAGCCAGGCAGGCGCTGAGTCGCTGTTGCAACGGGGTGAAAAAGGTCATGAAAACATCACTGGCTGGTAAACGTCAGGCGCTATTTTACCGCGTTAAGGTTCTGAACGGGGCTAATTCTGTAAAAATTCTTAGGCTATGCGTGTACAGCCTGACGTCCGCTGCGCGCGCGCTAGAAAACCGAGCTGCCCAGGCGATCGCTAAGCAGCTCCAGCGCGGCGGTGCCCGCCAGCGAGTTGCCGATGGCGTCCAGGCCTGGCGACCAGACCGCAATGCTCATTTTATTGGGAATTACCGCGATAATGCCGCCGCCGACGCCCGATTTTCCCGGCATGCCGACGCGCCATGCGAACTCGCCCGCGCCGTCATACATGCCGCTGGTGATCATCAGCGCGTTAATCTGTCTCGCCTGACGCGGAGTAATCATCTGCACGCCATCCGCCGTTTTGCCCTGGTTGGCCAGATAGACGAAGCTGCGCGCCAGCTCGACGCAGTTCATCGAGAGCGAGCAGTAGTGGAAATAGGTCTGCATAACCTTGCTGACGTCGTTATCAAAATTGCCGAACGACTTCATGAGCCAGGCTATGGCAGCGTTGCGCGCCGAGTGCTCATACTCCGAGCGGGCGACGTGGCGATCGTAGTTAATATCGGGCTGGCCGCTTAGCTGACGCACAATCTCCAGCATGCGCTGGCGCGGTGCGGTCAGGCGCGTTTCCAGCATATCGCAAATCACCAGCGCCCCGGCGTTGATAAAAGGATTGCGCGGCTTGCCGTGCTCCAGTTCCAGCTGTACCAGCGAGTTAAACGGCTGGCCGGAGGGCTCTTTGCCGACGCGCTGCCAGATTTCATCATCGGAATAGCGGGTGAGCGCGACGCTTAGCGACAATACTTTAGAGATGGACTGGATCGAGAAGCGCTCCTGCGCGTCGCCCGCCTGCCAGCTCTGACCGTCAGGCGTAGCCACGGCGATGCCGAGCGCGTGCGCGGGCGCTTCGGCCAGCGCGGGAATATAGCTGGCGACGCTGCCGCGCGAGGTAAGCGGGCGTACCTGCTCCAGAATCTCTTCCAGTAGCGCATTGCTGAGTTCGGTCACGAGTGAATCTCCTTTTCTGAGGCGTCTGGCGCCGGATAATGAACGCGAGTCGCCGCTGAATCAATGCAGCGCGTGCAAAATCTGTGAACTCTTCACCGCAACCCCGAGGCCGCTATGATAACCAGCCTGTTTGACGCTTTACCGCAAGCCGCCGAGCGTGGCGAGCAGGAGACTTTTGAAGAATTGCTGCGCCGACCCGATCTGCGCATCGAGCGCATTGTCTCTACCGGCCAGGCGAGCCCGCCGGGCTTTTGGTACAGCCAGCCGCAGGGGGAGTGGGTGCTGGTGGTGCAGGGCGCGGCAGGGTTGCAGCTAGAGGATGAAGCGAAGGAGCGGGTGCTGCGCGCGGGCGATTTCATCAATCTGCCCGCGCGGACGCGCCACCGCGTGAACTGGACCAGCAGCGACGAACCGACCCTCTGGCTGGCGGTTCATTATGAGCTGCCGCCAGACGAAGGAAGTTAAAGGCTCACTCCATTTGCCTGGCGCTGCCGGCCAGCGGCGCGAGCAGCATTTGCGCAAAGCTCAGCAGCGCCAGCAGGGTTAGCGGCAGCGTCCAGTCGCCGCTCCGCTGGTGCAAAATGCCGAAAAACAGCGGGCCCAGCGCCGCCAGCGCATAGCCTACACACTGCGCCATGCCGGAAAGCTGCGACGCCTGACGATGATCGCGAGCGCGCAGGTTAAACAGCGACAGGCAGAGCACCAGCGAGGCGCCCGCACCTAAGCCGGCGATAATCAACCAGAGCGCCGCCAGACGGGGCATCAGCAGCAGACCCAGCACGCCGCAGAAAATGGCGGCAGAGGCGACGAAAGCCGTGAGGCGCGCGTCGCGCAGCCGCTTTAGCGCCACCATACAGCCGAGGTTGGCGACAATCGCGATCGCCTGGTAGAGAAACAGCAGCCAGCCCGCTTCCGCCTGGCTGTAGCCTTTACTCTGCGCGTAAGGCGTAAACCAGTCGATCAGGGTGTAAAACGCCAGCGACTGTAGCGCCATAAACAGCGAAACCTGCCAGCCGATCGCCGACCGCCAGGGCGTAGCGCCGTCTGCGGCGAGAGAGGGCGTGGCGCCTGTCGGGCCAGCTGCGCGCGGCGTCAGCAGCGGCAGCCAGGCGAGCAGCGCCACAAGGCCTGGCACTGCCCAGACGCCAAGCGACAGGCGCCAGTCCGCGTCGGAGAGCGCGGCGAGCGGCACGGCGATGCCTGACGCCAGGCTGGCGGTCAGCGACATGGTGGCGGCATAAAGCCCGATATATTTTGCGGTGTGTTGCGTAAAGTCGCGTTTAATAAGCGGCGGCAGCAGCACGTTGGCGGCGGCGATGCCGGCGCTAAGCAGCACCGTACCGCTCCACAGCGCCGCCTCGAGCGGCAGCCAGCGAACCATCGAACCCAGCGTTATCAGCAGCAGCGCCGCCCAGAGGCTGCGCTCCAGCCCAAAGCGATTGCCCACCATGGCGGCGACCGGCGCCAGCGCGGCGAACAGCATTAGCGGAATGAAATTAAAGAAGCCCGCGGCGGCGGCGCTCAGGCCGAAAGCGTGACGCATGTTTTCCAGCACCGGACCGACGGCGGTAATGGGCGCGCGCAGGTTCGCAGCGGTCAGCAGCAATACCAGCAGGAAAAAGCCAGAGTGGGTAAAGCGAGAAGCGCGTAGGGCAGAGGTCTGTCGAAAGGTCATAAGATCCGCATCACAAAGTGCGGCAAAGCCGCTGTGGTGCGTTGGTTGACGTTAACGCTTACGCACCAGGAAGAAGGGAGTCCGGTGTCTGCGCGCTACTTTAAAGGCTGACGCCGCCGCTGTAAAGCCGACCCGCCGCGGGCGTGTTTTTAACGCCGCGCGATAACGTAGTGACGGCAATAAAAGCGCTAATTTATTTGCATCTGGCAGACGCCGCGCGTGCTAAATAAGCGAGCCGATGATCCAAACGTGTTTTTTAAATAGCGGAACCGTGCTCTGCGCTATTTAACTGAAGCGGCAGCACCAGCAAAAATAAGATTATTCCTTAATAATCAACCCATTTTTCTTCCGCGCTTCGCTTTTATTAAATTTGCGCAATTGTACTTAGCAACTATTATTAATTTCTGTAGCGTCCTGGCCAGGAAAGCAATCACCTAATTTGATAAGAGGAACCTGTAATGGCGATTAAAACACTGGTGGATCTCTTTATTCATGACCTTTCTGATGTCTACAGCGCAGAAAAGCAGATCACTCGCGCACTGCCGAAAATGGCGCGCGCCGCAACAGACGCATCGCTGAAAGCGGCGTTTGAAGCACACCTTGAAGAGACGCGCGGACAAATTGAACGTCTGGACCAAATTGTTGAAAAAACAGAAGAACTGCGCATCCGCCGTATGAAATGCCATGCGCTGGAAGGCTTAGTGGAAGAAGCCCAGGAGATTATCGACTCCGTAGAAGCGGGTCCGGTGCGTGACGCTGGCTTAATTGGCGCCGCCCAGAAAGTCGAACACTATGAAATTGCTACCTACGGCACGCTGACTGCAATGGCGAAACGCCTGGGCTTTGACGAGGCGGCAAAATTACTGGCCGAAACGCTGCAGGAAGAAAAAGCCACGGATGAAAAGCTGAATGTGATTGCTGAGAAAACCAGCTAATTATCCGACGTGATGAAATCTGTATTTGCAGCTCTCACATTTTAAAGAGGTGAATCATGTCACATCAAGAGAATTATTTGGCCTGGTTGAAAGACGCGCACGCTATGGAAAAGCAGGCGGAAAGCATGCTGGAAAAAATGGCGTCTCGTCTCGAACACTATCCTGATTTAAAAGCGCGTATTCAGCAGCACATTGAAGAAACGCGCCAGCAGCAGACTTTATTACAGTCCGTTATCGACCGTAACGACACTTCTCATTCCGCCTTTAAAGACGCGCTGGGCAAACTCTCCGCGATGGGTCAGGCAATGGGCGGCATGCTGGCCGACGACGAAGTGGTGAAAGGTGCGATCAGCGGTTACGTCTTTGAGCAGTTTGAGATCGCTAACTACACCTCGTTAATCGCTGCGGCGGAGCTGGTGGGCGACCACGAAGGCGTGCGTATTTTTGAACAAATTCGTGAGCAAGAGATCGCGATGGCGGAATGGTGCCTGACGCACCTGCCGGACGTGACTCAGCAGTTCATGACGCGTGATGCAGCTGAAGGCGTTGAAGCAAAAAAATAACAACGCTACAGCCAGGCCCTCTTGCCAGAGGGCCGACAATCCAACTGGAAAGGAATGAGCAATGTTCAGACACGTTAAGAAACTGCAGTATACAGTCCGTGTTGAAAAGCCCAATCCAGGACTGGCTAACCTGCTGCTTGAGCAGTTTGGCGGTCCGCAGGGCGAACTCGCTGCGGCATGTCGCTATTTTACCCAAGGCCTAGGCGATGACGATCCAGGCCGTAAAGATATGCTGATGGATATCGCGACGGAAGAGTTGAGCCACCTGGAAATCATCGGCTCGCTGGTGGGTATGCTGAACAAAGGCGCGAAAGGTCAGCTGGCTGAAGGCACAGAGGAAGAGGGCGAGATTTATCGCAACATTACCGGTGCCGGTAACGACAGCCATTTGACCTCGCTGCTTTACGGCGGTGGACCGCCGCTGACTAACTCTGCTGGCGTGCCATGGACTGCGGCGTATGTCGATACCATCGGCGAAGTGACCGCCGACCTGCGTTCGAACATCGCTGCCGAAGCGCGTGCAAAAATCCTGTATGAGCGTCTGATCAACATGACCGACGATGTCGGCGTGAAAGATGCGCTGGGCTTTTTGATGACGCGTGAAGTCGCGCACCAGATCTCGTTTGAAAAAGCGCTCTACTCAATTCGCAACAATTTCCCGCCGGGTAAATTGCCGCCGATTGAACAGTACGCCAACGTCTACTACAACATGTCGGCGGGCGAAGGCGATATGCGCGGTAGCTGGAACTCTGACGAGAACTTTGAGTTCGTGGCCGATCCGGCGCCGGCAGTTGACGGCGGCGACGGTAGCGCGTCGGTAACCCTGCCGTCCGATCAGGCGACCGATCTCGCCAATATGGCCAGCCGCACCGCGTCCGATCCCAGCCTGAACCCAACCACGGGCGCAGAGCTTGGCTCAACGCTGGGCGAAGCGAACCAGATCAAATCTGACAAACCTCGCTCGTAAGTACCTCTCGCGTCAGTCACCTGCTGACTGACGCGATTTTCCCTTCTTGAATGATGCTCCAGCACAGGCTCAACGCCGCGTCCGCTCTCACTGCTTAATGAAATTCCGGTTCAGGAAAATGGCCGCAGTCATTCTGGCTGGCGGTAGTGCCCGGCTGGCAGGTCTGCTGTCGCGTTTCAGCGGAAGGCACGGGTTTTTCTGGCGCCATGGGGCCTGACCGACAGGCGCTAAGCAGAGTGATAAACAGGGCAAAGGCAACAAAACGCATATCCGCTCCTTGTGATGAGAGGAAGTAAGCAAACAAACGTCGTTGGTCAGCAGCGTGACCAGAGGCGTACTGCTAAGTGTAGCTGGCGGCAGGAAAAGGTCGAAAAATCAGGATGAAGCCGCAAGGCGGCTTGCAGAGCATTCAGGATCAGAACAGGGCGAACATCAGGGCGACGGGAAAACTCATCGGCCAGGTGGCGCCGACCAGAAAGGCGCTTAGCGCGCGAATCGTCAGCTTATCCTTTGCGATAAAAAAGGTGATTAGCGTGGCGATCGAAGCCATAACCGCATAGAACACCAGCATATGTTGATAAAGGCTCATCAATACTCCGCATCGTTATAGTGGTTTTGTTGCGCACTATGCGGAAAATCGTGATCCAGATCAAGTAAAAAGCCGCAGCGTTTTTTAAAGAAATTGATTTCTTGCTGGCGGGGCGTTTGACGCGTGCGATTTCAGGCTGAAATTAGCCGGGGAAAACGCGCCGGATCCTTCAGGCGCGGGGCTTGCACGCACGAATGCGCGTGGCGAAGTCAGCTCGGTTCAGAGAAAGCGCTGTTCAATGTCGCGCCAGCTATCGACGCGCGCATAGCCGGTTTCCTGCTGGTTTTGCGCTGTGGTGAACAACACGCCTTCGCCGGTGAACTGTGCGAAGTTTTGCGGATTGGCGTCAATCAAATAGTCCGCGTTAAGAATGCCCTTGCTGCTGCAGCAAATGATATTCATCGGGCTGATAAACGGAAAGTTCGCTTTCAGCCACTCAAGTTTTGCCGTTAGCGAGCGCGGGAATTCCACCGCTGCAGTGGTGATAAAAATTTCATACTCCTGCGACAGGCGCTCAATAACGCGCTGTGCATCAGGCAATGCCGGCAGTCCAGCGTAAAAACTCTCCTCGCCGATCAGTTCTTCAATCTCCTGAAACAGCGCCGGGCGCGACTGTTGTGGTTTTGCTGAGTCCAGTGAACCTGTCTGCGCCTCATGGGAGGCGGCTTCAGGACTAAATTTGTGGTTCAAGTCGATAATGACTTCATCCATCTCAATGGCGATACGTTTCATGGTTTCCCCTCGTCAATCATCATGCCAAGGCGGCTAGAATAGCAGTCGCGCGGCTCCGCTTGTAGTCTCTGGATAAACGCCGGCCAAACAGGTCATTAAATCAACAATTGAAGCCTGTTATATCGCCGATTACTGTGAGGTGCGCCGGAAGCAGGAAAAAGAGAGGAGAATGCCGCCCCGAAAGGCGGCACAGAGGCTTAACTTTGCAGATAGAGCGCTTTGATATCGTCCAGCGTGGCTTCGCGCGGATTGCCGCCGGTACAGACATCGTCCAGCGCGGCCTGGGCCAGCGCCGGCACATCGTCTGGATTCAGACCGACGTCGCGCAGCGAAGCCGGTATGCCTACGTCACGGCAGAGCTGTTTTACCGCCTCGACAGCCGCCTGACGCGCCTGTGCCAGCGACAGCGTATCCACGCCTTTTACCCCCATTGCGCGCGCGATATCGCGATATTTCTCGCCGGTATAGTCTGCATTCCACGCCATCACCGTAGGCAGCAGAATCGCATTGGCGACGCCGTGCGGCACGTTATAAAAAGCGCCCAGCGGGTGCGCCATACCGTGCACCAGGCCAAGCCCAACGTTAGAAAAGCCCATGCCGGCGACATACTGACCCAGCGCCATCTGCTCCACCGCCTGCATATCGCCTTTCACTGAGTCGCGCAGCGACTGGCTAATGATTTCAATGGCGTTGAGATGCAACATATCGGTCAGCTTCCAGGCGCCGCGCGTAATATAACCTTCAATGGCGTGTGTCAGCGCGTCGATGCCGGTTGCGGCTTTCAGCGCCGGCGGCATGCTGGCCATCATCTCCGCGTCGATGATCGCCACCTTTGGAATATCGTGCGGATCGATGCAGACGAATTTACGGCGTTTTTCTTCGTCGGTAATGACATAGTTGATGGTGACTTCCGCCGCGGTGCCTGCGGTAGTGGGGATCGCGATCAGCGTAACGCAGGGATTACGCGTCGGCGCGAAGCCTTCGAGGCTGCGCACGTCCGCGAACTCGGGATTGTTAATAATAATGCCGATCGCTTTGCTGGTATCCTGCGGCGAACCGCCGCCGATGGCGATAAGATAGTCCGCCTCAGCGCGCTTAAATACCTCGACGCCGCGCTGCACCACGGCGATGGTGGGGTTCGGCACCACCTCGTCGTAGAGCGCCCAGTGAAGCTGATGCGCATCCATCAGGTCGGTGACGCGCTTCACGGCGCCAGCGGCGACCAGCGCTTTATCGGTGACGATTAGCGCCTTCGTCAGGCCGCGCCGCCGGACTTCATCTGGCAGATTGCGGATAGCGCCTGCGCCAAAAAAAGCGGTCTCATTCAAAATCATACGCTGTGTCATTTTCACATCCTTGCTTAACAAAATTCCCATTACCTTCCCGCTTAACCGCTCTGCGTTTCTGCTGGCTTCGTCACATTCCGTGTGGAATACAATTGATAAAAATCAACAGATTAGCGGTTAATTGCCGCGGCAGCATTATTTTCTTACCCAGGTAAAGCCATTCCTGCCAGGCAAGTTTCTCATCCTCTGATAGCCTCAATGGGAGCATTAAAGCTTTAACCAACGGAGGAAATGATGGCGAAACCGCAAAATCACGGCTGGAGACTGGCCTCGCGCCCGCACGGTAAACCGGTTCAGGAGAACTTCGAATTCGGCGAAATCCCGCTGCCCGCGCTGGAAGAGGGCGATCTGCTGCTGCGCACCATCTACCTGTCGCTCGATCCCTATATGCGCGGCCGGATGAGCGACGCAAAATCCTATGCCGAACCGGTGAAGCTAGGCGACGTGATGGTCGGCGGCACGGTGAGCCGCGTCGTGGAATCGCGCCATGGCGATTTCCAGCCCGGCGACTGGGTGTTGTCGAGCGGCGGCTGGCAGGCTTATTCGGTCGCGCCCGCCTCTGCGGTGAAAAAGCTGGGTAACGACCTTGCTAATCCTTCCTGGGCGCTGGGTGTGCTGGGTATGCCGGGCTTTACCGCTTATATGGGTCTGCTGGATATCGGCGAACCGCAGCCTGGCGAAACTCTGGTGGTGGCTGCGGCGACCGGGCCGGTGGGCGCAACGGTAGGGCAGATCGGCAAGAAGAAAGGCTGTCGCGTCGTTGGCATTGCCGGCGGCGAAGAGAAGTGCCGCCATGCGGTCGAGGTGCTGGGGTTCGATCTCTGTCTGGATCACCATCAGGATGATCTGGCGGCGCAGCTGGAAAAAGCCTGCCCGGACGGCATCGACATCTATTATGAAAACGTCGGCGGCAAGGTATTCGACGCGGTACTGCCGCTGCTGAATACCAAAGCGCGTATTCCGGTGTGCGGGCTGGTCTCCGGCTACAGCGCAACTGAGTTGCCGGACGGCCCGGATCGCCTGTCGCTGCTGATGGGCGATATTCTGAAGAAACGCCTGCGGGTGCAGGGCTTTATCATATTCGACGATTACGGCCATCGCTATGGCGAATTCCTTGAGGCGATGGAGCCCTGGGTAGAGCAGGGTGAAATCCGCTATCGCGAGCACATGATTGACGGATTGCAGAATGCGCCGACGGCGTTTTTTGACATGCTGGAGGGGAAAAACTTCGGCAAAACCGTGGTGCGCGTGGCGCAGGACGAAGAGTAAAAAAAGGTCCCGCCCGCAGGCGGGACTTTTTTTATGCCGGGATCAGCTTTTCCTGCTTCAGGCGGTCAAACAGCGCGAAGAGATCGTCGCGCGTGCTGTGATAGCCGGTAAAGCCCGCTTTGCGGCTCTTACTCATATCGGTGAAGACCTCCATCGGACGGCCCAGATCGGCATCGGTGTGCCACCAGGAAACCAGACGGTTGATATCCGCCTCGCGTAGCTGGTAGTGCTGCGCCACTGCTTTCCACTGCGCCTCGGCGTCTGTCATACGCTGCTCCAGCGGCTGGGGTTCATCCGGCATCGGCTGCGCCTCAATGCCGAAGTAACTGGCAATCTCGCCCCACATCCATTTCCAGCGGAACACGTCGCCGTTTACGGTGTTAAAATCCTGGTTTTGCGCGCCTGGCGCACTGGTCGCCCATTCCAGCTGCTCTGCCACCAGCGTCGCGCTGCTCATGTCGGTTACGCCGTGCCACTGCGCCGCCGAGCCGGGGAAGATAAACGGCAGGTTATGGAATTTGCACAGCGAGGCGTAGACCGCCAGCGTCTGTCCCATATTCATCGCGTTGCCCAGCGCAAAACCGATCACGGTGTGCGGGCGATGCACGCTCCAGCGATAGCCATATTTCTCCGCGCCGGCGAACAATTCATCTTCCTGCGCGTAATAGAAGTTATCGACCGGCTGGCGTCCCTGCTCTTCACGAAATGGCGTCATCGGCACCGCGCCTTTGCCGTAAGCGTCGAACGGGCCGAGATAGTGCTTAAGGCCGGTCACCAGCGCGGCGTGACTGCCGTTAAGACGGTCGCCCAGCGCCTCTATTACGTTGCGCACCATTGCGCCGTTAACGCGAATGTTCTCTTTTTCCGTTTCCTGGCGCGCCCAGACGCTGAAGAAAAGCGCGTCGGGCTGGAGATCTTTCAGCGCTTCTTTTACCGAATCCGGCGAGGTCAAATCGGCGGTAAGGGCATGGCAGCCCTGTGGCACCGGCGTGCGTCCGCGCGACAGCCCGTAGACTTCCCAGCCATCCGCCAGCAGGCGCTCCGCCGTCGCGGTGCCGATCACGCCGCTGATCCCGGCGATAAGTGCTTTCTTCGACATGCTTTTCTCCCTTAGCTCTTACAACAAGACAATAGGGGAGTGTAGACCGAGATCGGCAGTTAAGCTTCGCGTGCAGGCGAATTGGCTCAGGCTGCGCCAGCATCCTATGCTAGCTTTCCGCCATAGCTGGCGAGCTAATGAGGTTCATCGCAGCGCAGCGCCTGATGGCCTGGCGCGCGTTGGCTACCTGAAGTTTATTGACAATGTTGCCCATATGAAATTTTACCGTACTGACGGAAATAACAAGGATAGTGGCGATCTCCGGATAGGTCTTTCCCATGCTGGCCCAGTAAAGCACCTCCTGTTCGCGCTGTGTAAATATTGCTTTGGTTGCGTCCGGGCAGATAACCTGCATCCCTACAGCCGCCATATCAATCAGCCTGTACATTTGCGCATTGAATTCAATTAGCCGCATCTGCATAAGCTGTCTTTCACGCCAGAGAGGCGATTCGGCCGCATAAGCGTCATCGCTTTGGGAGATAACCGAAAGCAGCGCTAGATTATTGTGATGATCGTGCAGCACAAAGGTGAAGCCATTAAGAATATTATAGCGGCGCGACAGCGTGAATATTCTGTCGGTGAGAAAAGTAATGTTCTCGTCCCAGGCAAAAGGCGAAGATTGTTTAAACGCTTTTAGAACGACGGGATCGATAAACTGGAAGTGATTATCCTGATAAATCTTAATCCATTCATCAGGATAGTTGGAAACAAGCAGCGTTTTATAAGGATTGCTTTTACTAATTACCAGATAAGCGTATTGATGTACTTCGGGCGTAGCCATTTTCCTGTCTATATAATCCCGCAGAGTTTGCAGCGCCGAAGGATTATTCGCCAAAAAAGAGAACATATTTTCTCCTTACTTATGATGTCCATATTCTGCAAAGTCCTGTACTAAAGTACAGCCAGGTAGGGTACCCTGGTACAGTTTTAAATTGAGATGAGAGTGCTTATAGTGCTCATTATAGCAACGGAAAACTGGCTATAATATTCGTTTGCTATAAAAAGCGACATCAGGGAAAAATGTCAGCCAGTCAAATTAATTTGATTTGCTGGCTGACACCATCACAACCTGATTATAAATATAAAAATCAATGGGTTATTATGATTATTTTGCCAGGAATTGTCTCTCAGGCAGAGAAGGGTATTTTATTTGTCACTAAAATTCTCATCTGGTTAATCTGCTTTCATTAATATGCCCATGGATTTTTATTGTTGAATTTAACATTAACCTCATAATGAAGATTAATATGTCGCGAAAGTCTGGTATTTGAATTAAATGTTAACCAAGTTAATTATCATTTTTGAATCATTCCCAGCACCCATCGAGTAAGAAGAGAGTCAGCCAGTCGCCTGGCTCACCCCAGACGCTTATCCCTTACCCATACCAGCCGTACCCTTTCGGCTCGCGTGAAAAGCCAGCGCGGCGCAGCGCGTCGATCAGCGGCGACTGCCCTGCGGGTTTGCCGTCGATCGTTTCCAGCGTAAAGCCAGATGCTCTCTCTCGACGCAGCGCGACGGCCAGCGCCGCAATCGCGGCGGCGTGCCAGCTCTCTTCGCCATAGCTCAGCAGCTCTTTCCCGCCCTGCGCCAGGTAGAGCGCCAGCTGACCATGACAGATCACCACCAGCGCGCCGCTGCGGCGAACCGGACGCGAAGCGGCGCGATGCGCGGGCCAGCGCAGCGTTACGCCATAGGGAGAGGCGGGATCGACGGCGGAAAGCGCCACCGCCAGCGGATCGCGCGCGGCGCGTTCAGCGATAATGCGCAGGCGCTCGATAGTGGCGTTCTCCGCAAACTGCGCGCCGCCCAGCCCGGCGACGAAGCGACCGCGTAGCACGCGTCCGGCATCCTCCAGCCCGCGCATCACCGGCTGCAGCGCCGGGAAACCGCCCGGCACCTGCTCCGCGATCGCCGCGCCGCGCGTCACCACGCCCCAGCGGTCCAGCATATTCTCGGCAATCGCCAGCGCCAGCTGGGCCGGGGGCGCGACCGAACGATAAAGGCGCGACCAGCGTCCGGGCAGGGCGGGCGTGGCCGGACGTCCCAGCGACAGGCTAATGCGACCGCGCCGCGTGCGCAGCGAACGGGTCGGTTTCGCTCGCGCGCTGTTCGCCATGCCAGTCAGCTGGCGTAGCGCCGCCCAGGTATCGGAGGTGACATAGCCTGCCCATGCCAGCTCCCACAGCGCGCTCTGGATCTGCGCCTCATCGACGGTTTGCTCGGCGGCGACCGCGGCGGCGATCTGGTGCGCGAACCATGCGCCGCCGTCATCCAGCCGCGCCAGAATAGCGTCGTGCAGCGGCGTCAGACACAGCGCGTCATTGCCCTGTGGCTGCGGCAGCAGCGTTTCCGCCGCGAACTCGCGCAGGTGCAGCGAAACCAGACCGTCGTTATGGCCCAGCGCACGTTCGCCGGCCCAGATAACGTCGCCCGCCGACAGCAGCTCGTCCAGCATGGCGGGCTGATAGTCGTGCACGCGTGACGGCAGGATTTGCGACTGCCAGATCGACGCAGGCAGCCCCAGTCCGGCAAGCTGCTCTACTACGCGCGCCACGCCGTTTACCCCTTCGTAACGTCCCTGCGCGACAGGCGAATGCGGCGCCTCGCCGGTTAATCCCTGCCGCTCCAGCAGCAGCGATACCCAGGCTTCCGGCGGCACCGGACGCGTCGCCTCGCGCGCGGCCTGCAAGGAGCGAATGCGCAGGCGCCTGAAAACCTCTTCGGCCACCCACCGATCGCGCCTGCCGGTCGCGTCCTCTTCTTCGGGATCGCCAAAATCCCCCTTAAGCAGTTTGCCCTGGCCGCGCATGCGCTCCAGCGTTTCGCTGACCACCGCCGGGCCCAGCCCGAAATGACGCGCCAGCTCGCCGGTGGTAAATGGCGTATGGGTGCGCGCGTAGCGGCCGAACAGATCGCGCAGCGGATCGGCGGCTGGCTGTAAAAAGGCGGCGGGAATATCTGGCGGCAGCGTTACCCCCAGCGCGTCGCGCAGGCGCGCGGCGTCTTCAATCGCTGCCCAGCGCTGTTCACCGGCAATGGTTACGTCGATGGCGCGATGCGCCTCCACCAGCTCAGCGACGGCACGCTCGGGTGCGTCGCCGTCGAAGCGGGCTGCCAGCGCCGCTGCGCTCAGCGGGCCCAGCTCGCGCAGCAGATCGGCAACGCCCTCTTTGTCGCTGGCCCTGTAGCGCGCGGTGAGGCGCTGCAACTCTTTCGCCACCTGGGCCGTCACCCCGGCGTCCAGCAGTTCGCGCATATCGGCCTGGCCAAGCAGCTCGCTCAGCAGGCCGCTGTCGAGCGCCAGCAGCGAGGCGCGCCGCTCCGCCAGCGGCGCATCGGTGGCGTAGATAAACTCTGCCACGTAACCGAACAGCAAGGGCGCGGCGAAAGGCGACGGCGCCTCGGTCGTCACCTCGGCAAACTGCACGCTGCCGTTCTGAATGCGCGCCATCAGCTCATGCAGCGCAGGCAGATCGTACACATCCTGCAGACACTCGCGCGCCGTCTCGATCAGAATGGGAAAGTCGGGATAATCGCGCGCTATAGCCAGCAGCTCGCCGGCGCGCAGACGCTGCTGCCAGAGCGGCGAGCGCTTGCCAGGATTACGGCGCGGCAGCAGCAGGGCGCGCGCCGCGCATTCGCGGAAACGCGCGGCAAACAGCGCCGAATGACCGATGGCTTCGGCGACCTCGCGCGGCAGGGCATCGGCGTCGAACTGAAACAGCTCGGCGCCTGGCACGCGTCCCTCCATATCGGGAAAGCGCGCGACAATGCCGTCATCGCTCGCCACGACAGAGGGATCCAGGCCCATCCTGCGGCGTATACGCGCCGCGACCGCCAGCGCCCAGGGCGCGTGCACGCGCTGGCCCCACGGCGAATGAAGAATAACGCGCCAGTCGCCGGTCTCATCGCGGCAGCGCTCGATCAGCAGCGTGGCGTCGGTCGGCAGCAGACCTGTCGCCTCGCGCTGTTCCGCTATCAGCGCCTGAAGATTGTGCTGCGCGCTGGCATCGAGCCCCGGTATCTGGCTGACCTCGCCGGACTGTTGCTCCCAATCCAGCTCGCGTAAAAAGCGGCCGATGCTTTCGCCCAGCAGCGCCGATCTTCCCAGCCCGTCGCCGCGCCAGAAGGGAAGACGCGCCGAGCGGCCGGGCGCGGGCACCACTACCACCTGATCGTGGGTGATCTGCTGAATGCGCCAGGAGGTGGCGCCGAGCGTGATAATGTCGTTTACCCGGGATTCATACACCATCTCTTCATCCAGTTCGCCGACCCGGCGCGATCCCGCCTGCTCTTCGCCTTCCGGCAGCATCACGCTGAAGGCGCCGCGATCGGGAATGGTGCCGCCGCTGGTGACGGCGAGATGTTGCGCGCCGGGACGAGGCGTCAGCAGATTCGCTTCGCGATCCCATATCAGGCGCGGACGAAACTGGGCGAACTCGTCGGAAGGATATTTGCCCGCCAGCATATCCAGCGTGGCGTCAAACAGGCTACGCGGCAGGTTGCGAAAAGGATCGGCGCGACGCACGACGGCGAACCACGCATCCACCGAGAGAGTATCCATCGCCACGGCGGCGACCGTCTGCTGCGCCAGCACGTCGAGCGGATTCTGCGGCGGCGCAACCGGCTCCAGTTCACCGCTCAGCATGCACTGCACAATCACGGCGGCGTTGAGCAGATCGCGCCGCGTGCGCGGAAAAACGATGCCGCTTGAGATGCCGCCGACCTGATGACTGGCACGGCCGACGCGCTGCAGCGCGCTGGCGACCGACGGCGGCGCGCCGACCTGAATCACCAGATCGACCGTTCCCATATCGATACCCAGTTCCAGACTTGAGGTGGCGACGACGCAGCGCAGCTCGCCAGCTTTGAGGGCGTCTTCGATTTCACGCCGCTGCTCTTTTGAAACCGAGCCGTGATGCGAGCGGGCGATAGTGGCTGACGCGCCGTCGCTGCGTTTCTCGGTGCCGCCGCTGAATGATCCGTAGGCGTGGGCGGGTTTCGCCAGCGTCTCTTCGTCGCTGAGGCTGGCGGCGTAGCGTTCGTTAAGGCGCGCCGTCAGCTTCTCTGCCAGGCCGCGAGAGTTGGCGAACACAATGGTGGCGCGGCGCGCCAGCACCAGCTCAAGGATGCGCTGTTCGATATGGGGCCAGATGGAGCCAGATGCGCTACTGGCGTCGGGCGCACCGCTGCTATCGGGGCGTCCTGGTATATCGGTCATATCTTCAACCGGCACGGCGATGCGCATCTCCAGCGCGCGCGAAGCGGGCGGATTGACGATGAGGGTTTCCTGCGCGCCGCCGAGAAACTGCGCGATGCGTTCCACCGGCCGCACCGTGGCCGAGAGACCGATGCGCTGCGCCGGCTGGGGCAGTAGCGCATCCAGCCGCTCCAGGCTCAGCGCCAGCTGCGCGCCGCGTTTGCCGCCCGCCACCGCGTGCACCTCATCCAGAATCAGCGTCGTAACGCCGCGCAGCGCTTCGCGGGCGCGCGAGGTCAGCATCAAAAACAGCGATTCCGGCGTTGTGATCAGAATATCGGGCGGCGTGCGCTGAAGCTTAGTCCGTTCATTAGCTGGGGTATCGCCTGAACGCATGCCCACCGTCAGCGTAATCGCCTTTTCGCCGCGCGCGTGACGCTGCTGGTAAACGCCCTCCAGCGGCAGCTGCAGATTGCGCTGCACGTCCGCCGCCAGCGCTTTAACCGGCGAGATATAGAGAATGCGCGTGCGCGTGGCTTTCTCCAGCGTCTCTTGCGCTTCGCGCTCGCGAAACAGCGCGTCGATGGCGTGCAAAAACGCCGCGAGGGTTTTACCCGATCCGGTCGGCGCGATCACCAGCGCATGTTTGCCGCTGGCGATGGCATCCCAGGCCGCCAACTGCACCGGCGTGGGCGCGGCGAAGGAGAGCTGGAACCAGCCTTGAGTCGCGGGAGAAAAGCGTGAAAGCGCAGCAGCCTTAGCAGACATATAAGATTGAAATCACCGTGTTAGCAGGGAATGCCTAAGCGTAGACCCTGGCGCTAAGCGCTGCGCGGTGAAAAGAGGCCTCAGGTTTTCCTTTATGATGTGTTCTCATTTTCATGCCTGTTCCCGCTGCGCCTTCCATACTTAGGCTTCAGCCACCCAAACGGAGACAGAATTCATGAGATTAGCAAGCGCCTTTCTGCTGGCGGCACTGCCGACGGCGGGTTTCGCCGCCGCGCCGCTTTTTACGCTGCAATCGCAGGATTTTACGGACAACGCCTTTTTATCAAAATCTTTTGCCGGAAATAACAAAAGCAGCCCCGCCTGTACCGGCAACAACGTTTCCCCTGCGCTGAGCTGGTCGAACGCGCCGCAGGAGACGAAAAGCTTTGCGCTGCTGGTCACCGATCCTGTCGGGGCCAAAGGCCTCGGCGTCACCCACATGGTGGCCTACAATATTCCTGCCGCTACTAACGCCTTCGCCCAGGGCGACCTCACTAAAGGCAAAGGCTATACCGGCGGCAAAAATACGCCCGGCACCAACGCCTGGTATGGTCCCTGTCCGCCGGTCGGCAGCGGCATGCATCACTATAATTTTGTCGTCATCGCTACCGATTTGCCGCCCGACCAGCTTAAGCCTGGTCTGACGCATGAAGAGCTGGTGAAGCAGCTAAAAGGCCACACGCTCGGCGCCGCCTCGCTGGTGGGGCGGTTCAGCAACGATCCGCAGGAGTAAAAGAGAAGGGCGCAGGCCGGAATGGCCTGCGCAACGGAGGCAGGTTATGCGCCGGAGACGTGCTTCGCCGCCGCCGCGTTCGCCTGGCGGACTGCGTCGGCGAGGCTCTGCTGTGCCGCCAGTTCGCGACAGAGCACGCCGGTAAAACAGTCGCCCGCGCCGTGAGTGCTGATCAGCTGAATCTTTTCTGCGGGCTGGCTTAGCGCTGCCGCGCCCTGCTGGCAGAATGCGACGCCGTGCTCGCCAGCGGTCACCACCACCTGACGAAAGCGCTGGGCGAGCGTCTCGGCGGCCACCCTTGCCGAAGTGAGATCGTCTACCGTAACGCCGCACATATCGCGCGCCTCGACCGCGTTAACCACCAGCAGATCGATACAGGTTTCCAGCGCCGGCTCCAGCGGCCGGGCAGGCGCCGCGTTGATGCAGACGGGAATGCCGCGCGCCTTCGCTGCCGCTGCCGCCAGAAGATTAGTTTCGGCGGCGATTTCATTCTGCAGGATTAGCATCGCGGCGTTCCGCCACAGCGGCTCGCTGCGCAACGCGTCCGGCGCGATATGCTGATTGGCGCCTGACACCACTACCGCGCCGTAGTCGCCTTCCGCGTCGCTGATCGCCACACTCATGCCCGACGCGATGCCGTCCACCACCTGCACGTTGGCGATGCCAACGCCGCCCGCCTGCAGGGCGGAGAGCAGAAACCGGCCCGGCTCGTCCGCGCCTACCGCGCCGATAAAATGCGTCTCTGCGCCGGCGTGCGCGGCCGCCAGCGCCTGATTGCCGCCTTTGCCGCCGAACTTATAGCGACAGGCGGTGCCCATAACCGTCTCGCCCTTTTCCGGGCGATGGGGCGCGTCCAGCATAATGTCGTAATGCAGACTGCCGACGACGACAATTTTACTCATGGTTAGAATTCCCGAAGATCCTGAACCGCATGCTGAGTCTTCATTAAATTCCGCTCCGCGCGCTTGAGGTCTTTTTTGGCAATCGCCACAAACAAGGCATCAAGAATATTAAGCTGCGCAATACGTGAAGCGGCGTTTTCCCCGAGCAGATGCGATCCCTGAGAGGTTGAATTAAGCACCACATGCGCGTTGCGCGCTACAGGCGACTCGGCGTAGTTGGTGATGGCAATGACCTTAGCGCCGTTGCGCGCCGCCAGTTTTACCGGGTCGTTTACGGCGCGCGTGGAGCCGGAATGGCTGATAGCGATAACGACGTCGTCGTCGGACAATACCGCCGCGGACATCAGCATAATATGGGCGTCGTCATAGGCTGTGGACTTGATGCCAATCTTCAGCATCTTATGCGAGAGATCGCGCGCCACCGTCGCTGAGCCGCCCACCGCATATAAATCGATATGACGTGCCTTAAAAATAATATCCGCCGCGCGATTGAATTCAGAAATATCCAGAATCGACATCGTCTCTTCTATCGCCTGAATAGAGGTTCTGAATACCTTCGCGAGTAATTGTTCCGACGAGTCGTCTGGTTCAATTTCCGCGTGCAGTCCGGCCACTTCAGATTCGTTGTAATAAATTAAACCGCTTCTGAAATCCCGGAATCCGGAGAAGTTAAGCTTTTTAGCGATCTTGACTACCATCGCCTCGGAAACATTATTCTCCTGCGCAATCTCTTTTAATGAGGTGCGCTCGCTAATGTCCGTGCGTGCAAGGATCGCTTCTACCACGCGCCGCTCAAGCGGCGTCAGCTGTGGAATGCGCATCCGGATTTGAGCGCCAATGGCTCGCGGATCTAGCTTCATTAATTGCCTCGGGTCGCTCTGTCGATCAACATCGCTATGATAATAATCAGGCCGGTGGCAAGCAATTGATAAAAAGCCTGAATATTTAGCAGCGTCAGACCGTTACGCAGCGCGCCAAGAATAATGACGCCGATGAGCGTGCCGAAAATGCTGCCTTTGCCGCCCATCAGCGAAGCGCCGCCGATAGCCGCCGCCGCGATGGCGTCCAGCTCCCACAGGTTGCCGATGGTGGGTTCGGCCGCGCCCAGACGTCCAATCAGGATCAGCGCAGCCAGCGATGCCAGCGCGCCGGAAATCACGTAGACCGTAACCTTGGTGCGCTTGACCGGCACACCCGCAACGCGCGCCGCCTCTTCATTGCCGCCGATAGCAAGAATATATTCCCCCAGCGGCGTTTTATTCATCACTACCCACAGCGTGAGCGCGATAAGCGCGACGATGACGATCGGCACCGGAATGCCGAACAGCGTGCTGTTAATCAGGCTGCGAAACGACAGCGGGATGCCGAATACCGGGCTGCCGCCGGTGTAGATCAGCGCGATGGCGCGGAACAGCGACAGGCCGCCGAGCGTGACGATAAAAGGCTGAAGACCGGCGTACGCGATAAGCGAGCCGCTGAATACGCCGCACAGCGCGCCGATGCCCAGCGTAGCGAGGATCGCCAGCGGCACCGGCACGCCCGCGATCATCAGGGTGGCGCCCAGCACCGCCGAGAGCGCCGCCGTCGGCCCGACGGAGAGGTCAATGCCGCCGGAAATAATCACCAGCGTCATGCCCAGCGCAATTAAGGCGTTAATCGAAGACTGCTGCAAAATATTCAGCAGGTTCGGCAGGGTAAAAAACACCGGCGACAAAAAGGAGAAGGTGATAATTATTATCATCAGTCCGATTAAGGTGCCTGCGTCGCGCAGATTAAACTTTAACAGCGACGATACGGGCGTCGTCGCGCGATGAGTGGTTTGCGTCATCATAGTCAGGGCCTTTTTTAAACTCAGCAAGTGAAAAGGTTAAGCAGATTCCAGATCGTTAATGGCGTAGCGAGCGATGTTCTCTTCCGTAATGGCGTCATCGGTTAATTCCTTCGTGATTTTCCCTTCGCGCATCACCAGCACGCGGTCGGAGATACGGATAATTTCCGTCATCTCCGACGACACCACGACGATCGCTTTACCGGCCTGTGCCAGTTTTTCAATCAGGTTATAAATTTCCGATTTGGCGCCGATATCGATGCCGCGCGTCGGCTCATCAAATAAAAAGACGTTGGCGTCCGCTGCGACCCAGCGACCAATAATTACTTTTTGTTGATTGCCGCCGCTCAGGGTGCCGATGGTTTTTTCAATATCGAGCGGGCGCAGTTTTAGATCGCTCATCACCTCCTGCGCCGCACGGTTCAGCTTCTGCCTGCTGACAATCCCCGCGCGGGTGAACTGGCGCAGCGAAGGCAGCGCCATATTCATCTTCACCGCACGCGCTTTAATGATGCCCTCTTTTTTACGATCTTCCGGCACCAGGCCGATCCCGGCGCGGATCGCCGCGCTGACATTGTGGTTGCGCACCGGCTGTCCGTTGACGAATACGCTGCCGCCGCTGCGTTTGTCGAGTCCGGCAATGAGCTTCAGCAGTTCGGTGCGTCCCGCGCCGACCAGTCCGGCGATGCCCAGCACTTCGCCGGCCCGCACGCTAAAGCTGGTGGGCGAGATTTCGCTGCCGCGCGCCAGATTCTCTACCCTCAGCACTTCCCGCTCGGTTACCCAGGCGTTGTGGGCGAGCTTTTCGATTTTGCGTCCGACCATGCGAGCGACGATGCTCTCTTCATTCTCGTCGCAGATATTCACCACGCCAACCTGGCGGCCGTCACGCATAATGGTGGCGCGATCGCAGACGCGGAAAATCTCGTTCATCTTGTGGGAGACGTAGATCAGCGAGACGCCCATCGCTTTCAGGTCGGCGATCAGCTCGGCGAGGCGATCGAACTCACGCGGCGTCAGGCTTGACGTCGGCTCATCCATCGCGATGATTTTCGCGTCATCCAGCAGAGCGCGGGCGATTTCAACGATCTGCTGCTGAGACACCTTAAGGCTTTTGATCGGCGCGGCGGGATCGATAGTAGGATCGAGCTGTTTAAGCAGCAGCGCCGCGCGCGCCAGCTGCGCCTGCTTGTCGACCCACAGGCCGCCCGCTCGGGTCAGCGGCCGCCCGAGGAACATATTCTGCGCCACGGAGAGCTCCGGCACGTGCTGTAGCTCCTGATGGATCATGGCGATGCCGGCCTGACGCGCGCTGAGCGGATTTTTCATCTGCACCGCTGCGCCATTGACGCTGATCTCGCCGCTGTCCGCCGGACGCACGCCGGAGAGGATATTCAGCAGCGTCGATTTGCCCGCGCCGTTCTCACCGATCAGCGCATGGACCTCACCCGGCTTCACGGAAAAGTCGACATTTTGTAAAGCGGCGGCGCTGCCGTAGGTTTTGCTGATGCCGCGCATCGTTAAGCGATACTCTTCCATATCCCCTCCGCCTGCGTTATTGCTGGGTTAACAGCTGACGCAGCTTGTCGTTGTCTTTGGTGGAAAACGCCTCGACGTTCTCTTTGGTGATCAGCGCCTGCGGCGTTGAAATCACGCGCGACAGCTTTTGACCGTTAACCAGCCGCAGCATCACATCCATCGCCACTTCGCCGGTCAGCACCGGGAAGCTGTCGACCGTGCCGGTCAGTTCGCCGCGCTTGATCGAGGCGTAGGCGTCGGAGATACCGTCGGTGCCGAAGATTTTGGTCTGGTCGGCCTTGTTCAACGAGCGCACCGCCTCTACCACGCCGAGCGCCATGGTGTCGTTGTTGGCATAGAAACCGATGAGATCGGGATGCTGCTGCAGAATGGTCGATGCGGCGTTAAACGCCTGCTCGCGGCTCCAGTTGGCGGGCACGCTGGCGACAATGTTGAATTTGCCGTTCGCCTGCAGCGTCTCTTTAAAGCCGCGCGTACGCTGGCCTGCGGCATAAACGCCGGGCTGACCTTCGATCACCGCGACCTTGCCGCCCTGCGGATAGTGCTGAATAAACCATTTGGCGACGCGCACGCCGTTATCTTTCTGCACGTTGCCGACGTAATAGCGCGCATTCGGCATCACCGCGTCGTTAACGTTGACTACCGGAATATTTTTGCCGTTGGCGCTTTCCAGCGCTGGCTCGAGGTTAATGTCGGTCTGCGGCGATACCAGCAGGCCGTTAAACCCCTGCGAGATTAGCGTTTCCGCAATAGAGAGCTGGCCAAGCTGATCGTCTTCGTTAGCGGCGGCCTGATAGGCGACGGTAAAGCCATATTTTTTCGCCGCGTTCTGGTAGCCCTCGCCGAGTGAGCGCCAGTACTCGTTGGTCAGGGTCTTGGACACGCCGCCAATTTTCAGCTTGCTGTCGACTTTTGGCAGCGCGCCATATTTGCTGTCGAGCTGCGTCCAGTCGGTGCGATCGGGTTCGGTGTCGGACTGCAGCGGCGCCAGTTCGGCGGCGTACAGGCTGCTGCAGAACAGTGAAGAGGCGAGTACAGAGAGTAAGAGTTTTTTCATTTTATTATCCTGCGGTCTCGTAGTAAGAAGGGCCTGGTGCAAGCGCGCGTCAGCAGTTATCTGGCGAGCATAATGTCGTTGACGATCTGCTGAGAGGTGACCGCATCCTGACGGCCGATGGCGTCGAACAGCGCGGCGTTGTCGTTGAGCTGCTCGCACAGCTTCAGCAGACGGGTGACCGTGGCGATATTGGTTTCGGCTTCACGCACCGGATCGAGTCCGCTGGCGTCCGGGAAGGTGTCGAAGTAGTAGGCGCCCTGGTAGCCGTCACGCTGCATCTGCCAGAGAAATTCCAGCGTGGCGCGCGGATTCACCGAGCCCGCCATCAGACCGTCGTCGCGTTTGCCCCAGCCGTCATTGAGATCCAGTCCCAGCAGGCGAGAGCGACGCGCGACCATCGCCGCCGCATAGGCAGGGATCTCGTTGGCGAACAGCACGTGAGCGAAATCCAGCGTGATGCCGAGATTAGGGCTTCCGGCCTCCTCTACCGCCAGCAGGCAGGTAGTAACGTTAGGAAAGATGCTGAAAGCGCGCGGCTCGTTAGGCTTATATTCAATGCTGACGTCGATATCCGGCGCATAGTCGGCGACTTCGCGCACCGCGCTTACCGCGTCTTCCCACATTTTTTTGTAATCAGCCTGAAAGCAGTAGTCGAAGCCATCCTGACCCATCCACAGCGTCATCAGGCTGGCGCCGAATTCGCGCCCGGCATCGATGCCGCGCTTGGTTAATTCAATCGCTTCGCGGCGAACCGCGGCGTCAGGATGGGTAAAGGCGCCGATTTTGAACTGCGGCGCATCCCAGCGCATTTGCATGCCGTTGACCGCTAACCCGGCGTCGGCAATTGCCTGACGCATCGACGGAATGTCCTGCGTAATATGCTGCGGATAGTTCAGGTCCAGGTGCGTCAGGCCATTAACGGTTCCGGCACGAGCAATCATCTGCAGCACCGAGGGCTTGCCCTGCAGATCTGGCCAGTAGCGGTGTGCGCCAGAGGCAAAGGAGTTCAGGCGTGTTGCGAATTTTAATTCCGACATGTGAGGTCCCTAACCGATTGTGAAGTACTTTCTATTTTCACAAAAATATGTGAAGTGGTGTTTTTTATACGCCTGCGATTTTTTTAAACAAGAGGGGTAGCGGAACAAAAGTGCGTTTTGCGAGGGCGCTCACGAAAGCGCAGGCAGCGACCGGATGATGACGAATGTTTTTGCAGGGTTGAATAAAGGCGGTGCGAAACGATTCGGCAAAAGGACAAAAAAAAAGCCTGTGCTAAGACAGGCTAAAATTTAAAAAAGATAACTGATAACGATGGTGTGTTTATTCACTTATTTTCAGACGCCGGTAATATCTGAGAGGCTTACCTGGCGTATTCCCTGGTGAGGCAAAAAGGTGCCAGTGCATAACCGTCGAAAATTATCCTGAATAGTCGTTCATCAGTCAGTTAATTAAGTTAACATTGGCGGCAAAGTAAACAACCGTTTCCAACAAGATTAAACAGATCCTAATCAGTTATTGCGCGTTTTTTCTGATGACGGTCGGCGGCTAATTTTGCCGCCCGTTCGTCCCGCTTCAAGCGCACGTTCACGACTGTTTGTAACATGCCCGCCGCTTAGCTGACCGCCTTTCCGGCCCGCCCCGCGCGCTTTTTCCGGGTTGTCGGCAAAGTTACCCGGACCCCCGCGTCGTTGAAACATATCGTCACCTCGCTTAGAGGAAAATATCCATAGACGAATGAACTATGAAATCAGAAGCGTAATATTTCAATCATACTCGGCGGAGATAATATTTAATTCCTGGAAAGGATTAATAGTCAGGCAAAATAGAGGGCATCTAATCTGTTCATATTTAAAAAATTAAATGGCACTTTTGTACAATTAATGGTCAGCTGTATAGGTTTTCTGAAAATGCTAATTCGTGAAGGGAATCACAAAGTAATCGCTGTTATTCACGGCAGATTGCGTTTAAGTCAGCATTAATCTCTGGCACGGTTGTCAGGCAGGCAGCCTGGAAAGGCATTGTGCCCCACACTATTGCGGCGGCTGGCGCGCCAGCAGCGCAGCGGGACATTTCAGTGGTCTACACTTGATGTAACCGAAGCGAGAAACAGCAAGCAAGATGAGGTGACAATGAACGAAGAGGTTGAACGCCAGCTGTTTGAGCGCTGGATCCGCAGCGATGAGTTCTTTGAGGAGCGCTGGCTCAGACGAGACAGCTTCCGAGGCTATCGCTACCATCTGGTGGAAAATCGCTGGAAGGCGTGGCTCGCGCGCAGCAAGCTGAGCCCGTAATCTGTCCTGATGCAGCTCTGGCGGGTAAACGAGGATCTCTCCAGACAAAAGCGCCGGTCTCTTTTCTCCGTTATTACCTCGGTAAGAAAAAACCTCACTCTCAATTGACCACCCTCTCTGATACATAAACGGCAGCTCGTAGAAAAATTAATCAATACGAATAGCAAAGCGGAATATTTATTAATCCAGTGCGGCGGCTGCGCCTCCGTGACGCTTATTTTTTCTGTCAGGTTAAGCTGAAAATAAACGCTGACGGCGAGGTATCGGCATGCGTGCGGTAAACTTTAGTTTTAGATACTAATAAAATCTTATCCTCCAGCCAGACTTACCGAAACGGGAAAAAAGAATAGGGAGTATTTATTTAACTACATGTATTATAATGGTTTTAATCGGTTTGACTTAATTTTCCTGTGCAGTAAATATCGTCTGTACACTCAGTGGTAAATCACCGTTAGCAACCTATACTCCATTTCCGTTGAATATATTTGCAGTGCGTTTTTTTAAAAAAAGGTGACGCAGAGCATTAGCTCTGCAGCCCTGATTATTTATTGAAAATTAGCCCGGCTTATTTTTTTACACTTATTGCCAATGCCACCAGTCAGACTTACCAGGATGGAAAATGATGAAGAACCTGCTTGATAAAATTAACCTGCCCGCTAAATTTCTTATCCTCGGCTTATTCGGCTTGATTTTGTTTGTTTTGCCAACAACCCTCTTTATCCAGACTGGCAACCAGCTTATCGACGCCAGGCAGCGCGAGCTGAGCGGCGTTCCAGTGGAAAAACATATGCTGAAGCTGCTGAATTTGCTGCAGCGTCATCGTGCGGAAACGGCTATCGCTATCGCGCTGAAGAAGTCTGACAACCCGCCGCGGATGGCGCTGGTAGCCGAGATCAACCGGCTCTCCGACGTTATTCAGTCGGAGCTGCGACAGCAGGACGCCAGCGCGCAACCGTTGCAGCGTCTTGATAAGATGGAACAGGCGTGGCTGCAGCTGCAGAGCGATATCAACGGCGGCGCGCTCTCTTTCGCCGACAGCCTGACCGCACATGCGCAGCTTATCCAGCTCATGCTGAGCGCCAACCTTGACGTGCTGGACTATTACGGCATGTCGCTCGACAGCGATTTGAATACCTACCAGCTGATTACCAGCATTTTTAACCGACTGCCGCAGCTCACCGAGACGCTGGGGCAGATCCGAGCGGCCGGCGCTTCGCTGATTGCCTCCGGTGCCATCTCTGAAAGCGATTACAGCCGCATGTCATTTCAGGTAGATACAGGAAAAACGGCGCTGGATCAGTTTAACGGCAACCTGGAGAAGGTATACGCCATCGAACCGGCGCTGGCTGCGGATTTTAGCGCCGCCGCGCAGGAGGCGGAGCGCCAGGCGCTCGGCGCGCTGCAGCTGGCCGAGCGCATTTTTGTCAGCAGAAGCGCCAGCGTCGCGCCGGTCGAATATGTCCAGACCTTTACCCACGCCATCAACCAGTTCAGCGCGCTCGGCGAGCAGAACAGCGACCGCCTGACGCAGATGCTGCAAAAGCAGATCGATACGCGTCGTCATGCGCAATTTATGCTGCTGGCCGGTCTGCTGGCGGTCGCGCTGGTGGCGATTTTCATGGCGCTGATGATCAGCCGTTCGGTGACGCGTCCGCTGCAGGACGCCGTTCGCCTCGCCAGTCAGGTCGCGGCAGGCGATCTCACCTCGACGCTGCACATCGGCGGCAGCAACGAAATGGCTGAGCTGCTGCACGCCCTGATGAAGATGCAGCAGCACCTTGCCCGTCTGGTTTCCGATATCAAAAGCCATGCCGCCACTATCGCGACCTCTTCCGAAGAGATAGCCCAGGGCAACGGCGATCTCTCTTCCCGCACCGAAGAGCAGGCCGCCTCGCTGGCGCAAACCGCCGCCAGCATGGAGCAGCTGGCCTCGATTATTCAGCAGAACGCCGACAATACCCGCTTTGCGTCGGATAAAGCGGTTTCCGCCACCCAGGCGGCTCTGATGAGCGGCGAGGCGATGGATTCAGTGATGGAGTCGATGCGCAAGATCCGCGGCAGCTCAGGCCAGATTGAGGAGATTACCTCTGTGATCGACAGCATCGCCTTCCAGACCAATATTCTGGCGCTCAACGCCGCAGTAGAAGCCGCCCGCGCCGGCGAGTCAGGCAAGGGCTTCGCGGTGGTCGCCACGGAGGTGCGCGCGCTGGCGCAGCGTTCCGCCAGCGCGGCGAAGGAGATTAAAAGCCTGATTGAGCAGTCGGTTGGCCAGGCGCAGGAAGGAATGAACATGGCGCAAAGCGCGGGCGAGAAAGTGAAGCAGAGCCTGAGCGCTATTGAGCAGACCTCGCAGCTGATCCGCGATATCTCCTCTTCGTCAGCAGAGCAGAGCAGCGGCGTTTCGCAGGTCAATATCGCCGTAAATCAGATGGATCAGGTGACCCAGCAGAATGCGGTGCTGGTGGAGCAGTCGGCGGTTTCGGCGGACGATCTGGCTGAACGCGCCGGGCAGCTGCGCCATATGGTCGCGGTCTTCCGTACGCTCTGAGGCTGAGAGAGAGCGTCAGCAAAACGGCAGTAAGTTTTCTGCCGTTTTTGCGTAACGCATACGGCTGAAACCGCTATGCTTATGGGCCAGGCCAGAAAGAGCAGAGGTAGGTTTGTATATAACAGAGGTCGATGTCGATCATTATGCGCTTGAATTAAGACGCATTGCAGCAGGGTACCAGACAGGCGAAAAATTGCCGGATGTAAAAAAGAAGGTCGACGGGCTTATCGATACGCTTAAAACCACCCTGACCAGCGACGCGCAGCAGCAGGTGCAAGCCTGGAGCGAGCTGGCGGATGCCTTGAGCTACTATATGAAAAACACCGCCGATCCCGACTGGACCACCATCATGGCCTACGCCAAACGAAAGGTGAACCGCAGTAAACAGAACGCCATGTTCAGACGTAAACGCTTCAAGGATTAAACCGCCAGCGGCGGTTTTTTTCTGCCTGTCATCTCCTTCTTCGCGCCTCTTGCTGACAAATCCCGCTATCCCGCTCAGGCTATACTCTCCTGCTTCACCGCAGTGCAATGTTGTTATGCAGTAATGGTTTGATGCGCAGATTCACCCGCTATTTACCCTCAACACGCAGTGTTACCGGAATTGGGAGATCACCATGAAGAAGATTGGCATCAACGGTTTTGGACGTATTGGCCGTCTGGTTTTAAGACGTATTCTGGAACAGCAGGAAGCGGTGGAGGTGGTGGCGATCAACGATCTCACCTCGCCCGAGATGCTCGCCTACCTGCTGAAGTATGACTCCAACTACGGCGCATTCCACGGCGACGTCAGCGTGGACGGCAACGCGCTGCTGGTTAACGGCAAGAAAATTACCGTTTTCGCCGAGAAAGAGGCGAAGAACATTCCGTGGGGATCGCTGGGCGTTGACGTGGTTATCGAATGCACCGGCTTCTACACTTCGGCGGAAAAAGCGCAGGCGCACCTGGACGCGGGCGCGGGCAAGGTGCTGATCTCCGCGCCGGCCGGCGAGATGAAAACCATCGTCTATAACGTTAACCACGACACCATCAGCGCCGAAGACAAAATCATCTCCGTCGCCTCCTGCACCACGAACTGCCTGGCGCCGATGGCGAAAGCCCTGCACGACAATTTCGGCATCAAGGTCGGCACCATGACCACTATTCACGCCTACACCGGCACTCAGGCGCTGGTGGATGGACCGCGCGGCAAAGATTTCCGCTCTTCGCGCGCCGCAGCGGAAAATATTATCCCGCACACCACCGGCGCGGCGAAGGCGATCGGGCTGGTGATCCCAGAGTTGACCGGCAAGCTGAAAGGGCATGCGCAGCGCGTGCCGACCAAAACCGGTTCGGTCACCGAGCTGGTGTCGATTCTGGATAAAAAAGTCACGGTCGACGAGATCAACGCGGCGCTGAAGCGCGCCTGCGAGAACAATGAATCTTTCAAATATACGGAAGATCAGATCGTCTCCACCGACGTGATCGGCGTGCCTTACGGCTCAATATTTGACGCGACCCAGACGGAGATCAGCGAAGCGGGCGACCTGCAGCTGGTGAAAACCGTCTCCTGGTACGATAACGAATATGGCTTCGTGACCCAGCTGGTGCGCGTGCTGCATCTTTACGTATCGCTGTAATCGCAGGCGGGCTGCTCAGCCCGCCTTATTTCCCAGTTGCTCCTGCAAAAAGTTCAGCAGCACGCGGTTCACCTCGCTGCGCTGGCGATGCTGCGGATAGACCGCATTCAGGCAGAGCGGCGCGGGCTGATATGCCTCCAGAACGCTCACCAGTTCGCCGCGCTTTAGCGCCGGCTCGACGATAAATCCCGGCAGCAGCACCAGCCCCAGCCCGGCGATCGCCGCATCGCGCAGCACCTCGCCGTTATTGCTCAGCATCGGGCCCTGCACCGTCACGCTCTTGCTTTTGCCCGCCTGCTGGAGTTCCCAGCCGCTCAGGGCTTCCCGGCCATAGCGCAGGCAGGCGTGCTGAGCGAGGTCGTCCGGCGTAGCGGGCGTGCCCGCGCGCGCGAGGTAAGCGGGGCTGGCGCAGATCAGACGCCGCTGTTCGCCGAGGCGGCGCGCAATCAGAGTCGAATCCGCCAGCGCGCCGATGCGGATCGCCATATCGAATCCTTCGCCGATCATATCGACGTAGCGATCGGCCAGCTCGATGTGAAACTGCAGGGCGGGATGCTGCGCCAGAAACTGCGCGATAAGCGGCGAGAGGTGGCTCATGCCGAACGACATCGGCATGCTGATGCGGAACGTGCCGTGCAGCTCCTGGCGTCGGGTCGACATCGCCTGCTCCGCTTCATGGATGTCGTCGAGAATGCGCTGCGCATGGGTCAGAAACAGCATGCCCGCTTCGGTCACCGAAAGCTTACGCGTATTGCGGATCAGCAGCTGCGAACCGAGCGACGCCTCCAGCGCGGCCATGCGGCGGCTGACGTACTGCTTGGAGAGCATCAGCTGTTCCGCTGCGGCGGTAAAATTGCCCGCATGGATCACGGCAACGTAAATACGAAGATCTTCAGTCTGCATATTGTCCACTTATTTGTGACAGTGATTGCCATCTTAGCCTGTTTTTAAGAATTTTAGTTTACGGTATTGTCTGTTCCATCGGAAGGGCACAGGCGCTTCCCCCTTACAACACAGGAGCAGACCATGATTGAGCAACGACTGTCAGAGCAACGCGGCCATGGCGACCACGGCTGGTTGAACTCACGCCACACCTTTTCGTTTGCGAACTACTGGGATCCAAAACAGAGCGGCTTTTCCGACCTGCTGGTGATTAACGACGATCGGGTTGCGGCTTCTCGCGGTTTCGGCGCGCATCCGCACTCCAACATGGAGATCCTCTCTTACGTGCTGGAAGGGGCGCTGGAGCATAAAGATTCCATGGGCACCGGTTCGGTTATCGTCCCCGGCGACGTGCAGCTGATGAGCGCGGGCAGCGGCGTGACCCACAGCGAGTTCAACCATTCGAAAAGCGAAGGCGTGCACTTTCTGCAGATCTGGATTGTGCCGGCTGAAAAAGGAACGCCGCCCGGTTATCAGCAGATTTCGGTGCCGGAAAGCGAAAAGCGCGGTCAGCTGCGCCTGATCGTTTCGCCTGAAGGTGAGGACAATGCTTTATCGGTGCGTCAGGATATGCGCCTTTACGCCGGTCTGTTCGATGGCGATGAGCAGCAGACTTTCCCGCTGGACGAGACGCGCTACGCTTATATCCACGTTGCGCGCGGCAGCGTGACGGTGAACGGCATGCGTTTCAATGCAGGCGACGGCGCGCGCGTGCGTAATGAGGCAAGCCTGACCTTTAGCGAGGGCGATAATGCCGAAGTGCTGCTGTTCGATCTGCGTCCGATCGAGGTGAATCATCCGAGCCGCTGATCGCTGTTAAACGCCAGCACCCTGTCACTTAAAGCAGCACGTCGCATTGTCGACGTGCTGCTTTCACTTATTTATCGTCCCGCTCTTCCTCTTTCTCCAGCCCAAGCGGCACTTCATGATCCAGCCTGTGCGGCTTCAGCAATTGAATATCCAGAATCACATAGGTCATGGTAGTAATAAACAGCGAGATCACGCTGCCGATAACGCCACTGGTAGTGAAGGTAAAGAAGTTGTACATCACCACCCAGGTCACGCAGATAAACAGCGCCAGCGCGACGTTAATCGCGGAAAACGAGTAGTGCGTGGTGCGCGCGCCAAGATCCATTATCTGCTTATAGAGATTGCCGCCGGCATACTTCTCCAGCAGCACGATGGAACGCTCCCAGTTTTGCTGCCGACGGGCGCTGCTGCGGGTAACGAACAGAAACAGCAGCGACACAAAAAAGCCGGAGAAGGCGAGCAGCACCGGCACCGCCTGCAGCGCGTAGTCGAGGCTCTTATGACCAGTGGTGCGCGAGAGATCCAGCGTCAGCGAAGCGCCGAGCGCGGCATAGAGAAAGACGAACAGCGCCAGGAACAGCGCGTTGCGCTTCCAGTCGCTCTCTACTTCAACTGTTCGCTGCGCCCGCGCGCTTTGCAGCGCCTGGCGTATTGACTCCGCCTGAGTGGAGCCGGGCTCGATTGTCTCTACCGGCTCGCCGAAAAAAGTGTGCAGAAACGGCTCATCCGCTTTTTCAATTATCATTTCTTTTATCCATAAAGGTGATACGCGATGGGCACAGTGTAATGGAGGGATAGCGCAGGACAAAGCGCGGCCCTGCATGCGGAAGATTTACTCAAATGTATTGACGGCGTGCATGACGTTTTAGCGCTTTTCTGGCGGGTATCGCTTTTACTTTCTCTGGCTATCCCGCAACGCCTCACTGAAGCAGCACGAAGAGTGTTGGACTCAACCAGCTCGATGACCCGGTCTTATCACTATTTTCAGAGACTAAGCCCTGAGTTCATCATAAGAAACCATGACATGTTCACGGAAAGCCTGTCGGGAAGTCAGGCGCATATAATATGCCCGCACATTGGGAAGGGGGCGTCGGTCAATATCGATATCATAATAACGGTACAATACGTGACCGAACTGAATATCTGCCAGAGTAAAGGCTTCTCCGACCAGAAAGCTCTGGTTTGCCAGGCGCTCCTCGGCAATCTGAAGCTTTATTTCAAAATACTTCACTGCTGCATTGATAGCCTCAGCATCCCGCTTATCTTCAGGCGTGCGAACGACTCGCCAGAAAACTGGCGCAGTAAATGTCTGAGCGATATTGAGCTTTGACCACTCCGCCCATCGATCAACTTCGGTTTTAGCGAACAGCTCAGTAGGCCAGAAGCTTTCACTCCCATACCGATGAGCGAGATAACGTAATATCGCTCCTGTTTCCCACAGTGGGGGATTTGCGTCATCCTGCAAAACCGGTACGGTACGATTGGGGTTAAGGGCGTAAAACTCGTCAGTGTCTGTTCCCCCATACTTATGGCCAACATCCTGACGATTATAAGGCAACCCCATTTCACCTATGCACCACATCAGCGCCTGTACGTTCGACGATGTTTTCCTTCCCCATACTTTCAGCACTGATTGCTCCTGTCTGTAACGACTTAAACCATAAAGAAGTGGCTTCCCTGGCGTTGACGCTTTCGTCCTGAGACGTGAGACGATCGCTTAAACAGGGAAGGTTAATTTATAGCAGACGCCTGCCGGGTGACAGGAGGATTGTGAGGGTGAGCAGCCCGTTCATGGCGACCAGGCTGCTCAGGCAGACGTTGTTTCATCGTGATTCAGCAAACGGCATCGACAGGCGAGGCTATCGAGATCGCTACGGCCGCCGGGAAAGTCAGAGAATGGCGATCCCGGCGTACCGGCATTGCTAGTGAGAAGCGGTTACTGGGCTGGCGAATCCAGCTCAGGAATGCCGCTGCTGCGATCGGCGTAGGCCGCCTGAAAGGCCGGGCGTTTTGTCCAGCGCTGCCAGTACGCATCTAAGAACTCAAAACGCTCGTCAAGTGGAGTGGCATTGACCGGGAATTTCGAGAAGGCGATTGCGGTTGCCAGCGTAATGTCCGAGAAGGTCGGGGCGTCGCCGCCAAGCAGCCATTCACGGCCGTCTGACAGATGACGATTGACCAGCGCGGCGTGAGCCAGCGCTTCTTTACGGCAGTGTTCGCCCCAGGCCTCATTTTTGGTCAGTTCAAGCTTGAAGCCGAGGCCGGTATGCAGCACGTGGAACGCTGTAACAATGCGATACAGGATGTGCACCCACACTCGGTTATCCCACATGTTATCCAGACCCTGTTCCAGTGCCGTCTCTCCCATGATCTTGCGGCCGGGATACGTCTGGTCGAGATAACGAACGATGGCGGCCGTTTCGGAAATGTAACTACCGTCAGCCAGTTCAAGGGTAGGCGTTTCGCCCCACGGGTTCATATTCAAATGACGCCAGCCACGCTGTTCGCCTACAGGGGACATGTCATAAATGGTCTCGGCAAAGTGGTCAGCGATGCCTTTTTCGTGCACGAACAGACGCAGACGCTGTGGATTGGGAAAGGCCGAAGGTGAGGTAAAAAGCTGAAGTTTAGTCGTCATGGTTAATCCTGAAAGTTGATGGCTGGATTGTCTAACTAACGTAAGTTAGGTAAACCTTAGCGGGCGATTCGATGCACGTCAACATCTATCTAACGTTTGTTAGGTAAATCTTTTGTGCGTCTTGCGATGGATGAGGGGATTTATAACTTGCGCTGGGGTGCGCTATGGGCGAAAAACGGACGTAAGCAATGAATGATTTATGATTTTTTTCAGTTCTCCAGCGAGTCAAGCCCTCAGCCGATTTCGGTACCTGAAGTGTAAAGGTTGTGCAGGAAAGCTTTCCTGACGTTGGATTGTGATAAAGGAGTCAGTGACAACTGAAATGTATGAGGTATCTGCCGTATTGTGATTCGATGACAAACTCTTCGTGTAGGGAGGCATACCACACAGGTGGGCTAGTGATGAGACTATAGAACAGGGCATTACCGGTCATTTCATTAAGATCATCTATGAAATTGCCGAGGAGATTCTGCTTCAATGAGGATGGCAAAAGCTGCATGTCCTCATGTTCAAAGAACCAAATTGCCACTGTTTCCATAAATATTGTTTGAGAACACTCTCTAAGTTGTGGGTGCCAGTATGCAGCCGGAAACTCATTTGTAATGGATGAATGGTACCTCGCCAAAGAAGTCAGCATGCTCTCGCTTTCCTCAAGCTTAACCACAAAATAGTCAGATATACGGTTTGCAGCATCATTCATACAGCCTACAGCTCGCATAAACCCTGTAAGTCGTTCCGCATACTTATCCATTTTTCCTCTTTAAGCGCATAGCCGTACCTGAACTCATGTACAAGAGTTCATTATTGATAGTAACCTTTGAGAACATTACAACATGTCTGTAAGTTCACGTATTAAACAGCGTGAGTGAACATTAAATCTTTGAACCGCTCCCGACTAATTAAACAAGCTGCTTTATCAATCTCCGCTTCTGGCACAAAGCAGACATTCAGTTCACCCTTTGTCAGCAGCATGGTTTTTCACAGGAGATTACCCGTATTGCAGCGCTGAGACGAGTACAAGTTAAGCTACACAAGCCAGAACGATGGACGAAGAGCTGCGCAGGCATCGCGATGATCTGCTAAGAAAATCCTTTCACTAAGGATAATAAGGCCGCCTGCCAGTCTATTTTTGTCCAGGTCAGAGAGCATCTCGTAAAGCTAAGGCTGAATCACCTTACCCTGTTCATCAAGCAAATTCGTCAGCAGTGCCGTGCCATCGCTCCCCACGCGGAATGCCCCGTATCGTGCCTGCGCGAAACGCTCGGCATGACCTTCCTGAAAGAAATAAGCATCGGTTCCGACGTTCAGCGAGCCAGAATTGTAATGATATTTCACCCTTAGCTGATTCGCCTGCAGAGGCTCACCCTGATCAAACCGGGCCTGAGTCGCATGACGCTGCGCATCGAGGTCAACAATCAGGGTCCCGCGGGTGGGGAGGCATGGCGCTGACAGGGTCGCGCGGCAGGCCACCGCCTGTTGATAAAACGTCTGCTCCAGAGGTCGGGTGAGGGCATAACTGAGCGCCATGTAATCACCCTGCATCAGGGAGCGCGGGTCAGCCGGCGCAAGAGGTAAAATCATGACCGCGCCCTGTTTCAGCAATTGTTCTTTTTGCCAGATGCTGACATTGACGGCCATCAGCGCCAGCGCTATCACCGCGCAGGCCAGCCATCGGCTCTGTTTACGCATTCTCACTGGCACCTCCAGTCTGTGCGGGTAACACTTTCCTGACTCCCCATGCCAGCCCCAGTAACATCAGACCGACAGCCAGCAGAAGCAGCGCTTTGTGCAGCAGTATGACCTCCAGGAAGTAATACCAGCCAATGAGATACAGCGCCATGAAACCGCCACTGACCACCAGCAATCCCAGACTTCCCTGATATCGCGCCATCAGAATCAACCACAAGCCCAGCCCAATACCCGGTGCATAGAGGGCAGCAGCCCCGCAGATAAGGGCTGCGGGCAGTGTGATAATCGACAACAGCGGCTGGCTGTTCTTTTGCTGTCTAAGCGCACCTAGCACTAAACCTGCCGCTATCCCTGTGCCTGTCGCAGACTGAAGCAGAGAAAAAGGCGCAGTAGACCAGATGAGATCCGTAAGAAACGCCGCGTTTATCCCGAGAAAACTCAGCAACATTAGCCCCGCCGGAATGCCATACAGCAGGGGATGTACCGCGTCAGCATAGGGCCCTGCCTGTAACCTCAGCTGATGAGTGACAATCCAGAGCCACCAAAACATGACCGCCGCCACCAGTATGGAAACAGCAAAGCGACCCGCCGTCGGTGACAGGTAAAGCCGGGCCAGTAAATAGCCTGCCAGTACCAGAAAAAAGGTCAGGGCAGTGATGGCCATAAGCCGGTAGGTGCGGTCAGGCATCGCCATCGCCATCGCGGCAAGGATCGGCAGCGCGCACAGTGAACTCAGCATCATAAAGCGCACGTCATTGCTCGGGATTTGCAGCGCAACGCCGACTATCAGCCCGCACGTCGCCGCAATGGCCCATGCCAGCCCGAGGTGATATTTACCGTCGCGCTCATTGCGCAACAGGCCGCGCGCAATAACAGCGAGCACCAGTGAAGGAAGAATAAAAGTAACAGCGTCCGGGTCATCAAGCAGGTCAGAGATATAGAGCAGCAGTACCATCAGTAACAGAATGATAATTGCGGCGACCCAGCCTCCGACGCTCAGCGCCAGCCGCAGATACCAGGGCAGGTCAGAAGCATGGCCGCGTTGCTGAATCTCCTCAACCTGTGAGACGCTCAGCAAACCCCGCTGACACAGGGTATCTGTCAGTAAGGTCAGCTCGGCCGGAGCCTGATCGACAGGACTTTTTTCAGCCAGCTTGCGTTGCCACTTCAGCAGGATCGTACCATTTGCCGCCACCCAGAAAATCATCAGGGTGCCGGTCAAAAACAGGTCACCCGTATCATAGTCTAAAAGAAATAACTGCACGATCAGCGCGCAGCCTACAACGGTCAGACTTGCGATGCCCAGCGTCAGCATGCAGAGATCCACAAAGCGATAACGGTACAGGTAGTAGCCTGCCAGCAGGGCAATCACCCAGCCGGCCGTCACAGAAGTAAAGTGATGAGCACCATGCCAGTCAGCGATGTTTTCGGCCACGATGGCGGCCAGCAGCAGCAGTAAAAATCCGGCCATGACCCGCGAGAACCAGCGGCTTGCCAGCCAGCTCTCAGGGCGATGTGTTATTGCCCGCCAGGCCAGGGCTTCCCTGATTATCAGGCAGGCTGCCAGCAGCGCCAGATAGCCGTGAAGCACCGTCGTCGGGAGCCGGGTGACGCTGTCAGACACGGCGACATCCAGCAGCGAGGACGGCAACGTGGTGGTGTAGAGCTGGAACGCCAGGTTAGCGATCAGCCAGCTGCAAAACCACAGGCTGTTTTGCCGGGCGATCAACGCCAGCGGCAGAAGAACGCATAACCAGGCCCGGAATAGCTCCCAGCTGTCCGCACCGGTCTGATAAATCTGTCCATAAAGCGCAAACAGGGCGCCGAAACTTAGCCCTGCCGCCAGCAATGCGCTGCGTGCCAGCCTGCTGTACCAGCGCCACCAGACCACCACCGCCAGCGCGACGATCAGCAACTCTGCCAGGGCGAATTTCGCCATCTTCGGTAGCCAGGCCCAGTTCCAGGCAATAAAAAACAGCGATCCGGCAACCAGTGACAGTAATCCCAGCAAGCAAAGAACCGGGATAAGAAACTGACGCCACTGAGTATCTGAAGGTCTGATACCACAGCAGGCAAAGATGCGCTGGCAGGTCTCCGGGTTCAGGCTTCCTGCTTTAACCAGGCCAGCAATCTGACGGCAAAGATACGCTGCCGCTCGTGACGGCATCCCGGTTATGCGATCAGTTGCAATCTCGCTCATTCTTTCCCTGCCACTGGTTGCGGTGTAATTTTGATAATGACGTTAACCACTGTTCTTGCCCGCGATTAATCCCTGTGTCGGTCAGTGACGCTCTGCTGAGCGGCCGATAGTTTTGCTGAACAAATGTAAACATCTTTTATGGGATAGAACAGCGTTAATCAAAGGCGAGCGGTGAACTCAGCGCGATCCGCCGCATCCTGATAATCATGACTATCGCTGACCGGAAGCGCCTGCGTTTACTGCTCGCGGAGTCTGGATTGCTGTATCTAAACAGACAGGTTCATCCCACTAACCTGACGGGGGAATAATTACCCGGTTAACCGCCAGTGTTTCCCGGCGATTTCATTTTTTTGTCATTTTTATTCTTTAGGCTCGTGACTTTCCTTCATGGATATAAAAATATGAAAATCAACGCTATTTCTCTGGTTATCGGTTGTGTGCTCTCTTTTTCAACGTTAGCGGCACAGCCGAAGGCCGAACGTTACGTCGTCAGTTTCCCTGAAGGGACGCGCGTGAGCTACAACGGTGCGTTCGCCAGCGCATTTCCTCAGGGTCTGCCGGTGGGGATAGGCTCTGGTTTGCTGTTTACCGGCAAGCAGGGGGATGCGCTGACTTTCGCGACCGTCACCGATCGCGGGCCAAATGCTGATTCGCCTGATGCGGGTAAGAAAGAGTCAAAGATTTTCGTCACGCCGGACTTCGCACCTCTGCTGATGAATATTCGGGTGCAGAACGGCAAAGCGGAGGCCACAGATGCCAGACCGTTGCATGACGATAAGGGCAACGTTAACGGATTGCCGTTGCAGGATGGCCTCATTGGATCAACCAATGAAGTCGCGCTAAGCGATACGCTGAAAGTGCTGCAGGGTGACAACCGCGGTCTGGATACGGAAGGCATTACGCCGGATGGGAAGGGCGGATACTGGCTGTGCGATGAATATGGCCCATTCCTGATTAACGTTGATGAACGCGGCAAAATCCTGGCGATTCACGGGCCGCAGGCAGCAGAGGGAGAAACATCCATCGCGGGCGGGCTGCCGAACATACTCAAATGGCGTCAGCCCAATCGGGGCTTTGAGGGCATCACCCGCATGCCGGATGGGCGTATCATGGCTGCGGTGCAGAGCACGCTGGATATCGACGGTAAAAGTAAAAAGCAGGCGCTTTTTACCCGCCTGGTGAGCTTTGATCCAGCCACCGGAAAAACCGCGATGTATGGTTACCCTGTCGACAGCGAGGCTTACAGTAAAAACAGCGACGCAAAAAATGGCGATATCGTGGCGATCGACAATCAGCATATCCTGCTGATAGAACAGGGCAGCGACAAAAACGACGCCATGCGCAACCTTGTTTATAAGGTTGATCTCAGCCCGGCTACCGAGCTTTCACCCTTTGATAAGCCTGGCGAATATCCGGAGTTTGACGACGAGAAAGCCATGGCCCAGCGCGGCATTAAGCTTGCCGCTAAAACGCAGGTGGTCGATTTACGTCAACTCGGCTGGCAACAGGAGAAGGCCGAAGGGCTGGCGCTGATCGACGATAAAACGCTGGCGGTCACTAATGACAATGACTTTGGCGTAAAAACGGTAATGAAAAACCCGGTTGAAGGTAAGAAGCGCAAGGATTACCGGTTGACCGAGCAGGGAACGCTGACGATAGATGATAAGCCGGTTGCAACGACTATCGATCTGAAGCCGCTGAAGAAACCGGAGTCGGACAGTGAGTTGTGGATTGTCACGCTGACGGAATCGGTGAAATAAGATTCAAGAGTATGAAACGTCAATGTCCGCTTCTGGCACAAAGCGGACATTCACCCTTACCCAATAAGGCTTACAGCGTATTTATGCGATTTAAATAGAAATACCCTGGCCTGATAATCTCAGGCTGGCTCAGGGCCAGGGATATTTCGGCTCAGCAAGGCCCATTTAATCAGTGCCGCCTCAGGCGTAATCGGTATAACCCTCTCTTCCCTGACTAAACCAGGTGTCGCGATCGTCAGGCGTGAGCGGCCGCCCTTGAGCGACACGATAGGGAAAGTCCGGGTTACTTATAAAGGGGCGGCCAAAACTGACCGCATCGCCGGTTCCCTCCAGCAGTGCCTGCTCAGCACGGGCTACGCTGAAGTCCGAGTTCAGGATCAAGGGGCCGCGAAAAGAGCCTCTCAGCACCTGCGCCAGCGGAGGCTGCTCACCCACGCCAAACGTGCCATCAATGGGTGGCTCTCTTAACTCCATGTGAGCAATCCCTATATCTGACAAGGTCTCCAGCGCCAGGCGGAAAAGCGGCACAGGATCGGAGTCACGTATGCCCTGGGTTTCACCATTAGGGGAAAGGCGCACGCCGACCCGATTTGCGCCAATCTCATCTGACACCGCCTGAGTAATCTCCGCCAGCAGACGAATGCGATTATGCCTTGAGCCACCATAGTTATCGGTTCTGTGGTTGTCGCTGTCGCGTAGGAACTGATCGATAAGATAACCGTTAGAGGCATGAAGCTGTATGCCGTCGAAACCGGCATTGATGGCATTTCTGGCGGCTTGCCGATACTGCGCGATAATCTCGGGGATCTCGCTGAGGTCGAGCGGACGCGCCTGTTCATAAGCTGTTTTTCCCGCGTAGGTATGAGCATGGCCCGGCGCGGTGGTCGCTGATGCCGACACAGGCTGCGCGCCGCCCATGCTGGAGTGAACCACGCGGCCCATATGCCACAGCTGCGCGATTATCCTGCCGCCTGCCGCATGCACCGCCGAGGTAACACGCTGCCAGCCCGCTATCTGCTCTGCATTCCATATGCCGGTGGCATAGGGCCAGCCCAGGCCCTGTCTGGAAATGCCGATAGCTTCGCTAATGATTAAGCCTGCAGACGCTCGCTGAGCGTAGTACTCCGCCATTATCGCCGTCGGCACATTATCCTGCGTACCGCGGGCGCGCGTCATAGGCGCCATAATAAAACGATTAGGCATGGCGATAGCGCCCAGCTGCAGGGGTTCAAAAAGTTTACGCATTATTTTTTTCTCCAGGTCAAAAGCCGGACGTCTCAAACGAGGCGTTGTCCACCATCGATGTGCAGCACCTCGCCATTCATAAACGGGTTCTGCATAAGAAACAGCACGGCAGCGCCCGCCGCATCAGCGGAAACAATGTGCTTTAAGGGAAGCTGCGCGCTTAAGGATGCAACGTAGCCGTCGCGCGCGTCGCCTAGCGTACGTCCCAGCAGGGCCGTATTGGTGGTGCCGGGCGACAGCGTATTAAAGCGGCGCGGCGCGAGTTCCAGCGCAAGGCCTCGGGCAAAACCTTCCATCGCTGAGGAGGCGGCAGCCAGAACAGCCGTTCCGATGGCGCTGGGACGATCGGCCAGTATGCCTGAGATAAAGGTAACGGATGCGGTTTCGCTCAGCCGCTCGCCAAGCGCGCGAAGAATATCGACCGAGGCCCAGATACGCTCGTCGAACGCGCGGCGCAGATAGCCGGTGTTCGCTTCCATAATTTTTCCTGCCACAAAGGACCCAGCCAGCAGAACCAGGTGATCCACGACGCCGATGTCAGACAAGGCGACGTTAACGGCTTCGGTATCGGTAACATCCGCACTACGCCAGTCGAATCCGTGCTGCATCGCAACACTGGCTGTGCGAGCCGCATCCGATCCGATAATAGTGACGCGGGCGCCGGCTTCCTTCGCCTGGCGCGCAGCCGACAGGCCGATGCCCGAACTGCCGCCAAAAATCACGATATGAGTGCCAGCGATGCCCTGCGCCTTGTCTGTAACTGGAAGATCTTTGGTGATGTTCATATTCTTCTCCGGGAATGCAGTTGTGGGTCATTAACTCTTCCCGGACATACTAGGAGATTTTATTTGCTGATTTAATGGCGTTAATACTCACCTTGTAAGTGCCATTATGGAACAAATCAGGCTATAGATTTAGGCTCGCACCCAGGCAGAGATTCAGACTGGATCTTTTACGGCCATCAATTCCTGTTCCCAGGCGGTTGGCGACGCGAACACCTCGCTTAACATATCGATAAATGCCCGCACGTTAAGGCTGTTGCGGCGACTTTCAGGCCATAGCGCCGTGATCCAGGCCCGATTGAAGGCGTATGCCGGCAGCACAGGCACCAGAACGCCATTTCTGACATGATGGGCGCTCATATAGGTGGGTAAAAATCCAATGCCGCCGCCTGCCGCGATCACGCCAGAGACTATTTCGCTCGCGTCCGCCATCATCCAGGCGTTGACCGGGTACTCCTCAATTTCATCCTCAATACTGAATGCCCAGCGAAATACCTGCCCGGTGCTTTGGAAGCGGAAATTCACGCAGTCATGATGCTTTAATTCGTCAGGATGTGAGGGCATCCCTTTGCGGTTGAGATAGGAGGGCGAAGCAAAAGCGCAGACGCGATGATGACCTAGCCGACGAGCAATCAGGCGCGAATCTGGAATACTCCCTACCCGGAGGGCGATATCGATGCCTTCCGCCGCCATATCGCTGACCTGATCGCTGCTACGAATATCGACAAAAATATCAGGATAGCGTTCATGAAAGGCGGGTAACGCTGGGGCCAGTATATGCACGGCAATGGGCCAGGGCGCCGTCACTCGCAGCAGGCCAGAGGGACGGCTTCGGGTAGAGATGACAGCCTGCTGAATATTTTCAGCTTCCTGTAGCAGCTGGAGCGCTTTTTCATACAGCACCCGGCCTTCCTGCGTCAGATGTAAAGAGCGCGTTGTGCGGGTAAAAAGCGTCAGGCTCATCTGCTTCTCAAGCCGCGCAATGCTTTTACTGACGGCCGAAGGAGAAATACCCAGCGCTTTAGAGGCGGCAGAGAAACTGCCGAGCGATGCCGCACGCGTAAATGCAATCAGGCCCGTCAGGCGTTCAATCGTTATCTGTTCCATAAGGGCATCTGTTCAGCAAAGATTCAGGTTTCCAAATCATATAAAACGGAACCTCTATTGAACAGTCACGCTGTTGCGTCAAAACGCCCGCTATCGATACGCGGTCGTTTTCAGCGATACGTTTTTTGGGACAGCGCCTGAGCGCGGACTGTTGCGTCCATTGCGGTGACGAAAAGGCTCCGCCGCCCGCGCTGAAGTACAAACAGATGGCAAGCCTCTGGCTCATTGCTCCTCATTAGGGTAGATATAGGCTGGGGTTTATGACGTCATCCAGGTGAGAAAAATCATGAAAAAATCGATAGTTCCTGAAGAATTCCAGCATTATTTCAATGACTGGCACTTCTCTCCCGTCATTGAAGCAGATGGCACAGTTTATCTGTCAGGCGTTACCGCCGCCCGTAAGGACAAACCTATAAGTAAGCATCCTGAAGAACAATTCCATGATGCGTTTTATAAACTTGGTGTTTATTTAAATGCCGCTGGTTTAACCTATGAAAACATATTAGAGATGACCACCTTTCATATTGATTTAAAAAAGCATATAGACGTTTTTTCCAGAGTGAAAGATGAATATATAAAGGCTCCCTATCCGGCATGGTCAGCCATAGGCGTATCAGAATTCATTCCAGAAAATGCGCTTGTGGAAATGCGTATAGTGGCAAAAAGGTGGTTTTAGGCCTGAATGCTGGAAATATTAGTAATGTCCGCTTCAGGCATATCGCGGACACCTGCTTCAGGAAAAATTCTTCAGGTAACTACTGCGATGCTTAGTGCGTGTGAGGCGGCAGAATGGCAGGCCGCATGACAAAGGATAATCAGCGTCAACCTCTGTTTTCGGATGATTATTAAGGGAAATGCAACTTTTCTGAAAAAAACAGCGCAAAGCTCTCTTCTTATAACAAAAGCGCAATAAGAAAATCGATTTTTGTTTACATGCCTCAGGTTAACACCGCGTGCTTTCCTTGCCAGACAAGGGCTAAGGCTATTTTAGCCCTGTATTGCGCCGCGCCGCGCGAAGAGAGGCTTTTGCCACAGAGTTATAACTTACCGCTATAACATATGCCTTTCCATTATCGGCCAGGCCCGTTTAGAGGTGTTATTTTAAAGCTCTGTAAAAACAACATAAGTGACAAAGCGATGGCGTCACATATTATTGATTTTCTTTTAATTGGCAACAATTTTGGTACACCAGAAATGCGCGACGTCTGGTCGGAGCAAAACCGACTGCGGCAGCAGGTGCAGGTCGAGGTTGCGCTGGCGCAGGCGGAAGGCGAACTTGACGTCATTCCGGCGCAGGCGGCAAAAACCATTATCGAACGCGCCGACCCGTCGAAGCTGAATATCGACGAAATCGCGCAGCAGGGCGCGCAGATGAAACACTCCCTGATGCCGACGCTGATTGCGCTGCAAAAACAGTGCGGCGAGGCGGGCGAGTTTATCCACTACGGCGCTACCACCCAGGATATCGTCGACACCGCAACCGTACTGCAGCTGCGCGACGCGTTCGCCATTATTCAGCGCGACGCGACCCAGCTGGCGAATGAACTCGCAGTCGTCGCCAGGCGCTATCAGCATACGCCGATGGTGGGCCGCACCCATGGCATGCAGGCGCTCCCGACTACCTTCGGCTTCAAAGTGGCCGTCTGGCTGGATGAGTTCCTGCGCCATCTGACCCGCCTTAACGATATCAAACCGCGCACGCTCACCGGCAACATCAACGGCGCCATCTCCACCTACGCCTCCTTCGGCCCCTTAGGCCCGGAAGTGGAAAAGCGTACGCTCGATATTCTCGGGCTGGCGACGCCGAATATCGGCTGGCAGTCGGCGCGCGACCGCTTCTCGGAGTTCGCCTCCGTGGCGGTGCTGATCAGCGGCTCGCTGGGCAAAATCGGCAACGAGCTTTACAACCTGATGCGCACCGAGATCAACGAGATTGAGGAGCCGTTCTCCGCCGGCAAGATCGGCTCGACCACCATGCCGCACAAGCGCAACCCCGCCGCGCTGGAAGGGCTGGCCAGCCTGACCGCGCCGGTGCTGAAAAGCGCCGCGCTGATTTATGAGTCGATGCATGTCGAGCACGAGCGCGACGCCATGAGCTGGCGCGCCGAGTGGATCGCGCTGCCGGAAATCTGCATTTACCTCTCTGCGCAGCTGCAAAACGCCATCGCCATTCTGCGCGGCATGACGGTGAATGAAGCGCGCATGCGCCGCAATCTCGACATGCAGGGCGGCCTGCTGCTGTCGGAAAAAGTGATGTTCGAACTGGGCAAAAAGATGGGCAAGCAGACCGCGCACCACGTGGTGTACGAGTGCGCCATGCAGGCCTACGAACAGCAGCGCGACTTTAAAGAGACGCTGCGCGCCCATCCGCAGATGGACAACAGCATCAGCGACGACGAACTGAACCGCTGGCTCGATCCGGTGAACTATCTCGGTTCGGCGCCGCGCAAGGTAGATGAGGTGATCGCCGCGGCGCAGGCGTCGGGTCTGCTGGAGATGCGGGCATGAGCGACAGTTTCCGCCAGCTGACCGAGGCCGATACCGCAGCCTATTACGCGCTGGTGCACGCGGCCTACGCGTCCGCGCGCGATCTGGGCATTAAATTCGATGCCGCCACGGCCGATGCGGCGCAGATGCAGCGCCATATCGCCGCTCACGGCGTCTACGGCATGTTCCGCGACAGCGAACTGGTGGCGTCGGTTACGCTGCGCTATCCCTGGGGGCCGCTGCCTGGCCCGTTCGGGCTGCCGCACATCGGCTGGTTCGCCACCGCGCCGCACTATCGCGGACAGCGGCTGGGCGTGAAGATGCTCGACTGGCTGGAGCAGGCGGTGTTGCGCGATCAGCTGCGCGCGCCGGCCTATTCCCTTGGCACCGCCGAGAGCCATCCGTGGCTGATTCAGCTTTACGAGGCGATGGGGTTTGAGAAGGTCAGCAAAAAAGACCTCGGCAAAGGCCACATCACCGTTTACATGCAAAAAAACCTTCATTCACAGCACGCCCGCTAAGCGCGGCTGCAGATAAGAAACCAGGGAGATCACCATGAAAAAAGGGTTAATCGCACTGTCCGTCGTAATGGCGGCCTCACTGCTTAGCGCCTGCGACAACAGCGACAAATCGGCACAGGGCGGCTCCGACGCATCCACTATCCGCGTCGGCGCGACCGGTCTGAGCTTTCCCGGCGCGTTCAAAAAAGATGGCAAGCTGACCGGATTCGACGTGGAGGTCACCGAAGCGATCGCTAAAGATCTGAACTACAAAATCGAGTGGGTCACCTCTGACTTCAGCGGCCTGATGGGCCAGCTGGAGGGGGGCAAGCTCGATACGGTGGCCAACGTGGTGGCGATCACCCCGGCGCGCCAGGCCAAATATAACTTCTCCATCCCTTACAGCTATTACGGCAGCCAGATTGTCACCAACAAAAGCAACGCCGATATCAACACGCTGGACGACCTGCGCGGCAAAACCATCGCCGGCGTGCTCGGTTCTAACCACCTGGTCAACCTGAAAAAAGCTTTCGGCGATAACGGCGTAACTATCCGCACCTACGAGAGCCGCGACGGCGCGATGAACGACGCCATCAACAACCGCGTGCAGGGCTACGTCAACTCCGGGCCGATTCTGCTGGCGGAGATCAACCAGAAAGGGCTGCCGCTGAAGTTTGTCGGCCAGCCGCTGGTGATCGAGTCGGTCGGCTTTCCGTTCCACAAAGATGAGAAGGGCGACAAGCTGCGCGCCGCGTTCGACAAAGAGGTCGATGCGATGCGCAAAGATGGCCGCCTGAAAGCGATCTCGGAAAAATACTTCGGCGAAGATATCACCGCGCAGCCGTCTCACTAATCCTGGCGTTTACTTGTCAACGTTTGCCACCGCCGGGTGGCAAACGTCGTTAAGGGCTTTTTATGAATTTCGATTTTAATTACCTGCTGAAAATCTCGCCGCAAATTCTCAGCTATCTGCCGGTTACCCTGATGCTGGCGGTGGTGTCGATGGCGTGCGCCATGGTGATCGGCCTGGGGCTGTCGTTACTGCGCAACAGCAAATCCACGCTGGTGAGCAAGCTGGTCGAGCTCTATATTTCGCTGTTTCGCGGCATGCCGTCGCTGGTGCAGCTGTTTATTATCTACTTCGGCCTGCCGCAGCTCTTCCCGGCGCTGACCGGCATGTCCGCCACCACCGCCGCGATTATTGGCTTCAGCCTGAAGACCTCAGCCTATATGGCGGAGATCTATCGCGCGGGTCTGGCGTCGGTGGATCCCACGCAGATGGAAGCAGGGCTCTCTATCGGCATGCGTCGGGCGCAAATCTATCGCCGCATCATTCTGCCGCAGGCGCTGCTCAATGCGCTGCCCGCCACCGGTAACACCTTTATCTCGCTGATCAAAGATACCTCGGTCGCCTTTGCGCTGGGCGTCTCGGAGATGTTCGCCGAAGGCAAGATGATCGCGGCGGAGTCGCTGCGCTACTTTGAAACCTTCCTCGTAGTAGGTCTGATTTACTGGCTGGTGATTATTGGTTACGCCCGCCTGCAGGCGCTGCTGGAGAAAAAACTCAGTCACTCACTGCAACGCTAAGGCTCTTATGATCAGTGTAAAACAGCTCAATAAACGTTTCGGCGACAAGGTGGTGCTGGACGATATCAGCCTGACCATCGGCGAAGGCGAAGTGGTGGCGATTATCGGGCCCTCCGGCTCCGGCAAGTCGACCCTGCTGCGCTGCCTCAACTTACTGGAAAAGCCGGAGTCCGGCGTGATCCAGATTGGCGAAGTGGCGCTCGACACCGCCAGCTACAGCGCAAAAGAAGAGCATGCGCTGCGCGGGCAGACCGCCATGGTGTTCCAGAACTACAGCCTGTTTCGCAATAAAACCGCGCTGGAGAACATCACCGAAGGTTTGATTATGGTGAAGAAGATGCCGAAAGCGCAGGCCAGCGAGACCGGCATGCAGCTGCTGGAGCTGGTCGGTATGGCGCCGCAGGCGCATCAGTATCCGATCACCCTTTCCGGCGGTCAGCAGCAGCGCGTCAGCATTGCGCGCGCGCTGGCGGTTAAGCCGCGCGCCATTCTGTTCGATGAGCCGACCTCCGCGCTCGATCCCGAGCGCGTGCACGAGGTGCTGCAGGTGATGAAGAGCCTGGCGCAGCAGAAGACCACTATGGTCATCGTCACGCACGAGATGCAGTTCGCCAAAGAGGTGGCCGATCGCGTCATCTTTATGGCGGATGGCCATATCGTCGAGCAGGGCCCGGCGGAACAGGTGATCAGCTTCTCCGACAACCCGGTGACGCGCCGCTTTTTGCGTCAGATGACTAACATCGACACGAATGATGATTTCAATATTTAAGCGCGCCGCCGCATACTTTGCCGCAGGCCGTCGCACTGGAAGGAAATAATATGAAAGAGATCCGCGAGCAGGATCGGGCGCTTGCCAGCCAGATCCAGGCGTTTCGCCACGACATGCACCGTTTTCCCGAACTGTCGAATCAGGAGTTCGAAACCACTAAAAAAATCCGCGCGGCCCTGACCGCGGCGGGCATCCGCATCCTCGATCTGCCGCTGAAAACCGGCCTGGTGGCCGAGGTCGGCGAGGCGGCGGGACCGCTGGTGGTGGTACGCTCCGATATCGACGCGCTGCCGATTGAAGAGGAGTCGGGCGTCGACTTCGCCTCTGAGAACGCGGGCGTAATGCACGCCTGCGGTCACGATTTCCACACCTCTGCCGCGCTGGGCGCCGCCATTCTGCTGCAGCAGCAGGCGGCGTCGCTGAAAGGGCGCGTGCGCATCCTGTTCCAGGCCGCTGAAGAGACCGGCCTGGGCGCGCCCGACCTGATCGCCACCGGCGCGCTGGATGACGCCGCGGTGATTTTCGGCATCCATAACGATCCGACTTTGCCGGTGGGCGTCGTGGGCGGCAAAGAGGGCGCGCTAACGGCTGGGGTCGATCGCTTTGAAATCAAGGTGGCGGCTAAAGGCGCGCACGCGGCGAAACCGCATGAGGGCAACGATCCCATTATTATCGTGGGGCAAATTATTAGCGCGGTGCAGACGCTGATCAGCCGTAACGTGCCGTCAGATCAGAACGCCGTGGTCTCGATCACGCAGATCCACAGCGGCAGCACCTGGAACGTAATCCCCGATACCGCCTATCTGGAGGGCACGGTGCGCACCTTTAGCAGCGAGGCGCGCGCGCTGATCGAGCAGCGCTTCCGGGCGCTGCTGGACGGTCTCGCCGCCGCGTTCGGCGCGCAAATCGAATTCCTGTGGCACGCCGGCCCGCCTTCGGTGGTGAATACCGCGGAGTGGGTCGATTTTGCGCTGGAGCAGGCGAGCGACGTCGGTTTCGAGGCGCGCCGCATCGACGCCAGCCCGATTGGCGAAGACTTCGCCTTCTATCAGCAGAAGATCCCCGGCACCTTTATGATGGTCGGCTCCGGCGGCCCCTGGGCGCTGCACCATCCGAAGTTCCGCGTTGACGATAAAGCGCTTTTCCCGACCGCACAGTATCTGGCGCAGCTGGCGGTTAACGCCTTGATTAAGCTGGCCTGATTCTTTTCTATCCGGGGCGAACGCCTGCGCGTTCGCCCTCCCGCCCCGCATTCCCGCGTTTAGCTGCTTAAGTTTCAATCGCCCACGCCGATAAGGTTTTTAACAGCGCTGCTGTTTTATTCGCCTGTATCCGAAAAGTGGGGAAACCAATAATGAAAGCGGATCGCATTCCGAAAAAGAGATTAAGTACCCGCGCCATGATGCTGCTGACCGGCGCGCTGACTATCGCCACCGGCTTCGCCGTCACTATCGGCGTGCTGAGCTGGCAGTCGGGCCAGGCGCAACGCACGCTGGCGGAAGAGTATCTGCAACAGATTGCGCGCAGCAAGGCGCTGGAAGTAGAGCAGAGCCTCAACCACGCGCGCGATGTGGCGCAGAGTCTGGGGCAAAGTATCATCGCGCTGCCGGATGCCGGCGTACACGATCGCCACGTCGCCGACAAGCTGGCTGAATATGCGCTGCGCAGCAACCCTGACTACCTCTCCATTTCCGTCATCCTGGAAAAAGATGTTTTCGACGGACGCGACGCCGAGTTCGCCGCGCAGAGCGGCCAGGCGCCGGAAGGGCGTTACGCCTGGTTTGTCGATGTCGATCAGGCGGGCAATTATAAAATGCATCCCCTGACCTCCTATCTGACGCCCGGCCAGGGAGATTACTATCTGGTGCCGCAGCGTACGCGCAAGGACTTTCCGACCGAACCCTACAGTTATGCCTATAACGGCGTGCCGACGCTGTTGACCTCGATCACCACGCCGATTATCGATCGCGGCAAACTCTGGGGCGTGGTCACCTCCGATATTTCGCTGGCGAAGCTGCAGCAGCGGGTAAATGAGATCAAACCCTGGCAGGGCGCGGGCTACGCCATGCTGCTTTCCAGCGGCGGTAAGATCGTCTCTTCGCCCGATAAAGCGCAAAATAACCAGCAGTGGAAGGGCGACAAAAGCCGCCTGACCACCGCGGTGACAGAGCAGGAGGATGCGCTGCTCGGCGAGAAAACGCTGATGACCTGGCAGCCGATCGCCATCGGCAACAGCAGCAACGTCTGGTATCTGGGCGTTGCCGCGCCGCTGGACTTAGTGATGAGCGCCGCGCGTCAGCAGCTGCATAACGCCCTGTGGATGATGCTGGCGAGTATTGTGCTGGTGAGCCTGCTGCTGGGCGTGGTGTTCAGCCGCATCGTGCTGCGTCCGCTGGGCGGTGAACCCGCCGATGCGGCCGCCTTTGCGCTGGCGGTAGCGGATGGGCAGCTCAATACGCGCATTCCACTGAAGGCGGGCGACCAGAACAGCCTGTTCTATGCGCTGCATACCATGCAGGCGCGGCTGATTGCGATGGTGGGCCACATTAAAGAGACCAGCGCCTCGGTGCGCGACGGCGCGGAGGAGATCGCCAAAGGCAATATCAACCTGGCGTCGCGCACCGAGCAGCAGGCCGCCGCGCTGGAGGAGACCGCCGCCAGCATGGAACAACTGACGGCAACGGTGAAACACAACGCCGCCAATGCGCATCAGGCGACGTCGCTGACGGAAAACGCCTCGCAGACCGCGCGCAAAGGCGAGGCGCTGGTGGGCGAGGTGGTGCAGACCATGGCGCAAATCAACGACAGCGCGCGCAAGATCGGCGATATCACCGCCATCATCAACAGCATTGCGTTTCAGACCAATATTCTTGCGCTTAACGCGGCGGTGGAAGCGGCGCGCGCCGGCGAGCAGGGCCGCGGTTTCGCTGTTGTCGCGTCTGAGGTGCGCAACCTGGCGCAGCGCAGCGCCGCGGCGGTAAAAGATATCGCCTCGCTGATCGAAGAGTCGACGCAGCGCGTTGACAGCGGCGTTAGCCTGGTGCGTCATGCGGGCGACACCATGCAGGAGATCACCCAGGCGGTGACCTCGGTGCAGGCGATTATCGACGAGATTGCCACCGCTTCCGACGAGCAGAGCCGGGGCATCAGCCAGGTCTCTGTGGCGGTCAACGAGATGGACAGCGTTACGCAGCAGAATGCCGCGCTGGTGCAGGAAATTTCCGCCGCCGCCAGCGCGATGGAGGATCACTCCTCTCTGCTGGCGCAGTCGGTCGAACAGTTCCGGCTGGAGGGGCAGCCTGCATAAGCCCATATGCAAAAGCAGCCTGAGGGCTGCTTTTTTTATCAGTACCTCAACTGGTTCAGGCCATCGCGCGCTCATTCCATGTGTCGCGGTAAATAACATTCCCGTCGACATATTTCCATGTAATAGCTTCATAGCGCATTTCCAGCGTTTCCAGATGGGTGCTGCTTATACTGTTAGGGGCAAGGTAGGGCGAAACGGTAGTGATTTTTACATTTTCCAGAATGATATTGAAATATTCGACTTCTATACCCGCTTCCAGAATACGATACATTTTAATCGTCGCTTTCTTCATTGGGCGGCCCTCACATACGGCGCGATAAAGAATCGGAGTCGTATTATCAAATTCTTTGACTATAGTGATCGGCCGATGAATCCGCGTTCCCGTTAATTTACCCCTGTTGGGATCAACCGGAATAGTTACGCCGTGAGAGAAAGACTTTAACTCGATAGAGCCTAAGCGCTGTGGCATGGTACAACCACCAATAACAGGCGATCCGTTTTCATCTTCAAGCCAAAGGTGTGCGGGAGTAGACATAGTATTTCCTTAAAAATTTACGATAATCATTTCCATGAATGTCACCATTTAAACAAAAAAATGACACTGAAGAAAAATAGAGGGATAGGCCAGAGTGGTGCATTGGGAAATAGCCAAATTTGCAATAGTGCAAATGCTATAGTTAACAATGATGGGCCGTATAAGGATAGTAACGATCTGAAAGTTCTGTAAAAAACTCTAGAGATAAACTGCCGAAGCATTAGCGAATCATCCCTGAAATGATATCGGCAACTTCAGGATCTGAGATGCATTGTTCTATAGTGCCGTTAAAACGTTCGAAAAGTGGTTCTATCAAAAAATACATCATCTCTAAATCCTGACTATATAAAGCAGAGTAGTAGACTGGATTGGTAAATTTAAGGCGGTTTGCGCTATTCGCCGCTTTCTGAAAGATACCATAAATTCCGATGCCGCTAATAATACCAGACGCGCGGCCTCCCACTGATGCGCTCAGCTCAATATTCATGTTCATGCCTGCGGCGGCGGCAGATGCCGTTGCTAGTGCAAAACCAGTAACTGTTAGAGAAATTGAAGCAATATGAATATTAACATTCATTAATAAGGCTTTTATATGTTGTAATTGATCGTTAGTCTTATATCTAAATATTTCCTGGAAATAAACTCTCAGCATCTCGCTAATAATATTTTCGTGCTGTAAAAGGCGTAATACGCCCAGAGTAAATCGATAATCCTCATTTTCTGGTTTTCACAGACATCGTAATAGTCTTCAGTAAAACAGGACGTGTAATAAAGAGCGCGTCTTGCACCTGATCCAATCGTATTTATCTGATCTAAAATGGCATGGCGAACGCCTGTTATTGCATGGTCGAGTTTTAAAGCAAGAATATTGTTGGATTGCAAATAACTGATAATGTCATCTTTGTAATACATAGCCCTCTCCTTTTGGCTGTGGAACTATTGGGTTAACCATCCCTTAGCTCTGGGCTTCACGTCAAAACAGGGGAGGCAACCTTATAGCCATGCTAACTATAAGGTCTTTTTGGTTAATATGTAAACAGAGAAACTGTTCCTTATGGTGGTCGACGTTATTTTTTAACGTTAGGGCGGAAAGAGGCTGATCTTCAGGTCTCCGTAAGCGAAAAAAAGCAGCCGTGAGGCTGCTTTTTTATTGCCGGCACTCAGCCTTGCCAGCGCGACTGCCGAATGATGCTGCAAAAATTAAGCGGCGCGAAGCCAGGCTGCTTGTCCGCGATCACATCCGCCTTGACGTTGCCGAAGGTGGTCTGCGGTTTGTGTTGAATGCCGTCATAGAAGGCCTGAATAATCTCCTCTTTAAAAGCGGCGCTGCGCGGATGCTGGCTTACCACCGCCTCGCGCGCCTCGTCGCTAAACTCGTCGTAGCGGATCCCCAGCACGTCCATTTCAACGCCTGCGGTCACCAGCGCGATCTCCGCCGCCATAAATTCAGGAATGCCGGGCGTGGTGTGCAGGGCGATCGCCGTCCAGACCTTGTCGATATCGCTTTGCGCAATGCCGTAACCGGCCAGGAAGGCTTTCGCCGCGTCTGCGCCGTCTACCTCGAAACGTTTGTCGCAGCTGCAGTGCTCATGCGTCAGACCGATATCGTGAAACATGCAGCCGACATAGAGCAGTTCGCGATCGACCTTAAGCCCGCGCTGCTGGCCCGCCAGTGCGCCCCAGTAGTAAACGCGGCTGGAGTGGTGAAACAGCAAATCGGATTCGCTGTCGCGGATAAAGGCGGTCGCGTCGCGGGCAAGCTGTGTGTCAGGAATGGCAATACCGTTTATATGAAAGCTCATCAGGATTCTCCGTTGGGTTAGCTGCCAGTGAGCATAAAACGGATGATCGCTGTCTCAAATTATCTTATAACGATGATTCAGGACATAACTGCAGTTCAGGACACCCCGCAATCATGTCGCATTCCGTTACCCTGTTCGCGCTGCCCGGCGTGCAGCTGCTTGACGTTTCCGGCCCGCTCGACGTATTCGCCGAGGCGAACCGCGCGCTGCGTCGCCAGTTTTACAGCCTGCGCGTAATGGCGGTGAATGCCAGCGCCATTACCGCCTCTTCCGGCGTGCGGCTCAGCGCCGATTTCCTGCTGCACGAGGCGGCGCGCCATCCGATCGATACGCTGCTGGTGGCGGGCGCGCCGGATGCGCAACAGCGCTATTTAAACGAGGCGCAGTGCGCGCAGCTGAGCGCGATCTGCGCGCGCAGCCAGCGCTACGGCTCCGTTTGCAGCGGCGCACTGCTGCTGGCGCAAACCGGGCTGCTGCGACAGCGGCGCGTGACGACGCACTGGGCCTGCGCCGATCTGCTGGCGCAGCGCTGCCCCGAGGCGCGGGTCGAACCGGACGCGCTCTGTATCGCCGACGGGCCGCTGCGCACCTCGGCGGGCGTGACCGCCGGGCTGGATCTGGCGCTGCGGCTGGTGGAGGAGGATTTGGGCCGCGAGGTGGCGGAAGAGGTAGCGGCGAATCTGGTGATGTTTTTTCGGCGGCCGGTCAATCAGGGCCACTTCGCCCGGCGCGACAGCGTATCGATCAGCGGCCGCGCCGCGCTGCAGGAGCTACAGCGCTGGGCGCTGGCCCATTTGCCAGAGATTGGCGGCGTGCAGGATCTGGCGACGCATATCGATCTCAGCGTGCGTCATCTCGGACGCCTGTTCCGTCAGGAGCTGGATATGCAGCCGGGAAGCTGGCTGGAGGATGCCCGTATTGAAAAGGCGCGCGAACTGCTGGAAGCGGGACGGCTGCCGCTCAAGGCGATTCCGGAAGCGTGTGGCTATCGCAGCGGCGACGTCATGCGCCGCGCTTTCGCGAAACGCACCGGCATGACGCCGGCGGTGTATCGACGCCTGTTTTTGCAGACGTCAGCAGCGTCTCGCCGTGAATAGCTCGTGCCAGTTAAACGATAAACGGCCCGAAGGGGCGTTGACATAGCTTGCATGCAGCAAAAAGTGACCCACTGGCTACTTAGGTCTCCAGCTCTACTTTAATCCAGCCGGGCTCACGTTTATCGAACGCCTCATAAGCCTTAATGACATCCGCAATCGGCTCGACTTTGGTCAGCACTTTGGCTGGATCGATAACGCCGCTGCGCGTCAACTCCAGCAGATAAGGGATATGGGTATGGTGGTTGCAGTTGCCCATTTTAAGGGTCAGGTTCTTGTTCATCGCTTTGCCGATGGGGAAGATCTCCGCCGCGGGAGGATAAACGCCAATGATGCTGATGCGGCCTGCTTTTTTCACACCCGCGATCGCCCATTCCAGCGCCTGGGTCGGCGCATCGCCCGGCACCCATTTGCCATGCTGCGGATGAGTTTCAGGCGCCACCTGAGCCACCTCTTCGCTGAATTTCTCCGCTTTCTCTTCGGCCTCCTCGCTGGCCGGGCCGTGATGAGCGTGCTGACTGTCAACGCCAACCGCGTCGATGGCGCAGTCGGCGCCGGTGCCGCCGGTCAGCCTTTTGATCGTCTCCACCGGATCGTCGCGTTCGAAGTTAACCGGGAACGCGCCCTGCTGGCGCGCCATCGCCAGTCGATCCTCGTGACAGTCCACTGCAATCACCCGCGCCGCGCCCATCAGCAGGGCGCTGGCGATGGCGAACTGCCCGACCGGCCCGCAGCCGAACACCACGACGATATCGCCGCGGGTAATATCGGCCAGCTCGGCGCCGAACCAGGCGGTAGGAAAGATATCGCTAATCAGGATTGCCTGATCGTCGGTTACGCCGTCAGGAATTTTTACCAGCGTATTGGCTGCGAAGGGAATGCGCGCCTTTTCCGCCTGTAAGCCGTTTACCGGGCCGGTGGCTTTGGGGCCGCCGAAAAAGCAGGTGCCCGCCTCAGGGCCGTTAGCATTAGCATTGTCGCACTGTGCGGTATGCCCGGCGCGACAGGGAGGACAGACGCCGCAGGAGACGGTGGAGCAGACCACCACGCGATCGCCCGGACTGAAGTTGCGCACCTCGTCGCCTACCTGTTCAACGATGCCGACCGCCTCGTGGCCGAGAATGGTGCCGGGCTGCATATCGCTAAAGGTGCCGCGAATAAAATGCAGATCCGTCCCGCAGATCGCCGAGGCGGTAATACGAATGACGGCATCGCCCGGTTGTTCGATTTGCGGATCGGGAACGTTATCCAGCTGAATATTTCCCACGCCGTGCCAGACGAGTGCCTTCATTATTCACCTCTGTCGCATATATGTCGTTTGCTGTAAATCAGCCAGAATAAAAAGTATAGAAAGCGTCAGAAATTCTGCGCGGCAGATAAATAAGCGCGACGGTTAGCAATGATTAACACTTTTTGGGATCTCTCTCGTAAATAAATTTACCTCTCTGAAATAGCTCATCTTTTATGGCTAAACCCCAGGCGAAACGCGGGGATTTTTACCAGGCTGTGGTTAATAAACGAAGCCGTTCAATGGCAGGCAATTTAATAGTCGCTAAGCTGAAGACATAACTTTACATAACAAACAAAAAGCACGCTGGCAGAAGCCAATTGCAATGTCGAGAACGAGGCGTTAAATGTCAGAGAAAACCTGTACCATTATTTATAATGGCGAATCCCTGGTGGGCGCCGTTAATCAGCCCTTGATCGACTTTCTTACCGAGCAGGGAAAAAAATTGCCTCACGTCTGTTACCACCCGGCGCTGCAGCCGCTGGAGAGCTGCGATGTCTGCTGGGTGGAAGCCAACGGGGAAAAGGTGCGCGGCTGTACGCTACGCACCTTCCAGGGACTGGAAATCAACAGCGAAGGGGAGTGGCCGCGCGCCGCGCAGCAGGAAGGGATGGATCGCATCCTGAATCGCCACGAGCTTTACTGTACGGTCTGCGAGCACAACACCGGCGACTGTACGCTGCATAACACCGTCGCGGATATGCATATCCCGATTCAGTATTACCCCTACCAGCGCAAGCCCACCAGCAAGGATCATTCGAATCCCTTTTACACCTACGATCCTGACCAGTGCATTCTCTGCGGACGCTGCGTCGAGGCGTGTCAGAACGTTGAGGTGAATGAGACGCTGAGCATCGATTACACCCAGGAGCATCCGCGCGTATTGTGGGACGGCGGCACGCAGATCGCCGGATCGAGCTGCGTCAGCTGCGGCCACTGCGTGACGGTCTGTCCCTGCAACGCGCTGCTGGAGAAGACCATGCAGCCCGACGCGGGCCCCTTTACCGCGATGGATGAAGGGCTGAAACGTCCGATGATCGACTTCGTCAAATCGCTGGAGAATAGCATCGGCATGGAGCCGATCACCGGTATCTCGCTGATCGACGACGCGCTGCGTCAGGCGGAAATTAAGCGTACCAAAACGGTTTGCACCTACTGCGGCGTGGGTTGCAGCTTCGAAATCTGGACGCGCGATCGTCATATCCTGAAGGTGCAGCCGGTCGCGGATGCGCCCGCCAACGGCATTTCCACCTGCGTAAAAGGCAAGTTCGGCTGGGACTTTGTTAACAGCCCAGAGCGCCTGACCACGCCGCTGATCCGCGAAAACGGCCGCTTCCGTCCAGCCAGCTGGGACGAAGCGCTGGATCGTGTGGCGCAGGGGCTGCGCGACGTGGCGCGTCAGTACGGCGGCGACGCTATCGGCTTTATCGGCTCCAGCAAGGCCAGCAACGAAGAGGCCTACCTGACTCAGAAAATTGCCCGCCTGATTTTCGGCACCAATAACGTCGATAACTCGTCGCGCTACTGCCAGAACCCGGCGACCGAAGGACTCTTCCGCACCGTGGGTTACGGCGGCGACGCAGGCACCATTCGCGACCTGCAAAAAACCGAGCTGATTATCACCGTCGGCAGCAATCTGGCGGAGAACCATCCGGTCATCGCCTCGCACATCAAGCAGAGCCACAAGCATCGCGGGCAGAAGCTGCTGGTGGTGGATCCGCGCAAACATGAGATGGCCGAGCGCGCCGACCAGTTCCTGCGCATCAAGCCGGGCACCGATATGGTGTGGGCCTCGGCGATGGCGAAATATATGTTTGATCACGGTTATGCCGACGAGGCATTCCTGGCGCAGCGCGTCAATCATGTCGAGGAGTATCGCGCGTCGCTGGCGCCTTTTACCCTGGACTTCGCCAGCGAAGTCACCGGTCTGAGCGTGGAAGAGCTCACTACGGCGGCGGAGATGATCGGCCAGGCGGGCAGCGTCTGCCTGCTGTGGGCAATGGGCATTACCCAGCACAGCCACGGCGCGGACACCAGCACGGCGTTGTCGAATCTGCTGCTGGTGACCGGCAACTACGGGCGTCCAGGCACCGGCGGCTATCCGATGCGCGGTCACAACAACGTGCAGGGCGCGAGCGATTTCGGCTGCCTCAGCAACGTTTATCCCGGTTATGAAAAAGTCTCTGATCCATTGATACGCGAAAAATGGGCGCGCGCCTGGGGCGTGACGCCGGAAGAACTCTCCGACCAGCCCGGCGCAGATAACTTTATGATGGTGCAGCACGCGCACGAAGGGAAACTGCGCGCCATGTATATCACCGGCGAAGAGACCGCTTTCTCCGACGCGGATTCCACCAACGTGCATGAAGCCTTCAGCCGCCTCGACTTTATGGTGGTGCAGGATATTTTCATGAGCCGCACCGCCGAGTTCGCTGATGTGGTGCTGCCCGGCAGCCCAAGCGTGGAAAAAGAGGGCACCTTCGTCAACACCGAGCGCCGCATCCAGCACTTCTCGCCAGCGATGGCTCCGCTGGGCGACAGCCGCCCCGACTGGCGCATCTTTACCGATCTGGCCGCACGTCTCGGCCATCACTGGAACTATCCTAATCCCGGCGCGATTATGGCGGAAGCGGCCAGCATCGCGGAGATCTTTGCCGGCGTCAGCTACGAGCGGCTGGTAGGCTGGCAGTCGCAGATCTGGCCGGTAACGCCGGACGGCGAAAGCACGCCGCTGCTCTATACCGAAAAATTCAAGTTCCCGGACGGCAAGGCGCGACTCTATCCGCTGAGCTGGCAGCCGCCGATGGAAGAGGCGGACGCGGAATACGACCTGATGCTGGATAACGGCCGTATGCTGGAGCATTTTCAGTCCACTAACCAGACCGGCCAGGGCGGCCGCATGATGTCGCTCTCGCCTAACTGGTTTGTCGAGATCTCTCCGCAGCTGGCGCAGGCGCGCGGGCTGCAAGAGGGCGAATGGGTCGCGCTCACATCGCGGCGCGGCACGTTAGAAGTGCCGGTGGTGGTGACCGATCGCGTAGCGGGCAACGTGCTCTTTATCCCGATCCATCACGGCAAGCCGGGCGTCAACGGCCTGACGGGCGAGCACCACGATCCCGACGTCAATACCCCGGCCTATAAAGAGCTCGCCGTCAGCATGACGAAACTGACGCGGACGCCGCAGCCGAACCCTATTCCACGCCATAATTTCCGCCACGGCCAGCGCACGCCGCTGGATCATCTGCCCATTGAGCAGAAATGGCAGCAGGAAGGCTACGTTGAGCCGCCTGAACACGTTGAACACCCGGAGAAATTCTAATGGCCGAACGCCTTTCCTATACCGTGCCGCCGACGCGCACCGAGAAAACCGCGCAGGAAGCGATGGATGAACTGGTGGAAAACCTGCATGAGCACGGTTTTCTGCGGCTGGCGAACGACGCCATCAAAGCCAATAACGATATCGGCAAAATTCTGGTTGCCGGCCTGAACCGACCCGGCACGCAGAGTGCGCTGCAGAATATATCGCTGATCCTGATGACGCTGAGCACCATTCCGCCGGAGCGGCTCAACCATATTTTGCTGGCATTGCGCGACGCGGCGATGGCGATGAAGCCCGCCAGCGACGCCACACAGCAGGAGGGTAACGCCGCGCCGGGGATCCGCGGCGTGCTGCATCTGCTGAACGACGAGAAGCTATGGCAGGGATTGCGGCCACTGTTCGCCGCGCTGGAAGCGTTTTCCGCAGGCATGCAGCGCGAGGAGGAGAAGCCGATCACCCGCTATAGCGGAAAGCCGAGCAATGAGTGACGCCGAATGGGTGCTGCTGCTGTCGCGAGGACAGTTCGCGCTCACCATGGGGATGCACATTACGCTGGCCGCGCTGACGCTTGGTCTGGCGCCTTTTTTGCTCTGGTTCGAAGCGCGCTGGCTGTGGGGAAAGCAGCCGGGCGCGCGCGAGGCGCTGCACTTCTGGCTAAAGGTCTTTGCGCTGACGGTGGCGATCGGCGCGGTGTCCGGCGTGGTGATGGAGGTGCAGTTCGGTACGCACTGGGCCGGGCTATCGCAAAAGGTGGGCGGAGTCATTGGTCCGCTGCTGTTCTACGAAGTGCTGGTGGCTTTTTTTCTCGAGTCGGGGCTGACCGGCGTCATGCTGTTCGGCATGGGCAAAATCAAACCGGGCCTGCACTTTATCGTCACCTGCTTTGTCACGCTCGGCGCGCTGCTGAGCGCCTTCTGGATCCTGGCCGCCAACTCCTGGCTACAGACGCCGACCGGCTTTACGCGCGACGAGAGCGGGCGCTTCCTGCCGGAAAGCTGGGCGATGGTGCTCTCGGCGCCCAGCTTTCCCTTTCGCTTTAGCCATATGCTGCTGGCCTCGCTGATCGCCGTGGCCTTTATGATTGCGGGCGTGGCGGCGCGGCGCCTGCTGCACGATGTTCAGGAACAGGCTGCAAGACGCATGCTGACGGCCGCGCTTACCTTCACGCTGGTGGCGGTGCCGCTTCAGGTAGTGGTCGGCGATCTGCATGGGGAGAATACGCTGGCGCATCAGCCCGCCAAGCTGGCGGCGATAGAAGGCAGCTGGCGTCCGCCTGCGGCAAACAGAGGCGAGCCGCTGCGGCTGTTCGCCTGGCCCGATCAGCCGGCGCAGCGCAACCGGCTGGAGGTGGCGATCCCCGATATCGCCTCGCTCTATTTGCGCCATAACCTCACTGGCCACATTAAAAGCCTGAGCGAGTTCGATGCGCAAAACCTGCCGCCGGTCGCGCCGGTTTTTTTCGCCTTTCGTCTGATGGTGGGGCTGGGCGTGGTAATGCTGCTCGCCAGCCTGGTGGCGAACGTGCAGCACTGGCGCGGACGGCTGACCACCTCGCGCCGTCTGCTGCACATGCTGGTATGGCTCTCGCCAGCGGGCTTTATCGCCATGCTGTCGGGCTGGCTGGTGACGGAAATCGGCCGCCAGCCCTGGACGGTCTACGGCATGCTGCGCACCGCTGACAGCATCTCTGCGCTCTCGCTCTCTACCACCGTGGCGATACTCGCCGCCATTGTGGTGATTTACGGCCTGAGCTTTGCGTTAGGGCTGCGTTATCTGCTGAGGCTGGTTTCAGCGCCGCTGCAGCCAAAAGGTGACGTTGTCACTCAAGAGATCAGGACATCGCCATGACGCTCGCCGACTTCGCGGCGCTGGCGCTGCTGCTATCGATGCTGATCTACGTGCTGCTTGACGGCACCGATCTCGGCGTCGGCATGCTCTTTCCCTGCTTCCGCGAAGAGTCGCAGCGGCGGCGCATGGTTAACAGTATCCTGCCTGTCTGGGATGCCAACGAAACCTGGCTGGTGCTGCTGGCGGGCGGCATGTTCGCGCTCTTCCCGGCGGTATACAGCCTTTTGTTCAATGCGCTCTGCGGCCCGGTGTTCGCTATGGTGCTGGCGCTGTTTCTGCGCGGGCTGGCGCTGGAGTATCGCGCGCAGGCGCAGGAAGCTTTTCGCCACTGGCTGGATCGGCTGATGTGCGCCAGTTCGGCGCTGGCGGCCTTTCTTCAGGGCTGGTGCGCAGGCGTAGTCTTCGGCGCGGAGCCGCAGCGTGGTCTGGAAATCGGCTTCTCTCTGACGCCGCTGCTGTGCGGGCTGGGGCTGGTGGTGATCTATCTACTGCTTGGCTGCTGCTGGATCCGCTGGCGCATCGGCGAGGATGTTGAAGAGCGCGCCAGCGCGCTGGCCTGGCTGTGCTGGGTACTTTCGCTGGTGCTGTTTCTGTCGGTGCTGCTGCTTAACCGCGATATCTGGATGACCGCCTGGCAGCGCTGGCCGGGCAAAATCGCCGCCATGCTGATTTTCCTCTGCTGGCTGGGCCAGCTGCTGGCGCTGTGGCGCGGGCGAGCGACCTGGCAGCTGACGCTGACGCTCGGGCTGATTACGGCGGTATTTGCCGGCGTCGCCTGCGGTTTTTACCCCTGGCTGATCCCCTGGCAGCAGGATCTGCACCGCAGCGCGGCGCCGGCGGCGACGCAACGCTTTGTGCTGATCGGCACCGCCATCGTGATGCCGCTGACGCTGCTCTATCACAGCTGGGCATTCTGGGTATTCCGCGGCAAAGTGCGCTAGGCCTTGCCGCTCTCCGTTTGCTGCTGACGCGCCAGGGTGCGCGCCAGAAGAGAAGAGTAGAGCGGCTTGCCGCCGAGGAACTGCGCCAGCAGCGTCGCGCCCAGTCCGGTGACGATCATCGGCAGGATCAGCTGATAGTTATCGGTCATCTCCAGCACCAGCACGATGCCGGTCAGCGGCGCGCGCACCGAAGCGGCCAGCAGCGCGCCCATGCCGGCGATGGCGAAGGTGGCGGGCTGCAAATGATAGAGTGGGAAAAGATCCGCCATCAGCACGCCGAAGGCGGTGCCCAGCACGGTGCCCAGCGCCAGCATCGGCGCGAAAATGCCGCCTGGCGCGCCAGAGCTGAAGCAGAGCAGCGTGGTGAACAACCGCACCGCAAAGATCACCAGCAGCACGCCGAAGGTATAGTGGCCACCGGTCGCCTGCGGGATCAGCTCGAACCCGCCGCCTGCCCCCGGCGCGAACCACAGCGCCAGCAGACCGCAGCCGCCGCCGAGTGCGCCGCCAGTGGCGACCACGCGCCAGATCCGCCCGGCATAGAGGCGGGCGAAGGCGTCCTGACAGAGAAAAATCAAGCGGTTAAGCAAGACACCCACCATACCGAACAGCATACCCAGCACCAGATAGAGCCACAGCGTCTCTACCGGCGCGTCCGCCAGTTTGCCGACGGAGATCACCGGATGCGCACCGTTGATCAGGCGGAAGACAATGCTCGCCATAATGACGCCGGTAAACACCGCTTTGATGGAAATAAGGTTGTAGCGAAACTGCGGGCGCATCTCTTCAATGATGAAAAGTATACCCGCCAGCGGCGCGTTAAAGGCGGCCGCGAGCCCGGCCGCCGCGCCGGTCGCCAGCAGGGAGTGGCGCGCTTCGTCACTGCGAATACGCAGCAGATCGAGCACCATGCGGCCAATATTGCCGCCAAGCTGCACCGTCGGTCCTTCGCGACCGAGCACCATGCCCGCGCCCAACGTGCCCATCCCGCCGAAAAACTTCACCGGGATAACGCGCCACCAGCGTACGGGACGCAGCTCTTCCAGCGCGCCTTCGATTTCAGGAATGCCCGAGCCTGCGGCTTCCGGCGCAAAGCGGCGTACGAGAAAATAGCCCACCATCGCCAGCAGCGCGGAGAGCGCAAACGCCAGCGCGTAAAGCTTCCAGCCGCTGAGCAGCGTCGGATCGGCCAGCGACAGACGCCAGTGCTGTACCCAGTGAACCGCGCTGGCGAATGCGCTGCCGACCAGCCCGACGAAAACGCCGACCAGCGCGGCGGAGATAAGCACTGCGACAGGGGTTTTATCGCGGTTAAGCAACGCCCGGAACATGCGATTGCGCGCCGGGATCGACTGAGGAACGTTAACTGAGGAGTGCGTTTCGTTATTCACTGTCATTCACTGCTGCAGAAAAGGAGAGCTGAAGTTTACTGCAATCGCCATTTTCCGTCCTGCATTGAGATCATTTGATCGCTAACGCGGCCTGGCCGAGCGGCTACTCCGCGTCGACCGTCTCCTCAATCATCTCTTCGCCCTGATTATGAATATTGCCGACCTTCTTCGTCACTGGATGCCAGCGAAATGTCGTCTCCGGCAGCGCCGCCTGCTCGGCGATTTTTTGCGCCCGTTCAGGCGAGGTTTCCTCGCTGAGCCACTCCTCCACCGCGTCGGCGCGCAGCACCAGCGGACGACGATCGTGAATATCTACCATGCCTTTGTTACTGGCCGCGGTCACGATAACGAATCCCTCATGCCCATGCTCTTTATCAAAGGGCGCCTTGCCGATAGCGGCGAAAAACAGCGGCTCGCGCTGCTGGTGGTAGATAAAAAAGGGTTGTTTGCGGCTACCCTCTTTTTTCCATTCGAACCAGCCGTCGGCAGGCACTACGGCACGGCCATGATGCCACAGCGGCTTGAACATGCGGCCGGTGGGCGCGGTTTCGCTACGGGCATTAATCAGCGGCTGTTTATGCCACCACTCGGGGCCGTAGCCCCAGAATACCGGATCGAGATGCAGATGCTCGTCGCGCATGTTAAGCAACAGCACGCGGGTGCCCGGCGCAACGTTGTAGCGGGCAATCGGCTCGGGATCGTAAATCAGCCTGTCGTCTTCGATGCCGAGCGCGTCAAAATAGTCGTTCCGGCTGCGATACTGCGCAAAGCGTCCACACATAGTCATTACCTCCGCTGTTAAGCATAGCTTGCCAGGCGGCAGTATGAATTCATTACTAAAGCTTACCGATCTTTGTCCGTTAATAGTGTCAGATTGTCTTGCGCAGCGCTGACGCAAGAAGGCAGGCGGCGTGAGATGCATGAGGGACGTTAAAAAAGGAAAGGCCAGTGAACATCAAGACTTTTGCAGCAGGCACGCTCGCTATCACGCTCCTTGCAGGATGCGCAGGCGGCAAAAAACCCACGGTAGTTAAAGGCTCAGGCGGAAGCAGCCTGGAGGTTCTTACTACCCTGGCGCAGACCGATATGAACGGCAACCGTTATGCCGACGCTCACCTGCGCGTCGTTGGACCTGGCTCCACCGGCGTGGTTGCGGGCCTGACTGCGGTAGGCGCGTTGCTGGGCGGTGCCAGCATCAGCTCCGATATGTTTGATAAAAAAGGTTATCGGGGCACGACAGTAGACGCGTTGCCGGAGCCGACCAGCCGCTACTTCGCGCCTAAGGCTGAAGCGAAAATCGCGCAATATTTAGATAAAAACGGCGGAAGCTATGCCTGGCAGCACGCGCTCATTATCGGCGCGTCAAGCTGGTCTCTGGTCTATACGGATTTATCTTCCGCTAACAGCAATTACGACCTCTCTTACCGCGTAATCTTCTATAAGCGCCCTGAAGGCGGCACGGTGTTTAGCGCCTTTACGGTCGCAAGCTGCGAGCCTGCGGCGAAAACCGCGCCGCTGGCTGAATGGCAGGCGAACAATTATCAGAAAGTGACGCAGGAGACAGAGAAAATGATGGATGCCTGCCTGCTGGAACTTGATAATCAGCTGCCGCGGCTGTTGAAAAAGCCCTCCTGACGCGCGGTTTAGGATAAAGACGCTGCGCCGTATCGGCAGCGTTTTCCAAAAGCGCTAAAGGCATAACCGGCAACCGCATACTATTAAGCATTAATTTCGCACTAGTTTACCGATGACGATAAAGTTCAACTTTTAGTAAAGGTATGTCGAAAAAAACAAACCGATTCTACAGAAAAGTTCGAAATAGAAGCCTTCGTGCTGAAGTGGCTCTTAAGCGCAGCGCCTAATCCAGCTTGAAATCTATTTACGCTCCTCTCCCGCTATTACCTCAAAAACTGACTATCCTTCTATGAAATAAACGACTTTCAGGAGGGAAGATGAAGTTTTTCTATTTCGTCTCGCTTATCGCCGCTGCCGGTTATCTGCTGGCTTTTCTGCCCAAACTCCGAACCAAACGTGAACCCGTCGCCTATTGGGGATGCTGGATTTACCTGGCCGCAAACGCCATTTACTGGGCGATCTATGCGCTACGTTATTATTTCCATTTTTAACCGCAGAAATAGTCTGCCGCAGGAGAAGAGATGTCTGAAAATAAACGTGACCTGATGCCTTACTTACTTTATTACTGCCAGTCTCGCCTGCTGGTGGAAAATATCGACGGCCATGTGGTCGATATCGGCGGCGCCGAGTTGGTTGGCGGTAAGCTGCGCTGGCAGCTCGACGGCAAAGAGGCGAAGGGCACTACGGAAAATGAGGCTGAAGAGATGCTGAATGATGTCGCCCGGCACCTGAGCTTTTTATTTGTCGACGGTCAGTTTACCAGCCTGGCGGACGTGCGCGGCGAATATGGCGACCGTCTCGATAACGCGCCGTCGCGCGAAATTTCGCTGTCGGAGCTTAACGACAGCGATGAAGATATCGTGCGTTAACCGCCGCCAGGCTGCCGTGGCAGCCTGGACGACCGCATTAGCTGGCGGCGCGCTGCGACGCCATGCCCGGCACCAGAATAACCTTGCGGCAGTCATCCTTGCGCTTTTCAAAGATCTCATAGCCGTGCGCCGCGTCTTCAAGCGGCATATGGTGGGTAACGATCTCTTCCGGCGTCAGCAATCCCTGTTCGATCAGCGACAGCAGGCGCGGCAGATAGGCCTGCACGTGCGTTTGTCCCATCTTGAACGTCAGCCCTTTATCAAAGGCGTCGCCGAACATAAAACCGTGAATAAAGCCGGCATAAACGCCTGGCACGCTCACCACGCCGCCACGCCTGACGGCGGCGATGCACTGGCGCAGCGCTTTGCCGCTGCTGCCTTCCAGCTTGAGGTTGCTTAATACTGTTTCGGTCAGGCTGCCTTTCGCTTCAAAGCCCACAGCGTCGATAACCGCATCGACGCCCCTGTTATTTTTCGTATGCTCGATAATCCATGCCGCCGGATCGTCGATATCGTCGAAATTGATTGGCGTGACGCCGTAACGCTGACGGGCGAACTCCAGACGATAATTGTTATGGTCGATCATAAAAATCTCTTCCGCGCCGACCAGACGGGCACACGCGGCGCTGAGCAGGCCCACCGGACCCGCGCCGAAAATCGCCACGCTGGAGCCTTTATCCAGACCGGCGTTCTGCACCGCCTGCCAGGCGGTCGGCAGGATATCAGACAGGAACAGCACCTTATCGTCCGGCAGCGTCAGCGGCACTTTAAACGGGCCGACGTTGGCTTTTGGCACCCGCACATATTCGGCCTGACCGCCGGGTACGCCGCCGTAGAGGTTACTGAAGCCGAACAGCGCCGCCGGCGGCGTGATGTTCTTTTTGTTCAGGATAGCGCCGCGGCCGCTGTTGGTGGTTTCGCAGGCGGCATACTGATGCAGATGGCAGTAAAAACAGTCGCCGCAGGCGATGACGAAGGGCACCACCACGCGATCGCCGACGGCGACGCTGGTCACCGCCGAACCCGCCTCGACGACTTCGCCCATAAATTCATGGCCGAATATCTCGCCATGCTCGGTACCGGGGATCTTGCCGCGATAGAGGTGCAGGTCAGAGCCGCAAATCGCCGTGGCCGTCACGCGCAAGATAATATCGTCCGGCTCCTGCAGAACAGGATCGGGAACGGTCTCAACGCGTACCCGGTGCGGGCCATGATAGGTCAGAGCTCTCATAACAACATCCTTTCTTGATGAGTGTGCCGGTCGCCATGACGCAACACGGAAATTCCACGCCGGGGGTGCGCTTCCCAAACTTTCCAGGGATGGCTGGCGTAGAAGACGGAATTGGTTTAAGCCTGGCCGCAGATACAGGTAAAGCAAGCGCGGCGGCTGTTGCGCAATCAGGCGAGACGGCAAACGCTTAGTAAAACGCTTAAAAAAAATACTGGATATAACAACAGTATCCTGTATACTTATTCAACAGCCCAAACGGCTGCGTACGTTTGCATGAGGTGACGCTGATGATGTTCTCTACTGAAAATCTTTCTGCTCTCAACGCTTCTGTCCTGATGAGCAGCCGTGAAATCGCCCGACTGACCGGCATTACCCACGGCGAAGTAAAACGTTTGATCAAAAGCCTGGAAACCGCGCAGCGGCTTTCGCAGCCGGTGACGATCAACCTTTACGAGCATGAAGGAGAGATGCGTCAGGAGTTTTGCCTGAACAAGCGCGACTCGCTGTTAGCCGTTGCGCGCCTGTCGCCGGGCTTTACCGCCGATCTGCTGGATAAATGGCAGGAGCGTGAGAAAGTGGCGCATCTGCCCGACTTTACCAATCCCGCCGAAGCCGCACGCGCCTGGGCCGAGCAGTTCGAGCAGCGCCGCGCCGCCGAAGAACAGCTGGCGCTTTCTGCCCCAAAGGCGGAATTTTTTGACCGCTTCGTCGAGGTGACGGACTCGCTCGGCTTTCGCCAGCTGTGCAAAATGCTGAAGGTGAAAGAGCCGGAGTTTCGCCAGTTCCTGCTGGAGCGCAATATCATGTACCGCGACAAAGGCACGCTGACGCCGCAGCATCACCATATGCAGGCGGGCTACTTTACGCTGCGCTCGGGCGTGGGAGAAAATCAGCATGCGTTTTCGCAGGCGCGCTTTACCGCCAAAGGGGTGAAGTGGGTCGCCAGCCTGTGGGCGGGACATGTCGCTACGCAGCCCAAAGGCGTCGCCGCCTGAATCTTGCCGCATTGCTGTTAAAACCGGTCGCTGACCGGTTTTTTTATGCCTGCCATTCAACAGCGCGTTATAGCCCGTCCACGATGGTGATCATCGCTTCCGCTACGTCGGCGCGTTCGGCGCGGGCGCGCTGATAGGCCTCCGAGTGATAGCAGTTGAGCGCGCTCTGATAGTCGTCGAACTCGATTAACACATGCTTCTGAAAAGCGGCGCCCTCCAGCGACGTCGCTTCGCCGCCGCGCGCGAGAAAACGCGCGTTGTAAGCCTGAAAGGCGGCGGGCGCCAGCGCCATATAGTGCTGATACTGCGTCAGGTCGTGAATGGTGACGTGCGCAATCCAGTAGGCGGCCATGGTTTACTCCGGTTGAGAAAGAATCTGCTTCGCCAGGCTGGCAGCTTCGGTAAGATGCTCATAAACCGCCTGTTTTGCGCGCGGCGCATCGTTCTGCTCGATCGCCTGGCAGATACGCGACATACGCTCAAAGCCCGCTACTTCGCGCTCCGGCCAGGCAAGCGTCAGGGCGCGAAGGCGGCTGATGCGGCTGTTCATACGCTGCACAATCTCCCAGGCGATGGTGTGATGCGCCACGCTGAACAGCGTTTCGTAAAACGCCTGCGACGCCTCGACGCGCTTGATATCGTCGTGCTCGCGCGACGCCTGCGCAATCTGCTGCAGCTGCTGGCGCAGCCGCGCTTTATCGGCCTCGCCGGCGCGCTGCGCGCAGTCATAAGCCGCTTCCTGCTCAAGCAGCAGGCGAATATTATAAATCTGCTCGGCGATCTCCCACGTCAGCAGGGCGACGATCGGCCCTTTTTTCGGCAGGATCTCAATTAAGCCTTCTGCTTCCAGATAGCGGATCACTTCACGCACCACGCTGCGGCTGACGCCAAGCTGCTCGGTAAGCTGGCGCTCCACCAGCCGATCGCCCGCTTTGAAATAGCCAGCGATAATCGCCTGACGCACTTTCTTGAGCGCCAGTTCGCGCAGGGTCACCGGCGCGTTTTCAATTCTCAGAGAATGGTTATCAACCATCAAATCCCTCTGTATTCAATTAGATAAATAAACCTGACGCGGGTCCGACTGCGCCGGAAGATAACTTACTATTAACACCGAATAATCGGCGCGCGCAATGCCTGCGCTGCGGCGGCGGATGCGCTTTCAGATGGTAAATTCGGCCCGCCTCACACTTTTGCATTCTGCTTAAAATAGTGCATCGCGCCGGCTGGCGATGCGCAATCCCTTGATGCACGTGGCTTTTTCGCTTCCGTATTTTACACCTGTCAGTAACCAGCGGCTCAAGAACGCAGTATGGCCCCTGTCTGAAATCCTGTTTCAAATCAGCTGACTACCACTCCAAAATGCATGTCGATCGCCAGCAAATTGCCATTCCGTATGATGGTATACCATATTTTGACATGGCAATTTCCCCAATGCTATACCACTCACGAAACATTCATTTAGCATTTTGATAACTTTCAGGAGAGGACTATGCATCCCGCCATTCGTAAAACGCTAGTGACCACCGAAACGCTATACGTCGACGGCGGCAAAGCTGCCGCAAAACCGCTGGTGATGATCGCCGCCGCCGCCGTAGTGAAAAACCCCTGGGCCGATCAGGGCTACGTTGAGGATCTTGCGCCGCAGATCCGTGAGTTTGCGCCGGTGCTGGGCGAACTACTTACCCGGCTGATCCTGAAAGAGGCGGGCAGCGGCGAAAACGTCGAAGCCTTTGGCAAAAGCGCCGTAGTCGGGCTCGATGGCGAACTGGAACACGCTTCCGCACTGATCCACACGCTGCACTTTGGCAACCACTATCGCAGCGCGGTGCAGAGCAAAAGCTATCTGGCGTTTAACAACACGCGCGGTCCGGCCAACACGCCAGTACTGATCCCGATGATGCATAAAAACGACGAAGGCAGTCGCGAACACTACCTGACTATGCAATTCAATATCGGCGACGCGCCGCGCTACGACGAGATCGTCATCGCGCTGGGCGCGGCGCTGGGCGGCCGTCCGCATCACCGCATCGGCAACCGTTACTCCGACCTGAAAGAGTTAGGCCATGATGCGAAAAACCCAGCGGCTCTCTGACAGCCAGATGCGCGTCAGCTATCTCGAGGCCGGGCAAGGCGTGCCGCTGGTGCTGATCCACGGCGTCGGAATGAACGCCGAGGCCTGGTACCCACAGATTGAGGCGCTGAGCGCGCGCTTCCGCGTGATAGCGGTGGATATGCCGGGGCACGGCGAGAGCGACGCCTTTAGTCGGCCGGTCTCGCTGCCGGATTATGTCGCCTGGCTGGCAGCGTTTCTTGACCAGCGGCCGGAGTCACGCTTTGCCGTAGCAGGGCACTCGATGGGCGCGCTGATCGCCGCCGGGCTGGCGATCGACTACCCAGAGCGTGTCAGCCACGCCATCGTGATGAGCGGCGTCTACCGCCGCAGCGACGCGGCGCGTGAGGCGGTACTGCGGCGCGCTCAGGAGCTGGCGGCCGGCAGCGCCGATCTCGATTCACCGCTGGCGCGCTGGTTTGGCGACGACGAACGCGAGGAGGCGCTGCGTGAGCGAGTTGGCGGCTGGCTGCAGCAGGTCAATCGTCAGGGTTACGCCGACGCCTACCAGGCATTTGCCAGCGGCGACGAGGTCTACGCCGATCGCTGGGACGAAATGACCTGTCCGGTGCTGGTGCTCACCGGCGAGCTGGACGCCAATTCGAATCCGCAGATGGCGCGCGCCATGGCCGCTGCGGCGCCGCAGGGACAGGCGATCGTTATCGCCAACGCGCGGCATATGGTGAGCCTGACGGACGCAGAGCGCGTCAGTCAGGAGATGATGACCTTCTTAACCGCGCCCGTCGCGGCGGAAAAACAGATCAACGCACTGGCAGGAGTTTCTCATGCAGACAGATAAACGCAGACAGCTGCGCGACGCGTTCGGCGCCTTTATGACCGGCGTCACCGTGGTGACCAGCCGCGACAAAGCGGGCCAGCCGATAGGCTTTACCGCCAACTCTTTTACCTCGGTGTCGCTCGATCCGGCGCTGCTGCTGGTCAGCATCGACAAGCGTTCGGCCAACTTCGCCAACTTTACCGAGTGCGCGCACTTTGCGGTGAATATTCTGGCGGAGCAGCAGAAAGAGACGTCAAATATCTTCGCCTCGAAGGTAGAGGATCGCTTCGCCCTGGTGGAATGGCGCGCCAGCGACAACGGCACGCCGCTGCTGGAGGGCAGCTCCGCCTGGTTCGACTGTGCGCTGCATCAGGTGGTGGACGCGGGCGACCATGCGATCCTGATTGGCAAGGTCGAGGCGTTCGACTCTCAGGCGACCGCCGGTCTGGGCTACTACCGCGGCGCCTATTTCACGCCGTACCAGAATGCGCAAACCCTGATCAATCGCCTGAGCGTCGAAGTCAGCGCGCTGATCGAATGCAACGGCCACGCCATCATGGTGCAGAAAGAGGGCGGTGCCAGCCTGCCTTCGCGCCATGTCGCCGACGGCAGCGTCAGCGAGACCCTTACTGCGCTGCTGGCCGATCTGGGCGTCAACGCCAGTCCCGGCTTCGTCTATTCGGTTTACGAAGATCGCCAGAGCAACAAGCAGCACATTGTATTTCTCTGCGCACTGCCGACCGACAGCACGCCTGGAGCGCTCAGCCAGGGCGAATGGCTCGATCTGGAAAAAATTTCTGCGCTTTCCATCAAAGATTCGGCGCTGAAATCGCTGATGAACCGCTTCGTCAGAGAGAATAGCGTCGGCAATTACAGCATCTATTACGGCGATGAAATCAACGGTTCAATAAAACAATTCGCCAGCTGAAACTCGTACCGGGGTACCCTATGAAACTGTCACTCTTTATCCATATGGAACGCATTTCGCCCGATGAGCCGCAGGACAAGCTCTACCAGGAAATGATGGCGCTGTGCGAGATGGCGGATCAGGCCAATATGCACGCCATCTGGACCGGTGAGCATCACGGCATGAACTTTACCATCGCGCCTAACCCGTTAATTAACCTGGCGGATCTGGCGAACCGTACCAAAAACGTGCGGCTCGGCACCGGCACGGTGATCGCGCCCTTTAACCATCCGCTGCGGCTGGCGGGCGAGGCGGCGATGACCGATATCATTACCGGCGGTCGCCTGGAGCTGGGCATCGCGCGCGGCGCGTACAGCTACGAATATGAGCGTATGATGCCGGGCCTGACCGCCTGGGATGCCGGCCAGCGCATGCGCGAGCTGGTGCCGGCGGTGAAAAAATTGTGGGAAGGGGACTATGCCCACGACGGCGAGTTCTGGCAGTTTCCGCTCTCTACCTCGTCGCCGAAGCCGAAGCAGCAGCCCCACCCGCCCATCTGGATCGCCGCGCGCGATCCCAACAGCCACGAGTTCGCCGTGACCAACGGCTGCAACGTTCAGGTGACGCCGCTGCATCAGGGCGATGAGGAGATCGTGCGTCTGGCGCAGTGCTTCCACGAAACGCGCCAGCGCCTCGCACCGGAGAAGCCGCTGAAGATCATGCTGTTGCAGCATGGCTACGTGGCCGAGGACGAAGCGGACGCGCAGCAGGCGGCGGAAGAGCTTAACCGCTTCTACAACTACTTCGGCGCCTGGTTCAAAAACGAACGTCCGGTCAGTCAGGGACTGATTCAGCCGCTGAGCGACGCCGATATCGCCGCCAATACCTACTACTCTGCCGCAGCGATGCGCAAGAACCTGGCTATCGGCAGCGCCAACGAGGTGATCACGCGCCTCAAACACTACGAAGCGCTGGGCTATGACGAATTTGCGCTCTGGATCGACAGCGGCATGACGTTCGAACGTAAAAAGGCGTCTCTGACCCGCTTTATCAACCAGGTGATGCCCGAATTTCACTAACAGGTGCCGAGATGGAATCGTTCAAACTCTTTATCAACGGCCAGTTTGAGTCGGGCGCCGCAACGTTCGACTCGCTGAATCCCGCCACCGGTCAGCCGTGGGCGACCATCGCCGAAGCGCGCGCGGAAGAGGTCAACCGCGCCGTCGCGGCGGCGCATCAGGCCTTTAACGCGCCGGAATGGCGCGACCTGAACGCTTCAATGCGCGGCAAGCTGCTGATGCGGCTGGCGGATTTGGTCGAACAGAACGCTGACGAGCTGGCGCGGCTGGAAACGCTCGATACCGGCAAAATCATCCGCGAAACCCGGGCGCAGATCGCCTATGTCGCCGACTATTACCGCTACTACGCCGGGCTGGCCGACAAGATGGAAGGGCGCGTGCTCAGCATCGACAAGGCCGACACCGAAACCTGGACGCGGCGCGAGCCGGTAGGCGTCGTGGCGGCAATCGTTCCCTGGAACAGCCAGCTTTTTCTTTCCGCGGTGAAGATCGGCCCGGCGCTGGCGGCGGGCTGTACGCTGGTGGTGAAGGCGGCAGAAAGCGCGCCGACGCCGCTGCTCGCCTTTGCTCGCCTGATTGCCGAGGCGGGTTTCCCGGCGGGCGTCTGCAACGTTATTACCGGCTTCGGCGAGAGCTGCGGCACGGTGCTGACCACCCATCCCGACGTAGCGCATATCGCCTTCACCGGCGGTCCGGAAACTGCGCGCCACATCGTGCGCAACAGCGCGGAGAACCTCAGCAAAACCACGCTGGAGCTGGGCGGTAAGTCGCCATTTATCGTGTTTGACGACGCCGATCTGGAGAGCGCGGCCAATGCGCAGGTGGCGGCGATCTTTGCCGCGTCGGGCCAGAGTTGCGTCGCCGGTTCGCGCCTGCTGGTGGCGGAAAGCATCAAAGAACGCTTTCTGGCGACGCTGGTGGCGCGCGTCGAGCGCATCGTCATCGGCGCGCCGCAGGAGATGGCGACGCAGTTCGGGCCGCTCTGCACGCAACAGCAGAAAACCCGCATTCAGTCGCTGGTCGCCCGCTCGCTGGATCAGGGGGCGAGACTGCTGACCGGCCACTACGTTATCGACCGGCCCGGCTTCTACTATCCGCCGACCATTCTCGACTGCTCTGCCGCGCCGCGGGCCGAAACCGTGGTGAACGAGCTGTTCGGTCCGGTGCTATCGGTGGTGAGCTTTCGCGACGAAGCGGAGGCCATTCGCCTCGCTAACGATACCGCCTATGGGCTGGCCGCGGGCGTCTTTACGCAGAACCTGGCGCGCGCCCATCGCGTGACGAAGGCGCTGCGCAGCGGCGTGGTCTGGATCAATACCTACCGCATGGTGTCGCCGCTGGCGCCGTTTGGCGGCTACGGCCTCTCGGGCCACGGCCGCGAAGGCGGCATGGAGGCGGCGCTGGAGTTCACCACCACCAAAACGGTGTGGCTGCGCACCAGCGATGAGCCCATCGGCGATCCCTTTGTCATGCGTTAATTGCGTTTCCACACCAGGAAAAAACCTCACGGACGAGGTTACCCGCAGGCGCGCGCCGCACGGATACCGGCGCCGCGTCTGACGTAAAGGATGAATCCAGAAGCCCGATTGTTGTCGGGGCCACGACGGCCTCCGGCCAGGCTTTGCCGCAGTTCAGCTAATCAACCCTACACATCACAAAATAAAAATCCCCAGTGCGGAGGATAAAATGTCTCAAAACAACGTGATAGAAAACAAATCGGTGGACTACGTGCCGGAAAACGAGCGGCACGGCCAGGCGCGCAGCCTGTTCACTCTGTGGTTCTGCACCAATATCGCGCCGCTGGCGGTGGTGACCGGCGCCATCTCGACCCAGACTTACCATCTCAATATTCTCTCGGCGATCTCGGCGATTATCGCTGGTCATCTGTTTGGCGGGCTTTTTCTGGCGCTGACTTCGGCGCAGGGGCCGCGCGTCGGCATTCCGCAAATGGTGCAGAGCCGCGCGCAGTTCGGCCGCTACGGCTCGCTACTGGTGATCTGCTTTACCACAGCGATCTATCTCGGCTTTTTTATCTCCAACGTGACGCTCTCCGGCAAGGTGATCAATAACGTGATCCCGGCGCTGCCGGTCCACAGCGCCACCATCCTCGGCGCGGTCGCGGCGACGCTGATCGGTATCGTCGGCTATCGTTTCATCCACCATATCAACAAGGTCGGCGCCTGGGTGATGGGCATTGCGCTGGTGGTGGGGTTGATCGTGATGCTCGACCGTCCGCTACCGGTGGATTTCTGGCAGCGCGGCAGCTTTAGCCTGAACGGCTGGTTCGCCACCTTCTGTATCTGCGCGGTGTGGCAGATCAGCTTCTCACCCTATACCTCTGACTATTCCCGCTATCTGCCCGCCAATATCGGGGTGTTCAAACCCTTTATCTGCACCTGGCTCGGCGCATGCTGCGGCACCATTCTGGCGTTTTTGTTCGGCGTGGTGGCGGTGAATTTAGTCGGCGGCGAAGGGGATGCAATGGCGGCGGTACGGCAGGCGACCGGCTGGCTCGGGCCGATCCTGATGGTGCTGTTCCTGCTGAATATCATCTGCCATAACTCAATGAATCTTTATGGTTCGGTGCTTTCGCTGATTACCGCCGTGCAGACCTTTCGCCCGGCCTGGCTGCCGGCGGCGCGCGTGCGCGTGATATTTTCAGCGGTGGTGCTGGTAGGCGGCGTGCTGGTGTCGCTGGCGGCATCGGCCAACTTTGTCTCTTTCTTCCTGAATCTGATCTGGGCGCTGATTGGGGTGCTGATCCCCTGGAGCGTCATCAACCTGCTCGACTTTTATGTGGTGAAGCAGCAGCGCTATGACATCCCTTCGATTTTCCGCGCCGACGGGGGGCGCTACGGGCTGGTGAACGCCAACGCGCTGCTGATCTATTTCGGCGGCGTGGTGGTGCAGATTCCGTTCGTTGAGAACGCTTTCTTTACCGGACCCTACGCGCATCTGATCCCTGGCGCCGATATCTCCTGGGTGATCAGCCTGGTGGTGACCAGCGCCGCCTATCTGCTGTTCCATAAAAAAGGCGCATCGCTGACGGCGCCCCAGCAGCAGCGCGCGCAATAGGTAAAGCGACGCCGGAGGCGTTCCCGCTTGCTGATGGCAAAAGTGTGAGCTAGATCTTAAACCCTGGGTTTTATTCAGGACAGGGAGAGGTTTTATGCTCAAAGCACCATTAGCGCTACTGATGATGGCGGTTTCCGCAGCGGCTGCGGAACCGCCAACGCCGCACGTGCGGCCGCTGCAGGTGGGCAATCTTACTATTCAGCAGGGCAAACCCGCCATTATCGTCTCGACCACGGGCGACGATGCGCAGAGCGCGCTGAAGCTGGCGCGCCAGGCGGCGCAAACGCCGCAGGTGCAGATGGTAGAGCTGCGCGTCGATAAGCTCAATTTCGCCACTAACGTCGACAAGGTCGCGCAGCTCGGGCGAGAGATGCGCCGCGAACTACAGGGTAAACCGCTGCTGCTGACGCTGCGCACGAAAAACGAAGGCGGCAGCCTGTCGCCGGACGACGCCAGCTATATCGCACTCTATCAGCAGTGGATCGAGGCAGGCTTCGCCGATCTTATCGATATTGAGATGCGTATCGGCGCGCCGGCGGTGGATCGCCTGGTGGCGCAGGCGCACCGCCGGCACGTCGCGGTGATCCTCTCTTATCACGACTTCCAGACGACGCCGGATAACGCCGACATGCTGCAGCGGCTGACGTGGCAGGAGGCGCACGGCGCAGACATTCTGAAGATAGCGGTGATGCCGAAAACGCCGCACGACGTCAGCCGCCTGAGCGACGTGACCTGGCAGATGCGCCAGCGCAGCGACAGGCCGCTATTGACCATGGCGATGGGCGGACTGGGCGCGGTGACGCGCATGTCGGGTGAGGTTTTCGGCAGCAATCTGACCTTCGGCACTCTGGACGACGCGTCCGCGCCGGGTCAGCTTGAGGTGCAGGCGCTGGAGCGGGCGATGAGCACGCTGCATAAGGCGAATGGGTCATGATGCTGAAACACAGCAATGTGCCGCTCATGGCGTAAATAACGTCGAGCACCGCTCAAGCAACGGCGGTGCACGATCTTCCTCTCTTTTTTCCGATACCCGTCAGCGCTGATAAAAGCGGTCGCAAAATCCTTTGCTGGCGCCCAGCCGCGTCGACAGGCGATAAGCGCTATCCTGCATCGCGCGGGCGACGTCGCGGTCGGTGCGATCCGGCGTCAGACGTGATGAGGGGCCGGTAATGGCCAGCGCGGCGGCCAGCGTATCGCCTTCGCCGAATACCGGCAGCGAAAACGCGGCGATATGCGGATCGCGGATGCCGGACGTATAGAGCGGCAGCGCAGGCGGCTGGGCAAACAGCGGCTCGTGCAGACCCCAGTGGCGCAGCACCTGGCCGATAGCGGAGTTATCCAGCGGCAGCGAGCTGCCCGCAAGCCGCGTTTCGCGCAGGCCTTCCGACGATTCGGCGCGGAACAGGCAGAGCCGTTGCCCCTCCTCGATAACGTACCAGGAGGCGCTTTCGCCGGTGGCGGCCGCCAGCGCGTGCAGTTCCGGCTGGACAATATTCGCCAGATGAAAAGATTGTTCATAGAGCTTGCCGAGGTAGAGCAGACGCGGCCCAAGCGAGTAGCTGCCGTTCTCACGGCGGATCACATAATGCATGCGCTCCAGTGAATTCATCAGGCGATAGACCGTGGTTTTATGCTGGCCAGAGGCCTGCGCCAGCGCGGTCAGCGTCAAGGACTCCTCGCCCGGTTTAAAGCAGTCGAGCAGCGCCAGCGCTTTCTCTACGGCAACTACGCCTTCATTTCCCATCCTGTTCCTCCTGATTTTGGCGCTACGGATTGTAACCTGCAATTTGTGATTTACATCGTGTTTACATCACAAATGAATCGTTAACAGTGGCTTTGCCAGGGGCTGGCTAGCTATAGTTGTTTTATATAGTAAAACACAGTTTTACAGAGTAAAACAACAGGAGCGAGAGCCATGACCGATCATCCATCATCTCTATTAAAACGCGCTATTACGCGCGTCGAGCCCGACCTCGTCAAACGCGCCGCAGAATTTCAGGCGGCCATACTCGCGGATGTGGCGGGACGGCGCGGCACCCTACACGGGCGAATCAAACCGCTAAACCCAGCCATGAAAGTCGCCGGGCCGGCGGTAACCGTGGAAGTGCGTCCCGGCGATAATCTGGCCATTCATGCGGCGCTGGCGATTGCCCAGCCGGGCGACGTCATTGTCGTCGACGGGAAAGGGGATCTGAGCTGTGCTCTGATTGGGGAGATTATGTCTGCCCAGGCGCACGCCGCCGGCATTGCCGGGATAATTATCGATGGCGCAGTGCGCGATAGCGATGCGCTGGCGCAGGGCGCTTTTCCGGTTTTCTCCGCCGGGCTTAATCCCTGCGGTCCGACTAAATCCATTGCCGGGCGCGTTAATTACCCGGTATCGGTGGCGGGCGCGGCGATCCAGCCAGGGGATCTGATTATCGGCGACGCAGACGGCGTGGTGGTGCTGCCGCGGGAAGAGGTCGCGGCGCTGCTGGAAATGGCGCAGAAAAAGCTGGATAGCGAAAATCGCCGGCTTCAGGCCATTCATCAGGGCGATATTCGCGCGCCCTGGCTGGAAGAGGCGCTGCGCGCGGCGGGCATGCTGAACGACGGGGAGATGCTGTGATGAGCCATAAGCCGACCATTATCATTACCGGCAGCGACCTGGCGCAGGAGGCGGTCGATCTGCTGCACGCTTATCAGCTGATCTATGCCGGCCGTCAGCCAGGCGAAGCGGATCTTATCGCCCTGTGTCAGCAGCATAATCCGCTCGCCATCATTGTGCGCTACGGCAAAATTAACGAGCGCGTTATGGCGGCCGCGCCCGCGCTGCGGGTGATCGCCAAACATGGCAGCGGAATCGACGTAATCGACCAGGCGGCGGCGGCGCAGCGCGGTATTCGCGTGCTGGCCGCGCCAGGCGCCAACGCCGCCGCCGTCGCGGAGCACACCTGGGCGCTGCTCCTCGCCTGCGCCAAATCGGTGATTACGCTGGACAGGCGCCTGCGCGAAGGGCACTGGGATAAAGCGCGGCATAAATCGCTGGAGCTGGAGGGACGCACGCTGGGGCTGATCGGACTTGGCGCGATCGGCGGCCGCGTGGCGAAAGTGGGCGCAGCCTTCGGCATGCAGGTCATCGCCTGTGATCCCTGGGCGAAACAGCTGCCCGACGGATGCGAGTCGGTCGAGCTGGCGACGCTGCTGCGTCGGGCCGACGTGGTGTCGCTCCACTGTCCGCTGACCGCCCAGAATCAGGGCATGATCGATCGCGCGGCGCTGGCGCAGTTCAAACCGGGCGCCATGCTGATCAACACCGCGCGCGGCGGTCTCATCGATGAAGAGGCGTTAGCGGAAGCGCTGCAGGATGGCACGCTGCGCTGCGCCGCGCTGGACAGCTTCGCGCAGGAGCCGCTGACCGCGCCGCACCGCTGGCAGCAGCTGGACAACCTGATCCTCTCTCCCCATATCGGCGGCGTAAGCGATACCTCATACGTGAAGATGGGCTGCGCGGCAGCGCGCAATGTGCTGAGCGTGCTGCAGGAAGACGCTGCCGAGGCGCCTTCGCTGGTATAAGCTCCAGGCAATAAAAAAGGCGCTTATCGCGCCTTTTTTTACGTCTGTCGATCCCTTATCGCGGCTGCGCCTCAGCCTCAACCCGCAGCTGAGACTTGCGGCCCATCACCAGCACCGCGATACCGCCCGCCGCGCAGAGCAGCGCCAGCGGCATCATCGCCAGCGTATGGCTGCCGGTCGCCTGGTTGATCATGCCATACACGTTCACCATCAGGCCGCCGCCGATCAAATTGGCGACGGCGCCGATAGCCGCCAGCCCGGCCGCTACTGTCGAAGAGGATAACCAGCCTGACGCCAGCGCCCAGAACGGTCCTTTCATCGAATAGGCGCCAATCAACACCAGCGACAGGATCACCACGCTGCCGGTGAGGGACTGGCTGATAAAGGCGGAAAGCAGGCCGCCCGCAATCAGGAACAGCGTTAGTGCGGTATGCCAGCGGCGTTCGCCGGTGCGGTCTGAGCTGCGGCCCCACACAATCATCAGCACCGATGCCAGCCCGTAAGGGATCGCGTTCACCAGACCCGTCGTAAAGTTATCCAGCCCAAACGACTTTAACAGCTGCGGCGACCAGACGCTGAGCGTGGAGCCGGCGGCGGAAGCGCCGGCGTAGATCAGCGCCATGACCCAGATATGCTTGTGGCGCAGCAGCTGCCACAGGGAAATATGGCCGATGGCTTTGCGCTGGGCATTTTCCGCCGCCAGGGTGGATGATAGCCAGTTGCGCTGCTCGTTGGTGAGCCAGCTCGCGCTGTCCGGGCGATTGCTCAGCACGAAGAAGGCCGCCACGCCCAGCAACACCGCGGGAACGCCTTCGAGAATGAACAGCCAGTGCCAGCCGCGCATGCCGAACCAGCCGTCCAGCGACAGGATCGCGCCGGAAATCGGCGACCCGATAAAGTTAGCGGCCGGGATCGCCACCATAAAGGTGGCGATAACGCGCGCGCGGTACTTCGCCGGGATCCAGTAGGTGAGATAGAGGATTACGCCGGGAAAGAAACCCGCTTCCGCGGCGCCCAGCAGAAAGCGCAGCAGATAGAGCATTTCGCTGCTCTCTACAAAAGCGGTGCAGACCGACACGATGCCCCAGGTAATCATGATGCGGGAGATCCAGATCTTTGCGCCGATCTTTTGCATCGCCAGGTTGCTCGGCACTTCAAACAGAAAATAGCCGATAAAGAACAGGCTGCTCGCCAGACCGAAAACGGCTTTCGACAACCCCAGATCCTCATTCATTTGCAGCGATGCCATGCCGATATTGCCCCGGTCGATGATCGCAATCAGGTAACAGACGATCAAAAAGGGCAGGATCCGCCAGACGACGCGCCTGACGGTTTGCCTTTCCAGCTCTGAGGGCGCAGGTGAAGCGTGCATCTTTTCAGACATGATGTACCTCTTAACAGAAATCGTCCCCGGCAAAGCGCGACCTTGCGGGTGTAGGTTGTTTTACTGTGTAAAACTGTTATGTACAGAGTACAACTAATTATCTCTGCATGCGCTTTTATCTGCAGTGGCATGTTGCAAGGTTGAGTGAGATGTCACAAAAAGATGACGCGATCATAGCGGTTATGTGATGGCATTAAAATTCTGCGTGCTCAGGCATAGCAGAAAGGAAAGGCAGAGGAAGGGATATCCCCGACAGACGTCGGGGAGCAGCTTCAGCGATAGAGCTTCAGATTGCCCGTCAGGCGGGTAATCGCTTTTTTCGGACCCGCCAGGCCCAGCGCCACCAGTTCAATTTGCGGACTGACGGCGTCGCGCATGCGGGCTTCATATTCGTCATAACTTCTGCACGACTGCGCCAGGGCGCTGAATGGCATGGCGAACAACGTCTCGTCCGCCGCGCTGCGCTGATGCAGTTCGCGTAAATAGTCTCCTGACGCCAGCAGCACCGGCAGCGAGGCGGTGATCACGCCGGGAAAGATAACGCCATCCTGGCTCTGCAGCGCCGCGCCGACCAGGTTTTCAATCGCACGGCCAAAGCTGATGCCAACGACGCTGGCGGCGTTCATCGCCAGCCCAGGCGGCAAATCTTTATCGATGATGAGGGTGCAGCGGTGAAGCTCGGCATCAAATCGCATAGGTTCCTCTGAGATAAACAGTCTGAATAAGAGGTGAAATTATGTGCGTTTATTGCCGGTAAGTGCTTGCGAATTGTCTGGCGAAACAGGGGGCGTTAGGGCAGGATTATTCTTCTGTTGGCTAAATACAGGCAAGGAATACCACTAATGGCGCTTAGCAAGGCAGAAATAAAAATAGTGGCGCAGCTGCAGCAAGAGGGGCGCATCACTAACCAGGAGCTGGCGGATAAGGTCGGTATGTCGGCGTCGCCCTGCTGGCGGATGGTGCGCAAGCTGGAGAGCGACGGCGTTATTCAGGGCTATCGCGCCGTGCTGAACCGTAAAAAAATCGATCTTAACGTGATGGTCTTCGTGCGGGTGATTATCGACAGCCACAGTGAAGCGCAGGCGCGCAAATTTGAGCAGGAGGTAAGCGCGCTGGAGAATGTGGTGGCCTGTTACAGCATCGGCGGCGACAGCGACTTCCTGTTGCAGGTGGTGGCCGTCGATCTCGACAGCTACGCCGATTTCGCCATGGGCGTTATTCGTCGCCTGCCGGGAATTAAAGAGATGCAGAGCATGTTCGTTCTGAAGGAGATAAAAGGGCTGAGCGCCTGGCCGCTAGGGATCTAACCCGACCGACGCGGCCAGCCCGTGTCGCTTTAGCTCTGTGTCATCCGGCGAAAGCGCGCCGCCTTGGCCCGGTTGCCGCAGAGCGCCATGCTGCACCAGCGGCGGCGATGCGCTTTGGTGCGGTCGTAAAACCAGAGCGTGCAGTCGGGATGCTCGCACTCGCGCACCAGCGAGAAATCGCCGTTCACCAGCAGATCGGCAGTCTGCTCAGCCACCGGGCCAAGCTGCTGCTCCGGCGTAGCCGTCGCATAGACGCGGCGATATTCATACTGGCCGTCGCGGTTTAGCGTCAGCTCAAAGTGGCTGGAGGCGCTGCGCAGGAAGCGATTGAGCTGCTCCGGCTGCCATGTCTCTTCTCTCTTTTTCCGCTGTACCGCCTGCAGGATAACGGCGCGCAGTTCGCGCGCCGCCTTGAGCAATCCGTCAGCGTCCGCTTCTTGCTCTATTCCGGCTGACCCGCATCCCGCCGCCTCAAGCCAGCGCACCACATCCTCGCCGCGCTGAAAAAAATCACGCGGCTCGCCATCGACCTGCGCCACGGTGTTCAGAAAATCGAGCGCCAGATGATCGCCAATTTGCAACGGCGCGGCGGGCAGGCTTTCGCTGTTTCTTTCTTTCATTTAATTCGAGCCTCCTGATAACCGTTAAAGATTACTTTATCTGGTTACCTTATGCAACTGTGGGGCTGCCAGATAACCGTTAAAAATAACTTTTAAAGGTTGTGTTTCTGTGCCAGGGTAGAATGAAACCTGTAAAAAACAACTTTAACAGTTACAAGAGAGGCCAATATGATCAGCAGTCCGCTCTATCCAGTGCATTATCGCTATGTCGACGCTGACGGTGTGCGCATGTTCTATCGCGAGGCAGGCAATCCTGAACTCCCCACGCTGCTGCTGCTGCACGGCTATCCCAGCTCCTCGCATCAGTTTCGCGATCTTATTCCCTTGCTGAGCGACAGATTCCATCTGGTGGCGCCCGATCTGCCCGGTTTTGGTTTTACCGACGTGCCGGACGCGCGCCGTTACGTCTACAGCTTCGACGCGCTGGGCGAAACGCTCGCCGCGTTCGTCGATGCGTTACGGCTTGAGCGGTACGCGCTTTACGTGTTCGACTACGGCGCGCCGAGCGGACTGCGGCTGGCGCTCGCTTATCCCGACAGGGTAACCGGCCTGGTGTCGCAAAACGGCAATGCCTATCTCGAAGGGCTGGGCGACGCATGGGAGCCGATTCGCCGCTACTGGGCGCAGCCGACGACGGAAAACCGCCAGGTCGTGCATGACAACGTGCTCAATCTGGCCGGAACCCGCTGGCAATATCTGCATGGCGTCAGCGACGAAACGCTGGTGGCGCCGGAAGGCTATATGCTCGATGCGCTGCTGATGGAGCGGCCCGGCAACAAAGCGATTCAGCTGGATCTCTTCCTGGACTACGCGAATAACCTGACGCGTTACCCGGCTTTTCAGCAGTTTTTCCGCGAAAAACAGCTGCCGACGTTGGTTATCTGGGGCAAACACGATCCCTTCTTTATTCCGCCGGGCGCGCAGGCTTATTTACGAGATAACCCACAGGCGCAGGTTGAACTGCTCGATACGGGCCATTTTGCGCTGGAAACCCATGCGGTCTATATCGCTCAGCGCATCAGGCAGGTGATCGGCGGCGAAGCGGTTTAGATGGCGGATTTGCCGGGATAGCGTATGGTTAAACTTTGGCCGCACTATTTAAAGTGAATCATCAGGGGGAAACATGGATTACGCTATCGCCAGCAATCTGGATGAGCTGAATGAGCTGCTCAGCAGCGGGGAGCATAAATCAGTGGTTATCGGCTATGAGCTTTCCGCCGATGAGTTTTTCGGCATCGCGATGTACTGGGGCGATCGGGGCGCGAAAATCAAACGCGTCGACGGCAGTTTTCTGGTGAAGCTGGGGAAAAACGCGATTCCGCCGAACGACGAAATCTAGCATCTGGCTGAGTGGTACCAGGCGGGCCGCGCTGAAGGCGGCTCGCCTGGTAGCCTTACTGAATCTCCGGCCACGCGACCGCCGGAATGCCGTTCAGCTGCGGGCGGGCAAAAAGATAACCCTGGAAATTGCTGATGCCGGCGGCTTCCAGCCACATCCACTCTTCCGGCTTCTCGACCCCTTCGGCGATAACGCTGATCTCCAGCGAGGAGCAGCATTTAAGAATCGCATGCACGATCGCCTGTTTCGGCCCGCTTTTATGCACATCGATAATGAGATTGCGGTCGATTTTGATTTTGTCCGGCTGGAAGCGAGACAGCAGCGACAGCCCGGCAAAACCGGCGCCGAAATCATCCAGCGCAATGCTGATGCCTGCCGCGCGCAGTTGCTTAACGGCGACGGTAAACTCATCAAGACGTGAAATCACCTCGTTTTCCGTCACCTCTACCACCACCTGTTCCGGCACCAGCCCGTTCTGCTTAATCTGATCCAGCAAAATCTCTACCGCGTTCGGTACGACCACCAGCGACATCGGCAGTAAATTGACTGATAACGTCTGGCCCTGAATATCGAGCTTTTTCGCCAGCGCGAAGGCGACGCCTTTCGCTTTGATATCGGCAGCGTAAATATCGTCGCCGGAGAACTGGGCGAAATAGTCGGTCGGCGCGCTGCCGTCCGGCGTGCGGATCAGCGCCTCCAGCGAGACGATTTGCTGCATCAGCGGATCGATAATTGGCTGAAAGGCGAAGCTGCAGTCAGCGGCGTCCGGCGGCGCAATGGCTTTTTCCAGCGCCTCCTCTACGACAAAATGCAGGGTATCGGTCGGCGGGATTTCAAAGTAGTTAGCTTTTTCTCTCGCTTCGACGAAGGTGCGCAGGAACTGCAAGGCGCGGTCGTCATAGGTAAGCTGGTACTTTGAGGTACCTTTATCGAGTACCGCCTGCAGCACCGTCTCTTTGTCATACTTGCGCAGGTCGAACAACTCCATGCCGACATTGCCAAAGCGGCGCGACGGCGAATAGTCATACATTAACTCAACTAAGTTATGATGACGTTTATCCGTGCAGATGCGTTCATAAATTGCACAAACCGCCGCATCAGAACCCTCCAGAAGCTGGAAAAAATGGGTGCCGTCAAACAGCAAAATGCCGGTAACGTCGTAGGTCTCATTCGTTTTATTGGCGCGTGTGGCTAAATTATCCAGCGTTTTTACAGGCACGTCGTCTGATAGATGGCTGCGATAGATTATTGTTGTCAGCATGGATAATTCCAGTCTTAGCTTTTGTGAGGCACACATTAACAGAGGTCGCGCAGGAATTGTCTAGCGGTTTTTTTTAGAAATAAAAAAAAGTTTGCGGGACGCTGTTTTTTAAAAAATCAGTCATAAAAACTTGCCGGTTCGCTTTAATGGGCCGTCCGCTACCTTCTCTTTTTTTAATCACTAATAAAAATTATAACTTATTGAAAAATTTTATTTTTCACAAAGCATAAAATAACCCGTGACGATAGCGTTCTTGTTCATATAAAGTTGCATAATTAATGCATCTTATCTTTAAGCCCCGTAGCGCCCGGCGCGTTGACGGCGCTAAAATAATTTCGTCCGCAATTAACTGCTTCGCTTTTAATAATCGCCACTGGATGGCTCGGCTGTTTTTTTACGCATCAGTCAGGATGTTTTATGCCCAAAAAGCCGGATATCATTGAAAAAGCGTTATCTGTCGCCGCCCTTGTTTTTCTCGCGCTGGCGCTGGTGATTATTTATTACTTCTGAGCGTCGTTCGACGCCTCGCGTTGCCAGTAGAGTGGCGAACCATATACCTCGACAAAGTAATCAATCACCGCGCGTACGCTGAGCGGCGGATGGCGCGTATTGGGGTAAATGGCTGCAATTTGCTGCGGCACAGGATTGATCCCCGCTTCATACTCCTCCAGCAGCCTCACCAGCTTACCCGTGCGCAGATGATCGCCCGTGAGCCAGTCAGGAAAAAGCACCATCCCCATGCCGCCCAGCGCGGCGGTGAGCAAGGTTTCGGCGTTGTTCGACGACAGCAGCGGCATAACCGGATAGTGCACCCATGGCGCGCCGTCGCGCCGGAACAGCCAGCGATTAGCGCCCGCGGATCCGCGATAGACCAGACAATGATGCTCGCTCAGCGCATCTGGACTGGCGATAACCCCATGCCTGGCGAGGTAGTCCGGCGCCGCGGCCAGATAGTAGCGCTGATTGCCCAGCACCCGCGCGTGAAACGAGGAGTCGGTGAGCGTGCCGATGCGAAAGATAAGATCGGTCGCGGTGCGGTGCGGGTCGACATAGTCGTCAGTCAACGTCAGCTCAATCTCCAGCAGCGGATAGCGCGCCGAGAGGCCCGCCAGCCAGGGCGCGATATGCCGCTGGCCGAAAAAAACAGGCGCATTGAGCCGCACCAGCCCTGACGGCTGAAGCGATCGCTCCTGCAATGCCTGCCGCGCGTCGCTAAACTGGCTGTCAATGGCGCGCGCATAGTCGACAAACAGCCGGCCCGCTTCGGTCGGGATCACCGCGCGCGTGTTGCGGTAGAAGAGCTGCTGCTCCAGCGCATCCTCCAGCTGAAGAATAGTGCGCGACACCACGGAGGCGGAAACCCCTTCGCGCCGCGCTACCACGGAAAAGTTTTGCGCATCATACACGCCCAGGAAAAAGCGCAGCGCGCGCAGATCAATCGAGCCGGTACTGTCCATTAATGCATTTCCTGCAAAGGTGTTTGCTACACTATAGCGTTTTTCATCTTAATCGACTCCATTATGCTGTTTCGCTTCGATTTAAAGGAAGCGATTATGCAACTCATTTTTCTATTTCTGGTTATCGCCGGCGGGATGGGACTGTCGGTAGAGGCGGGGCTGCTCGGCCCATTGGGTCAGCAGGTCGGTGATCTCTGGGCGACGTTCAGCATTTTTGGCGTCGGCGCGGCGCTCACCTTTTTGCTGATGCTCTTTTTCAGCCCGCGCAACAGCCCGTCGTTTTTCGCCCAGCCGGGCTGGCAGCTGCTCGGCGGAATTTTAGGCCCTGGCTACGTGGTGATCCTGACGCTGGCGACGCCGGTGATCGGCATCGCCATGACGATGATCGGCATTCTCGCCGGTCAGGTATTCAAAAGCCTGGTGATTGACCACTTCGGCCTGCTGGGAACGCCGCATCGCAGAATCGATGGCAAGCGCATTATCGCGCTGGTGTTTATTGTTATCGCACTGGCGCTGGTCGCCCGAGGTTAATATGACGATTTTGATGATCTGTTTAGCGGTACTGGGCGGCGCGCTGCTGAGTATTCAGGCGGCGATTAACGGCCAACTCGGCGCGAAAGTGGGCGTCTTCCGCTGCGCCTTTCTCACCTTCGCGCTGGGCGCGGTGGTGACGGCGCTTTTAATCTTCTTTTTTGAGCCGCCGCAGGCGCACAGCCTGATGGATGTGCCCAAATGGCAGCTGCTGGGCGCGCTGTGCGGCGTTCCCTATATTGTGATTATGGTGCTGGCGGTACAGCGCATCGGGACGGCCGCCGCTACCGTCGCGGTTATCTTCGGCCAGCTCGCCATGAGCATGCTGATCGATAATTTCGGCTGGTTAGGCAATGCGGCAATCGCCTTCTCGCCAGGCCGGCTGGCGGCGGTGGTCTGCCTGGCGATCGCGCTGTTCTTTATCTACAGCAGCAATAAGCCGAAAAAAACAGGTGCCTGACCACGATGCCTGCGCCTCCTGCGCAGGCATTCCTTATTGTCCCGCCGCGCATCCGGCTGGTTTTCAAATAACTGTTAAACTTACTGTTTGTGTTTAACAGGGGGAAATATGAAATTAGGCTTCGCGTGTAAATATCTGGATGCAGACGGCAAACAACATTTCCCGTTCAAGAGCACCACCCGTACCCGTTTTCTCAGATTGCCGCGCGATGAGCAGATTGCGCTGATCGCCAGCCTTGCCCGCCTGAACCTGACGAATCTTGCCGGCCTGCTTGAAACGCTGGCTACCCAGCCGGAGACCCTGCGCATGATGCGTATCGGCAGCGATCTGCTGCCGCTCTTTACCGTGCCGGAAGCGATGCCGCTTTACCGTGAATTTCTGCCCGATCTTTATCCGCTGTTTGAGCGCTGCGGCGCGCTGGCGCGGCAGCATGGGATCCGTCTCTCTTTCCATCCCGGACAATATTCGGTGCTGGCGTCGGATAATCCCGATGTGGTGCAGCGGGCGATCGAGGATGTGGAGTACCATGCGCTCTGCGCCGTACTGATGGGCTACGGCAAAACGTTTCAGGATTTTAAAATCAACATTCATATGAACGGCAAAAAAGGCTTCGAGGGATTTCAGCAGGCCTTTGGTCAGCTCACGCCCGAAGCGCGCAATATGCTGACGGTGGAAAACGATGAGATCTCCTGTTCGCTGGATGACGTGCTGCAGGCGAGGGCGCTCTGTCCCATCGTGCTGGATATCCATCATCACTGGGTGAAAGAGAACGCCTTTATTCAGCCGGACGATAGTCGCATCGCCTTGATTCAGGAGTCATGGCGTGGCGTTCAGCCGGTGCTGCACTATTCGATCTCGCAGGAAGGATTAATACCGGAACATGGCTATCCCGATCAGCAGAGCCTGGGCGTGGCGAAAACCAAACTGCGCGCGCACTCGGACTACTATTTCAATTCGATGCTGAACGACTGGGCGCTGTCGTTCAGCGCCTTTGATATCATGTGCGAGGTGAAAATGAAGAATCTCGCCAGTCAGCGGCTTTATGACTATGCGCTGACCCGAGAGGTTATCGATCCCAGCCGAAGTGGGCGGTAATGGCGCGACGATAAGGGGTATCGATCTGCGCGGGCACCTGCAAAATATAGGCGCGCGCGTGGTCTGCCTCTCTGCCTTCCAGCTGCTGCAGATAGCCTATCGCCTGCGGCAGCGTCGGCACTAAACCTTCAACGCTGCCCAGCTTCGGCGGCAGTCCGGTCCAGATGACCGCATCCAGTTCGCGCGCACGCGCCCACTCGGCCAGCACGCCAGGCGTATGCGCCGTTACGGAAAAAATGCCGATGCCGTCGACGCGCTCATCAGGGATCCCTTCGCGCTCGCGTAGCTGCAGGCAGGCCTGACCTAAATCCTGCGTCGCCAGCCTGGCCCACAGCACCGGAACCGGCGGCGCGTTCATGCAGATCGCGGTCGCCAGTTCGCCGCCGTCGCTGGTGCGAGAAAACTCGATAGGAAAGCACGGCCCATCCTGATGCCACGCGCCTTCGACGGGAAGATCGCCCGGTTTCCAGATCAGCGAGCCCCAACCTAAACAGGCAATATTCATCGCGCGCTCCTAAAAACGAAAACCGGAAAAGAGAGGGTCAGTGCCTGCGTTTATCGTCAGGCATCGCATCGCCCTTAAAGTGATGCTCATTGTTGTTGCGATCGCGTAGCGTCACGCGAGACTGGGTGGATTGCGTGGTGAGGTTCTGCTGCACCTCGTTAATGGCGCGAACGATAACCTGCTGCCGATCTTCATCAGCTTCTTCCGTCGCCATGCGCTGCAGGACGTCCATCAACGCGCGGCTGGAGACCGCTTTATCAGACAGCAGCAGCTCCAGCGTCGCTTCGCCAATAACGATGTCGGTCAATCTTTCTTCATTACTTTTATACATAACATTTGCTCTGTGTCCCGCTGCACGCCCCAGCAATTGGGGCAGGATTGAGGTGCGGTTGACTACAGAAAGAACCAGCGCACCTGGCTGGTGCTGGCGTGAGCCAGCGAATGCCTGCTTACATCTTAAGGCCGTGCCGGAAAAACGGAAATCGTAACTTCAATCGGAATTAGCGGCCCAACAGCAAGCCGATCAGACGCTGATAGTGTTTCTCTTCTTCGGCCGTCGAGGCAACTTCCAGTCGTCTTACCAGCTTAGTGCAAATACCTTTACGGTTGACGTTTTTGCCTGCGCGGAGAAGCTCAACAACGATCTGGCCCAGCGTTTCCTGTTGGGAAGGCAGGCTGGCTTCACGAAAATAACGCGCGATATCTTCGGATGAAGAGAGAAGGCTGCTGCTCTGACGCATAATTTTACCCCAAAATGAGTTAAACGATGATCAGTCAAAAAAACTGACAAGTTGTACATCGATAGAAAATGTGTACAAGAATATGCAAGAAAAAACCGTTAACTTTTTTGCAAAAAATGCTCTCAAATGAGTATATCTTTTGTTAACCCTTTGTATTGTGGCGAAAGCGGGCCCAACGTCAAGTATTTTTAGGACTCTTTTACGGTTGTACAACTTCTGTTTACAGCAACGCCCTGCAGGAAACTCCCTGCAGGGCATCAGCCTTATACCTGCGCCATACCGCCATCAACAAAGAGCTCGGTGGCATTAATAAAGCTGGCCGCGTCGGAGGCGAGGAAGGCAACCACCTTGCCAATCTCTTCCGGTTCGCCCAGGCGACCTAACGGCACCTGCGCCGCCAGCGCGTCGAACAATCCCTGGCGGTTCGCTTCATCTACCAGCTCTCCCAGGCCTGGCGTACGAACCGGACCGGGGCTGACGACGTTGACGCGGATGGCGCGCTCTTTGAGATCCAGCGCCCATGAGCGGGCGAAGTTGCGCACCGCCGCCTTGCTGGCGCTGTAAACGCTGAATCCGGCGGTGCCCTGCACCGAGGTGGTCGAGGAGGTTAAAATTACCGATGCGCCGTCTACCAGCAGCGGCAGGGCTTTTTGCACGGTAAACAGCACGCCGCGTACATTAGTGGCGAAGATGCGGTCGAAATGCTCTTCCGTAATCGCGCCCAGCGGCAGCATGTCTCCGCCGCCCGCATTGGCGAACAGAATATCCAGGTGGCCAGCGCTGCGCGCTATCTCGGCGTAGACCGCATCAAGATCGGTGAGAAGCGAGGCGTCGGCGCGAATGCCGGTGGCGGCGGACCCAATAAGCGCAACCGCTTCATCCAGCGCCTCCTGACGGCGTCCGGTAATAAAGACGCGCGCGCCCTGTGCGGCGAGCTGCTGTGCTGACGCCAGGCCGATGCCGCTGGTGCCGCCGGTTACTAAAGCGATTTTGCCGTTAAGTGCGTTAGTCATGATGGTTTCCTCTTAAGCATGTGGGTTAGGGTTGCTGCGCCAGGTCACTGCAGCGCTGAGGAGCAATCTATCCCTTCTGGCTTTGTTGAAAAATCCTGTAAAATGAAAAGCACTATTTCTGTGTGTGGATAATCGACAGGATCAGGAGACGAGGATGGATCAGCTGATGGCGATTCGGGCATTTGCCCGCGTGGTGGAGGCGGGCAATTTTACCCGCGCGGCGGACTCGCTCGATATGCCGAACGCCACGTTAAGCAAGCTGGTGCAGGAGCTGGAGGCGCATCTCGGCATCCGTCTGCTGCAGCGCACTACGCGCCGCGTCACGGTGACGCCGGAAGGGCGGGAATATTATGAAAAAACGCTGCGCGTCCTGCACGATCTTGAGGATATCGACGCCTCTTTCAACGTGGCGCGCAGCTCGCCGCGCGGCGTCTTGCGCATTGACGTTGGCGGCTCGACCGCCAGCGAGGTGCTGATTCCGGCGCTGCCTGATTTTATGGCGCGCTATCCCGATATCCGTATCGATCTCGGCGTCGCCGACCGCGCCGTCGATCTGATTAGCGACAATGTCGACTGCGTGATCCGCGGCGGCCCGCTAAACGACTCCTCGCTGATCGCGCGCCAGATCGGCTTTGCGACCTTAATCACCTGCGCCACGCCCGCCTATCTCAAGCTCTATGGCGTTCCGGCTTATCCTGACGAACTCAAAAACGGCCATCGCCTGATCAGCTACCTTTCGCCGCAGAGCGGACGCGCCTTTCCCTTCCGCTTTGAGCGCGACGGGGAAAAAACGGAGATTAAGGCGGACTATCGCGTCGGGGTAAACGAAAGCAACGCGCATCTGGCGGCGGCGCTGGCGGGGCTAGGCATCGTACAGACCTTTACCTATGCCACCGCGGCGCATATCCAGGCGGGGAAACTGGTGGAGATCCTCACGCCGTGGCGGCCGGCGCGCTATCCGTTTCATGTGGTTTACCCGCAAAATCGCTACGTGACGCATCGACTACGGGTATTTATTAGCTGGTTGCAGGAAATCTTTCCCGCGCGGGTGGGGCCGTAACGTCCCGCAGCGGCAGGACGTTACGTATTATCAGGCGAGCTTAATTAAGATCATGCCCGCCAGCAGCAAACTCAGCCCCGCCCAGCCTCGGGCGTTGAGCCGCTGACCAAACAGCACCCAGCCCGCTGCGACCGTAGCGGCGATGCCAAAACCGCCCCACAGCGCGTAGGCGACCGACAGATCGATACCTTTTACCGCCTGAGAGAGCGCGCTGAACGCCAGCAGCACCGAAATGAGCGAGGCGATGCCCAGCAGCGGTCTTTTAAAGCCGTCGGAATATTTGAGGAAAATATTGGCGGCGATTTCCAGCAGGATCGCCAGCGCCAGCCAAAGCAGATGCGTAATATCAGCTGATGACATGCTGCGGCTCCTTTTTCTGCGTGGTACCGGTTTTAATCAGCATAATGCCGGCGATCAGCACCGCCAGGCCGGCGATTTTCATCGGCGACAGCGCCTCTCCGAACAGCTGCACGCTAAATATCGTAATTAATATGATGCCGATGCCTTCCCACAAGGCGTAAGCGACGCCAAGCGCGATTTTTTTGACGGCAAAACTCAGGAAAATATAGGAGCAGGCAATCATCACCAGCATGATTAAATAACCCGATCCGCTTTCATCGACGCTGGACCACTTCATCGCCAGCGTGCCGATAATTTCACTTAAAATAGCAAGTAATAATAAAACCCATGCAAACATGGCTAACTCCTGTCGCAATTGTTCAATCGACCTGCACCGCACGGGCGCAAGTTACTTTGGCAAACGGAAACGAGGAGAGGGCCTACAGGGCGCTACGCCAGTGCTGATCGGCGATATTCCAGACGGGAAGAGAGCAGATGAAAAGAAAATGATTGATAAATGCTACGCGCATAATTTAAACAAGACATCCACGCTGTTGCTTCTCATCGGTGGACGGATTGTACTCCAGTAATAGACACGGAGCAGTTATAGCATCTGCCTTAGGCCGTTTAAATAGCAGTAATTTCTAATATTGATTTATGACAAGGTTTATTGTGTTGTTCTGACAGCCGGTGTCAGGCAGGTTAAACAAGATTTCATTGCATATAGTTACAACATACTTAATTCGCTCTCAACATCTTGTTTCAGCACCGTGCAAGACCGCGTCGAGCAGGAAAGTATTAGTGGTGACGTTGTCACTCGACGTAAGCCTGGCAGGGGTAATGCTTGCCCCTGTCGCTCGTCGCAGCGGCGAAGCACCCGGAAGCGAAAATGTCTCCGGATGCCTGCTGATTTCTCTGTTTTACCCGTCAGGTTATCGCTAAACGCAGACTAGTGTCCCGCGCTACGCCTGCGGATCGTCGCGCCTGTTTTTAAGCCGCCGGGCTAAATAGGGCGCGGTCACGCTGTTCTCAGCGCGGCTGACCTCTTCCGGCGTACCGCTCGCCACGATTTGACCGCCATTTTCCCCTGATCCCGGCCCAAGATCGATTATCCAGTCAGCCTCAGACGCAATTCTCATATCGTGTTCCGCCATCACCACGCTATCGCCGCGTTTCACCAGCTGATCCAGCACCCGCATCAGCTTATCCATGTCTGAGGGATGCAGGCCGGTCGAGGGTTCGTCGAGCAGATAGAGCGTTTTACCGCGCTGCGCGCGCTGCAGTTCCCAGGCGAGCTTGATGCGCTGGCACTCTCCGCCTGACAGCTCTGTCGCCGGCTGGTCTAGCGTCAAATAACCCAGCCCCAGCGCCTTGAGCGCGGTGAGAGAGCGCTGAATGCTCTCATTGTCGCTGAAAAACTCGGCGGCTTCGTCTACCGTCAGCGCCAGTACGTCAGCGATAGTTTTGCCGTTCCAGCGCACTTCAAGCGTCTCGGCATTATAGCGACGGCCGCCACAGGTAGAACAAGGCGCGCTCGCCTGAGGCATAAACAGCAGCTCTATGGTGATGAGACCCTGTCCTTCGCAGGCGGGGCAACGTCCGGCGGGCAGATTGAACGAAAAACGGCTGGCATCGAAGCCGCGCGTCTTCGCCTCATCGGTTTCGGCAAACAGCCGCCTGACGGTGTCAAAAAAGCCGGTATAGGTCGCAAGATTGGAACGAGGCGTTCGACCAATAGGGCGCTGATCGATACGTACCAGCCGCTTCAGGGAAGCGCCGCCGGCAACCACCTTGCCCTGAACCGACGTGACGGCCTCATCCTCATCCTCGCCCTCATCGGCAGGCGTGTTATCCAGCCGCTGGAGCAATGCGGGCAGGACGCGAATCAGCAGCGTCGATTTTCCTGAGCCGGAAACGCCGGTAATCACCGTCATTCTGTCGAGCGGCAGCGAAAAATCGAGCGCGCGAAGGTTATTGCAGGTCACCTGTTCAAACTGCAGCCACTGCTCAGGCAGTCTGCGCTGACGCAGGCCGGGATAGCGATCGCCAGACAGATAGCCCGCCGTCGCTGACCGGCCGTTGCGCGCCAGGCCGGAGGGCGCGCCGTTATAAACGATTTCGCCGCCCAGTCGGCCCGGTCCCGGGCCAATCTCCGTCAGCCAGTCCGCTTCGGCGATAACGTCAAGATTGTGCTCGACGATCACCAGAGAGTTGCCCGCCGCCAGCAGAGCGCGCAGCGAGCGGATCAGCGCGCGCACATCTTCCGGATGCAGACCCGCCGCTGGTTCGTCCAGCACATACATGACGCCGAAAAGCTGCGAGATCAGCTGCGTCGCCAGCCGGATGCGCTGTAACTCGCCGGAGGAGAGCATGGTCGTCCTGCGGCCGAGGGAAAGATGGCCAAGGCCGAGGTTTTCCAGCTGGTCGAGACGACTGCAAATATCCGTCGCCATGCGCATCGTCGCTTCTCTTAGCGCCCTCTCTTCAGGAAGATATGCAGAAGCGCCTTCCGCCAGCGGGGAAAACAGCGCCTTGAGTTGAGCGATGGTCAGCTCGCCCATTTCAGCGATGTCGTAACCTGCGAAGGTCACGGAGAGCGCCTCCTGGTTAAGTCGTTTTCCCTGGCAGAGCGCGCAGGGCGCTACGGCGACAAAGCGGGAAAGACGTTTTTTGACGCTCTCTTTGCCTCCCGCGTAGCTTTGCAGCACATATTTTCTGGCGCTGGTATAGGTGCCGGTATAGGCGGGTTCGACCCCTGCCGCTATCGCCGCTTTGCGCTGTTCGGCGGTCAGCCCCATAAAGATAGGCACCGAAGGCTGTTCATCGGTCATCAGGATCCACTCTCTGTCCCGTTCAGAGAGCGTTTCCCAGGGGGCGTCGATGTCGTAATCCAGCGCCTCCAGGATTGAGCGCAGGTTTTTCGCCTGCCAGCCATGCGGCCAGGCGGCGATAGCGCCTTCGCGGATGCTCAGAGAGGTGTCCGGCACCAGGGCTTCTCTCTTCACCTGATGCACCATGCCCATGCCCTGACACGCGGGACAGGCGCCCTGCGGATTGTTAGGCGAAAAAGATTCGGCGGCCAGAAAGGCGACGCCGTCAGGCCGCTTCCCCGCGCGGGAGTAGAGCAGTCTGAGGGTCACAGAAACGCGCGTCAGGCTGCCGACGGTGGAGCGCTCCTGCGCGCCCGCGCGGCTCTGCTGCAGCGCAACCGCCGGGGGCAGGCCATCAATACTGTCTACGTCCGGGGCCGCCGCCTGATCTATCAGGCGACGCGCATGGGGCGCGACCGATTCCATAAACCGCCGCTGCGCCTCTGCATAGAGTGTGTCGAACGCCAGCGACGACTTACCCGATCCCGAAACGCCGGTGAAAACTACCATGGCGTCACGGGGAAAAGTGAAGGAGAGATCTTTAAGGTTATGCGTTCTCGCGCCCTGAACGTTCACGCCGCTGTGGTTGCTGCGATGCGGTAAATTGCCGCTCTTTTCCTTTCCTTTAGACGTCATAACGCTCCCACAAAAAGAGATTCCATAAAAAGTGTCGTTCTGCCGACTCGCCGTCTGCGCAGCTAGCCGGTAAGTCGTCAAAGGGTAGCAGGGATATGCGCTGACTGAGGCGCGGGAGGCAAAAAGCAGGGTAAAGGCTGCGGCGGCCTGGGCCGCCTGAGCCTGAAAGCGAAGGGCGTTTTATGAGAGACAGAAGACAGCTGGCGGTATTTAAGGCCTGCGCCGATTCGGACGGATTACAATATAAATCCCGCCGCCGCCGGCGCATTGTCGCTGTCGTCAGGAATATGATAGAGCGTCGCTTTCGCCGCCAGCAGCGGCTGGCCATCGCTGCCCGATTTGTGCGATTCCACATCGCTAATGTGGTAGCCGACGGCGCCTGCTTCATGCGCTTTATGGGCAAACGCGGCGTTAAGTTCTTCCATAGAGGTCGCCCAGCTGACCGAAGTCACGGCGAAGGGCTGAACGGAAGCGATTTCACGCTGAGTGAGGCCCGTCCGAATCAACACGGGATTCACGCTCTGCGGAGAGAAAATGGATAAAACATCCTGCACTAACTCTTTCATTAGCCGACTCCTTAAGGGATTAACGCACGGTTATCTTTATTTTCGGTCGTACGAAAGTAATAAACGTCAGAATTTGTTATGCGTTTTAGCTTTAATTGCTAATGAGATGTTATAGAAACAGCGGCTGATAACTTAACGAGGATTTAGCGAAGATATTTTCATTTGATTACATTCTGGCTGTTTTTGACATGCCTGAATGAGAGAGCGAAACGCCTCCGCAACCTGTAGGGTATGCGGAGGCGGGAGCGGTTTTACCAGCCTTTGATAATATCGCCTTTATAAAGCTCGTTGGCTTTATCCAGCACTTCCTGCGAGCGGAACGCCTCTTTCAGCTTCTGGATATTCGGGCTGTCTTTATTATCTTCGCGCGCCACGATGGCATTCACGTACGGCGAGGCTTTCCCTTCCATAAACATGCCGTCGCGCGAGGCGGAGAGATTGGCCAGCGCGGCGAAGTTATTATTGATAATAGAAACGTAAACCTGCGGATCGTCGAGCGTGCGCGCCAGCTGCGGCGTATCGACCTCGACAAACTTCAGTTTTTTCGGGTTGTCGGTCACGTCCAGCGTGGTCGGCAGCAGGCCCGCTTCCGGTTTCACCTTGATCAGACCCTGCGCCTGCAGCAGCAGCAGGCTGCGGCCCAGCGTGGTCGCTTCGTTAGAGATGGTGATAGTGGCGCCGTCCGGCAGGGCATCCAGCGATTTGATTTTGCGCGAATAGCCGGCGATCGGGAAGACGAAGGTATTGGTGACCACGGCGAAATGGTAGCCGCGCTCTTTAGACTGCATCTCCAGATAGGGCAGGCTCTGGAAGGCGTTGGCGTCGACATCTTTATTGAACAGCGCTTCATTCGGCTGCACGTAGTCATTGAACGCCACGACATCGACATCCAGATGGTATTTGTCATGCGCCACCTGTTTAACGGTATCCCATAACGTCTGGTCCGGGCCGGTATTAATAGCCACTTTGATTTTGCTGTCGTCGTCTTTATTACAGGCGCTAAGCAGCGTAACTGACGCGGCCAGCAGAATAGAAAGCACTTTTTTGTTCATAAGCCAGATCCCTTTTGTCGTAGGGAAACGACTATAATCTACATCTAGACGTCTGTACATCCATAACTGCGCGACTGCCGTTTTTTTATCCGCTTCATTTGACACCGTTTTCTGCCGATGTAGCGCTATTTTCACTCCGGCAGTGAAAGTGCTGCTGTCGTCAACAGGTGTTTCTCCCGGCGCAGGCCGCCTATGCTGTTACCCAGCATCAGCAAACTTATCACTGCAAAAAGGAACAGAGATGAAAGCTATCGTCTACAGCCAGAATGGATTGCCGATCGCCGATCCGCAATCGCTCTACGACACCACGCTGCCGCAGCCCCAGCCGGGCGCGCACGATCTGCTGGTGAAAATCGCCGCGATCGCCGTCAATCCGGTCGATACCAAAGTGCGCAATAACGCGCCGACGCAGCAGCCGCGCATTGTCGGCTGGGACGCCGTCGGCACGGTAGAAGCGGTCGGCGAGAGCGTGACCCGGTTCAAGCCGGGCGACGAGGTCTTTTACGCCGGCGCCATCGATCGTCCCGGGTCCTATGCGGAATATGGCCTGGTGGATGAGCGTATCGCCGGTCACAAGCCTGCTTCGCTGAGCAACGCCGATGCCGCCGCGCTGCCGCTGACCTCGCTGACCGCCTGGGAGCTGCTGTTCGACCGCCTTGAGGTGAAAGAAGATGAGAACGAAGCGCTGCTGATTATCGGCGCGGGCGGCGGGGTCGGTTCGATTCTGACGCAGCTGGCCAGCAAGCTGACCGGGCTGCGCGTTATCGCCACCGCGTCGCGTCCTGAAACCGCCGAGTGGGTGCGCGAACTGGGCGCACACGACGTTATCGATCATTCTCGACCGCTGACGGAAGGGCTGCGCGAAATCGGCGTCGAGAACGTTCGCTACGTCGCCAGCCTGACCCATACCGACAAACACTATCAGCAGATCGTCGAGGTGCTGGCGCCGCAGGGCCGTCTGGCGGTGATTGACGATCCGGACACCCTCGACGCAATGCCGCTGAAGCGTAAAGCGATCTCGCTGCACTGGGAGCTGATGTTTACCCGCTCGCTGTTCCAGACGCCGGATATGGCGCGCCAGAATGAGATTCTGGAAAACGTGCGCCGCCTGATCGACGATGGCACGCTGCGCACCACGAAAGGCGAGCATTACGGTGCCATCAACGCGGAAAACCTGCGTCGCGCCCATGCGCTCATCGAGAGCAACCGGGCGCGCGGCAAAATCGTGCTCGAAGGATTTTAACCCAACCTGACAAGAGAACGACCGCAGTTTGCCTGCGACAGACTACCCGGCCAAATGGCCGGGTTTTTTATTTGCGGCGAGTGGAATGCGTTATTTTTTATCGGACGCGCAGTTCAGAATAATAGGTCTGGTGAAAGCATGCCGCTTAACGGTGCTATTTTAATCAACCTTGTCAGTAAAATAAGCGTGATTATCACGTAAGCTGATAATGTTTTTCAGATAAGCCTGCAACGGCGTGCTGCTGTCTGACATGGTCGGAAAGGATAATGAAAAGTTAATTTTTTATGTTATTTGTTTAGGTTTTATTTAATGTAATTATAACTATAGTAATAATAAAAGAGGCAGGGTTAATTAGGGGAGGTAATTATTCCGTGATGGTACTGTCTGTTTATTAAAAAATATATTTATCGTCATCTTCAGATGATATTGAGCATTGTCTTTTACAGGGATACGCCATGCGTTCTTCATACGATCTGCCGCCTGGCCGGGTCAATTTGTCACGTCGGCGAATATTGCTTTCCGGCGCCGTGATTATGGCCGGCGGCGGCGTCACCTCAGCTCTGCTGCGCTTCGCGTTAGCCGCATCCTCGACCAATTTTATTCCTTTTATGCCGCTCTCCCGGCCTCTGGTGAATCATCAACTGGGCGACGGCGTTGGGCAGCGCCTGCTGGCGCAGGCGTGCTGGCGGCAACCGCGCTGCTGGTCTGGCTGATGGTACGCCGTAAGCGCCGCCGCTAAACGAATCTGATTTTGTCGCCCGCGGTATGGCGGGCGACGTATTAACGGAAAAATACTATGACGCACTATTCACGCCGCCGCGTGCTAAAGCTGGCCGGACTGGTGGCAATCGCCAGCGCTGGCGGTCAGCTGCTGTCGCTGCCGCCCCTTAAGGCCGCACAGCCGCAGGCGCCGCTCGCGGGACTGGATGAATTCCTCCAGGTTTCGCGCCTGCTGACCCAGCAGGCGGATCTCAACGCCACCGTGGCGCATGCGCTGATGCTGGCGCTCGACCAGACGCAGAAAGGCTTCGTCAGCGGGCTGGCGCAGTTAAACCATCTGCTGCAAAGCCAGCCCGCGCTGCTGCAACAGGATCGCCTTGCGTTTGCCGAGGCGGATGCGGAGAGCGAAAAGCTGGCGAAGGCGATCCTCGGCGGCTGGTACAACGGCGTGGTCGGCAAGGGCGAGCGCGCCCTCTATGTCACTTACGTTAATACGCTGGCCAGTCAGCTGGTGAGCGACAAGCTGGTGCCGCCGGGTTTTTCCTACGGTCCTGTAGGCAGCTGGGCGCAACAGCCCTGATGAAGAGAGTTGAGTCGTCAATGAATAAGAACTATTCCGCCGACGTGGTGGTGATCGGCGCGGGCGTCAACGGATCGCTGCTCGCCACGCGTCTGGCCAAAGCCGGTAAATCGGTGCTGCTGCTGGAGTCGGGTCCGAAAGTGGGGCGCGACCAGCTGGTCGAGCGCTTCCGCGCGTCCGCCTTTAAATCTGACTTTATGTCGCCTTATCCGTTCTCGCCGATGGCGCCGCAGCCGCGCTATACCCCAGAGCCGAACGACTATCTGCATCAGGCTGGCCCGCATCCTTTTGCAGCGCAGTATATCCGCATTTTCGGCGGCACCAGCTGGCACTGGGCAGCGCAGCTGTGGCGTTTTGTGCCGAACGATTTCCGCCAGCACAGCCAGTACGGCGTCGGCAAGGACTGGCCGATCGGCTATGAGGACCTGGAGGATTACTACTATCAGGCCGAAGCGATTGCTGGTGTCGGCGGCTCGCCGGATAACGGCTCGCCGCGCAGCAAGCCCTACCCGATGGAACGGGTGCCGGCATCGTGGCTGCAGCAGCGCGTCACCGCGCGCCTGGCGCCCGATTTTACCGTGCTGGACGACAGCACCGGCCGCAACAGCCGCAGCTTTGATGGCCGCCCGGCCTGCTGCGGCAATAACAACTGCATGCCGGTTTGCCCGATCGACGCTCAGTATCATGGCGGTATTGCGGCGCAGCAGGCGGAGAACAGCGGCGTGAAGGTCATCACCGAAGCGGTGGTCTATCAACTGGAGCATGACGCGCAGGGCCGAATTACGGCGGCGAATTACTATGACTGGAATAAAGTCAGCCATCGCGTGACCGCGGAAACCTTCGTGCTGGCGGCCAACGCAATCGAAACGCCGAAGCTGCTGCTGATGTCCACCAGCAGCACATTCCCGCAGGGGATTGCCAACGCGCGCGACAACGTCGGCCGCAACCTGTGTGACCATCCGGCGATCGGCGTCACCTTCGACGTTGACGAAGAGATCTGGCCGGGCCGTGGCCCGGTGAGTCCCTGCTCGATCGGGCAGTTCCGCGACGGGGATTTCCGCCGCGAACACGCGCCGTTCCGCATCGATATCTCTAACGCCTCGCAGGTCGCCTCGGTAACCAAAGAGGTGCTGGCGGAAGGCTATTTCGGCAAAAAGCTGCAGGAGGAGATCCGCTTTCGCGCCGCGCGTCGTCTGAGCATTAAAAACGCGCTGGAGCAGCTCCCCGATCCCAATAATCGCGTCACCCTGAGCAGAAAAAAAGACGCGCTTGGCCTGCCCACGCCGTCGCTCTACTGGGATATCAACGACTACGTCGTGAAGGGCACCGAGAAAACGCGCGAATGCTATGACGCGATTGCGGCCCGCCTCGGCGCCACCAACGTTAAGCACAGCAAAAGCGGCAAATTCTCTAACCGCCAGCATATTACCGGCACGCTCTCGATGGGACGGGATCCTGCCACCAGCGTCACCGACGCGTGGGGACGCGCCCACGACCATGAGAACCTGTTTATGGTCGGCACCGGCGTGATGCCCACCGTCGGCACCTGCAACGTGACGCTGACCGCTATGGCGCTGGCGTTGCGCACTGCGGACAAAATTCTGCAGGAGACGCAACATGGTTAAGCACTGGAAATTGCTACTGGCGGCTGGCGCGCTGATTGTCGCCTCCGCGCAGGCTTACGCGGCGGATCAGCACGCGCTGATCAAGCGCGGCGAATATCTGGCGATCGCCGGCGACTGCGGCGCCTGCCACACGGAAGAGGGCAAAGCGCCGTTCAGCGGCGGCCATGCCATCGCCAGCCCGCTCGGCACTATCTTCAGCACCAATATCACGCCGTCGAAAAGCGCCGGTATCGGCAACTATAGCGAAGCGCAGTTCGCGGCCGCGCTGCGTAAAGGCGTGCGCGGCGACGGCAGCCAGCTCTATCCGGCGATGCCCTATACCGCTTACGCTCGCCTGACCGACGACGATGTGGCAGCGCTCTACGCCTACTTTATGCATGGCGTGCAGCCGGTCGACGTAAAACCGGAAGCGACCGCGCTGCCGTTCCCGTTTAACCTGCGCTTCAGCATGGCGGCGTGGAACCTGCTCTTCGCCGACAGCAGCGTCTATCAACCGGACGCGACGCAGACGGCGCAGTGGAACCGCGGCGCTTATCTGGTGCAGGGATTAACCCACTGCAGCACCTGTCACACGCCGCGCAATCTGCTGATGGCGGAGCAGCAGGCGAAAAGCCTGCAGGGCGCATCCCTTGGCACCTGGTACGCACCGGATATCACCGCCGCGACGCTGCAGAGCAAACCGCGCTGGACGCGCCAGATGCTGGCGGACTATCTCGCGACCGGTCATGCCGCCAACGGCGCCACGGCGGGCGGCCCGATGCTGGAGGCGATCGACAAAAGCTTCTCGCGCATGACGCCGGAAGATCGCCAGGCGATCGCCGCTTATTTGCTGCCGGTCGATGTTGAGGCCGCGGCGCCAGCCGCAGTGAAAGGCCTGACGCCAGTAGCGGGTAACGATCTGCCGCAGACGCTGGCGGGGCTCAGCGAGGGCGAGCGGGTATATCGCGACAGCTGCGCCTCGTGCCATAACCTCTCGGGTCAGGGGCTGAACGGGCTGCCGGCACTGCAACATCATCCGGTGTTGAATAAACCCACGGCGGATAACGTGGCGATGGCGGTGCTGCAGGGCGTCTGGCCGGAAAAAGAGCAGGGCATGATCGGCTTTGCCGACTCGCTGAGCGATAGCCAGATTGCCGCGGTCACTAACTATGTGATGCAGGATATGGGGCACAGTGCGGTGCGCATCACGCCTGAACGCGTCAAAGCGCTGCGCGCCGGCGGAGAAACCTCGCCGTTGATGCTGTTGTCCCGCGTCGGCATGGCGCTCGCTGCCGTCGCGGCGGTTCTGGCGTTGCTGTGGCTACGTAAAAAACGCGCCGCCAGGCGTTAATGCCTTCGCCTCCGTCTCGTTACCGGGACGGAGGCTTCCCCGTCTGCCTGCTTCCTGCTGGCCCGATTGCGCACCTGCGCTGCTGGCAACCGCCGCGCCGCCAGCGTGATGCCCGGGCGCCGTTGCCGCGTCCTTAACCACTATTTAGCGAAAAAGCCATGCCTGCGCTCGCAGAGCGTAATATTTGAGAATAACTCTCATTGCTACCAGTGCTGCTGTGCCCGTAGGTTGAGGCAACAGGTCAGACTGCGGAATATGCCGGATGTGGGCAGTGCCAGTTATTTATTGGGTGCTTCGCCGCCGGCAAAAGCGTCGCAGTTAACATCAGGCGTTAAACGCTGTTTTGACCGCTGGCGAACGCATCAGATAATAAGGAATGTATGGGAGCTTACTGCAGGCACTGCCGCGCGCTTTTAAGCCGGGACGAATATTTCTGGTTTTACGACAGCTGTCTCCGCTGTGAAAAATGCGCGCAAATTCGTGCTGAAGAGCGGGAGATTTTCATTAAGTCGCCGCTATATGTCTGGAGTGAAATACGCTTTCAGACGCGCCGATTCAAACACCGACTGGCGGCCTATTTGAAAAGGCAGAATCTTGTCTGAACAGCATCATCTGGTTTAACGCTGGGCAGTGGGGAAAGGGACGAAATGCGATCGGTTATTTCTTCAGAACGGCTTGTTTATCGGCCGCTAAAACAAGAGGACTGGCTTTTTTTCCTGGCGCTGTATCAGGACAGAAACCTGATGGCGTACATAGCCGATCCCCGGGATGAAGAAGAAATACGATCCGTATCGTTTCAAACGCGCTTATTACCCTGGCGTACAGGCGAGGCGCACTGGTTATGTCTGGTTATTGAGCAAAAAGGTTGCCGGACGCCGGTGGGCGTTACCGGCTTTATTGAGCGTAACCCGGACGTGGCGGAGGTCGGGTTTATTCTGGCGGCTCATCATCAGCGTAAAGGCTATGGCGCAGAGTCGCTGAACGCCATCATTCGCTTTGCGTTCGATGCTCTGGGTTACAGAAAACTCACCGCCACGGTGACGGCGGGAAATATTGCGTCAAAGCGTCTGCTGCTTAAAAGCGGATTCAGCCAGGAAGGGGTGATTCGGCAAAACTATTATTTAAACGGCGAGTGGCGGGACGACTGGGTGTTCGGGCTGCTGGCTGAAGAATATCACGGCTAACCTTCACGGTGGCCGCTTATCGTTGCCGCTCAGGTGTAGATCCTGACGTTTTCTTTATCAATTCTACCCATGCCGCTGGCGCTGGGCGGACTGCGGGTGCGCGACGCTTGCAAAAAGTCACAGCGCGATCCCACCACACCGATGAAAAAGATTTAAGTTTCTCTCCTCTCTTCCGATAACCATTCCGCCACTCTGAGGGTAGAGGATGCGTTTTCAAATATATCCATCACCTGAGTGCGCGTCGGGGCGCGACTGTCCCGTTTTTTAATTTAACAAGGAGCAGTAAATGAAAAACCGCAATTCAGTTATGGCGGCTGTCGTCGCATCATGTCTGATTCTCTCAGGTTGTAGCGCAATGGGAACGGCTATCAAGAAACGTAATCTCGAAGTCAAAACGCAGATGAGCCAGACAGTATGGCTTGAGCCGTCAAATGAAAAAACGGTTTATCTGCAGGTTCGTAATACGTCAGATAAAGATATGAGCGATCTTCAGACATTACTGGCACAGGATCTGCGCGCTAAAGGCTATACCGTGACATCGTCGCCTGACACAGCATATTACTGGATTCAGGCCAACGTGCTTAAGGCAGAAAAAATGGATCTGCGTCAGTCACAGGGCTTTCTGTCGACCGGCTATGAGGGCGCGGCCACCGGCGCGGCGCTGGGTGCAGGCATTACCGCCTATAACAGCAACTCAGGCGGCGCTATTCTGGGAATTGGCCTCGCGGCCGGACTGGCGGGTATGGCGGCAGATGCGCTGGTTGAGGACGTAAACTTTACCATGGTGACCGATCTGCAAATTTCCGAGCGCAGCAAATCCACCGTTACGACCGATAATATCGGCGCGCTGCGTCAGGGTAATGCCGGCATTAAGCTGCAGACCAGCAGCGAAGAGGGCAACCGCATGAAATACCAGACGCGCGTGGTCTCTAACGCCAATAAGGTCAACCTGAAATTCGAAGAGGCTAAACCGGTGCTGGAAGCCCAGCTGGCGAAATCAGTCGCCGGTATTATGTAATTTTCTTCGCTTCAGTCACGCCTTAGCGAAATCAGGCGTGGCTGAGCATCCGGTTATCGCTTTATGCCAGACGAGCATGAAAAGCCCGCCTTTCCTGCCTTATTTATTCCCTCTTTTCCAGCCTAACCCTTTCACCGGCATCGACGTCAGAGATCATAACGAAGCGACCGGTCGCTTTCGTGCTACGCTTCAACTCCTGAACAAGCGTAACACCATCCCGTCAAACCCCTTTTCGCGCTGAACAAGCGCCTGTAACCCAGGGAAGATCCATGTTTCATCTGATTTTCAGTATACCGAGCTGGTATGTCATCGTGCGTTTCCTTATCCCGTTAGTGATGCCGCTAGCGTTGAAAATCGTCTTATCAGCGCTGGTTTTGCTGGCCTCGCAATATCTGTTGATTAGCCGCTTTACCGCGGGCGGCATCTTTTCACCGGAGATGCCCCGCGCGCTGATTATCCTGTGCAACTGGGCGTTCGGCGCCGTGCTGTTTCTTGCGCTGCTGCAGATGCTGATTGACGCGGTGGCGTTAATGTCGTTTTTGTTCAGGCATCCGCTGGAGATTACGCCGATGGTGCGTTACCTGGCGGCGCTGTTGGCTATGGCGCTGGCGGCCGTTGGGGTACAGCAGGCAATACGCGTGCCGCCGGTGAAAGAGGTTACTATCAGAATTGATCATCTGCCGCACGAGTTTGAAGGCTATCAGCTTCTTCAGCTGACGGATCTGCACATCACCAGACTCTTCAACGCCGCCTGGGCCACGCAGATGGTCAATAAGGCAGTGGCGCTTAATGCCGACCTGATCGTAATAACGGGCGATGTGATTGATGGAACCGTGCAGAACCGTATAAAGGATGTTGAACCCTTGGGTAATCTGCGCGCGCCGGATGGCGTTTACGCCATTACCGGCAATCACGAATATTTTTTCGAACAGCAGCGCTGGACCGAGCACCTCGCTTCGCTGGGCCTGCCGACCCTGCATAACAGCCACATTATTATTAAACGCGGCGTAGCGGAGCTGGTTATTGCGGGCCTGCCTGACATCTCCGCATCACGAAGAAATGCGGACGGCCCCGATCTGGCGATGGCGTTAAAAGGCGCGCCGAAAAACGCCCCGGTTATTCTGCTCGACCACCAGCCGCGCAACGCGCGCCAGAATGCGCAGCAGCAGGTCGATTTACAGCTGTCGGGTCATACGCATGGCGGGCTGATCGCCGGCTTTGACCGGCTGTTTGCCAAACCCAACGGCGGCTTTGTTTCAGGGCTTTATCAGGTGGATGGCATGCAGCTTTACGTTAACAACGGCACCGCCCTCTGGCCCGGCATGGCGATCAGGTTAGGTCGGCCGTCGGAACTGACGCGCATAACGCTGCGGGGAAGAGAGTAGCGCGCTTTACACGTGGGTACCGGCGCCTTCCTGAACCGGCATGCTCGCTGATCCCGCACAGCGTGAAAAAAATCGCATTAAGGCGTCCGCGACGGCATCGGGTTTCTCCTCGGCCAGGAAATGCCCGCACTCCGTAATCGTTTCTCCGGCGACGTCGGCGGCAAACGAACGCAGAAGGGCAGACATATCCGGAATCGACCCCTGATCGGCGCTTAAACCCAGCACCGGCATGGTGAGTTCGCCCTTTTGCGCTAACGCCCGGTTTTGCTCAGCGGATAGCGCCGCAGAGCGGTAAAAGGCCAGTCCTGCGCGCATGCCGCCGGGCGCGCCGTAAATCCTCAGATACTCGGCGATCTCCTCTTCGCCATAGCAAGCCGGACTGGCCGTTTTCGTCCAGAAAAACCATTCAAGATAGGCGCGTTCACGCCCCTCAAGCAGGATTTCAGGGAGATCGGGCACGGCGTGAAAAGCGAAGTGCCAGGTCTTCCAGGCATCAGGGGAGGCGGCCGGGAGCCTGTCCGGCAGCGTCACGCCAGGGATACCGGCATCCATCAGTGCCAGCGCCTCCACTTCCTGCGCGAACAGATGCGCATAGGGAAAGGCGACCCATGCGCCAACGTCATGGGCCGCGAGGCTGTACCGCCTGACGCCCAGATGATTCAAGAGATCGTGGGTGCGGCGAGCAACGGTCTGCGTGTCATAGCCATCTAGCGGGCGATCGCTGTCGCCCTGACCGGGCAAATCGAGCGCGATAATATGGAAACGGCGACCCAGCTGCGGCATCACGTGACGCCAGGCGTACCAGCTTTCTGGAAACCCAGCCATCAGCACCACTATCGGCTCTCCTGGCGCGCCGCCTTCGACATAGTGAAAGCGTAAACCGTTGACGGTGGCAAATTTGTGGCTGAAACCCTCAGGCGCGGTCGGCATTGAACCATGGATCATGACGTTGTTCCTTGTATGCAATGAAAGTAGGGTAGCGCTGCGGGTTGAACACGGCGGCATGCATGCCTCAGGCACGCTGCTTAGCTAAATTAGGAAACGATCATATCCTAATTGTGTCCGTCGGAGCGCGTCAAGCGTCAATGCGACTTTTCTTGCAGGGACTGATTTCAGGCGATCGGGGGATTATATTTTGATTTTTTTTATTAAAAAGTCGATAAAAATTCGGCATTTAAGTCGAATGCGATGGTCGCCTGCATAAACTATCGTAATATCTTGAGTCGGTAAGGCGTAGTCCGCAAAAAGCTGAATCAGCTTGCCTGCTTCACGCTCCTGGCGAACCATCCATTCAGGAAGAATGGCAACGCCAAGACCGGCGATAGCCATTGATTTAATGGCGGTTGACGAGTTGGAGTGGTATTTCGCTATGGCGCGTATTTCTGTGGACGTTCCGTCTTTATGACACAGCGTCCACTGCGTCGGCGTCTGTAGATTACTGTTAGCAATCCAGGGTGCGGTGTTTAAATCCTTGATAGAGCGTAATGGATTATTTTCCAGCCATTCAGGCGAGGCGACCAGCAAAATATCATAGCTGGCTAACTTTCGACTTTTTAATTCCGAATCACGTAGCGTGCCAAGGCGAATAGCTAAATCAAGGCGATCGGAAACTAAATCATTCAGAGATGAGTCTGCGTAAAAATTAATACCCAGGTTAGGGTGTAGCTGGCAGAACTCTCCAGTCAGCGGAATGATATATTGTTCGCCGAATTCCGTGGTTGAAGTAATATTTAACGCGCCTGAGAGCGACCGATGGCTGTCAGATACATTTTCCAGTGAGTTCTGGATGTTAATGAAGATTTCGCAGAAATCTCTGTATAGCGCTTCGCCCGCTTCAGTCAGGATAATACCGCGCGAGTTGCGAATTAACAGCTGAACCTTAAGCGCTTCTTCGAGCGATTTGACATGAATGCTCGCCATGGCTTTGCTGATAAAGAGACGCTCTGCCGCGCGCGTAAAGGAACCGCAGTCGACCACCGCGATAAATGTCTGGATTCGGTTTAAATGGTTAAACATTAACTGTTAATTTTAAGTAAACACCGCGTTTAATTTAATTTAATCGACTCTCAACGTCAAGCCGCCTTAGACTCCGCGTCGGAGGTCACAATGACGTATCGCTATCGCATTGCTTGTGTTTTTCTTGCTGGTTTTTTTATCGACTGTATCAATATATTTATGTCGGCTATCGCCTTGCCTGACATATCGCGCGAGTTACAGGTCTCAGCTTCCAGCGTTGCCTGGGTCGCTAATAGCTATATTCTTGGTTTAACGCTTATTATTCCGCTTAGCCACTGGCTTGCCAGCCGCTTTGGCGCGCGTCTGACGATGACAGCTTCAATGCTGATATTCTCTGCTGGCGCACTGCTCTCTGGATTTGCCGACCACTTTGGCAGCCTGGTGTTATTCCGCTTTATCCAGGGTGTAGGCGGGGGCTTGCTGATTCCCGTAGGGCAGGCGTTAACCTTTGGCCTGTTTAAAAAGGATGAAAGAGCCAAAATTTCTACGCTGGTGATGGCTGTCGCCCTTATCGCTCCGGCCATTTCACCGGCTGCTGGCGGGGCAATTGTCGACCATTTTTCCTGGCGCTGGGTCTTTCTCTGCAATATTCCTTTTAGCCTCGTGACTGCTGCGCTGGCGCTGCTGTGGATCAAATCTGAAAAAAGCGTGGCGCCACGGCCCGATATCCCTGGCCTGATCATTATCAGTCTGGCGCTGACGGCTCTGCTGTCAGGCATGTCCTTATATGCTGATTCTGCTCACCAGAGCTTGCCTTTGGGGCTGGTTCTGGCGGGCATAACGCTGGCTTTTGCTTATGTGCTGCACTACCGCCGCCAGGCTAACCCTGTGCTGGATTTAAGCGTGCTTGGAAACGCGCACATGCGTTTTTCGGTCATCGTTTATTACGCTGTGCCGGGCATCTTTACCGGGGTCAATCTGCTTAATATTTTTTTTGTGCAGGAGGTGCTGGGCTGGACAGCGAGCGAAACGGGTCTGCTGATGGTGCTCTACGCCGGCGGATCGTTCTGCGCGATGACGCTTTGCGGCCGTTTGTATAACCGCACCGGCGCCGCACCCCTTTTCCTTGCTGGTCTACTGCTTCACGTCGCCGGTATTGCGATGCTGTCGGTCACCGAGGCGTCACACGATCTTCTGTTTCTTGTTTGCGCTTATCTGCTCATGGGAACCGGGGGCGGTATAGCGGCCAATACCGCCCAGACCACCGCGATGATGGATTTTGAAGGGGATCGCCTTGCACGCGCCAGCACTATCTGGAATCTGAACCGTCAAATTTCTTTCAGCACAGGCGCAGCGGTTTTTACCCTGTTATTCAACCTGCTGCAGAAGTCCACAACGATGACGTCAGCTTACCATTCCGCGTTTCTTATTGCCGCCGGGCTAGGGTTACTTCCTCTGCTCGGGCTCATCAGTCTTACCCAAAAATCGGAGGTCTTATGCGATCGGAAAGAGAGTTAATCGCCCATTACAGCGTGACTGAACTGCATCAGTGGATTGAAGAGGTATTTACCGGGCGCGCTGGGTATCCCTCAGCCCTTGATCGGCTGCTCGCCAGCTTCAGCGACGCTTTCAGCATGGTTACGATGAAGGGACAGCCTATCGGCTTATCCGAAGTGGAAAGCCTGTTCCGTAACAACACTGGAATACGGCCAGACCTGCGTATTGAGACGGACGCCTGCGAAACGCTCGACCAGTCGGAAACGTCGGTAACCTGTCGCTATCGCGAAACGCATCATGAAAATGGCGCCACGCATGTCCGCTGGTCGATCGCCATTATTGAGTTTGAGTCAGGCCAGCCTCGCTGGCGCTATCTGCAAGAAACGGCGGTAGCGGAATCATTATGAAGCGTTTTGTCATCACGACTATTCGTTCTCTGGGCGAAGCCGTTCGCGAGTTCACTCTCGACGCGGATAACAATGAGCTGGCTTTGCTCACGCCGGGAGCGCACTACCGCTGGCAAATGCCTGACGCGATCGGCGCGCGGTGTTATTCCTGCGTCATGCTGGAACTGCCCGCGACCGCGCTGACGTTTGCTGTGCGACTCTCGCCGGACTCGTTGAGCAGCGGCTATCTGTCAGGACTGGCGGAGGGGGACATCGTCACTCTGGAAGGGCCGTTCAATCATTTCCCGCAGCTATCCGCGCCCTTGGATGGAAGAGATATCGTTATCGCCGGCGGGATTGGGATAACGCCCCTGACGGGGATCGTCACGCGTCTGGTCGCCGCCGGGCGCCAGCCTGAATGCCATTACTTTGCCTCTTCTCGATCCCATGCGGCTTACTCGGATCGCCTGGAAAGTCTGACGCAAGAGAGGTTTCGTTTGCACACCTCAGAAGGCCCACGCATCACTATTGAGGCGTTGCTGGGTAAGCTGCAGCGCAACGATCGCATTCACGTTTGCGGACCGGCGCGTTTGTTGAGTGCGGTGCTGGACTACTGCGATGCCCATGATTTTCCCCGCAGCCATCTTGCATTTGAAATCTTTAACGCTCTTCCCACTGAGGTTGAATCGGGCGGTTATGAAGTCGAGGCGACAGAGACGGGGGTAAGGTTTCAGGTCACTCGCGGTCAGTCTCTGCTGGACGCGCTGGAAGAAGCTGGTCTGGAGCCCCTTTACGATTGCAGACGAGGGGAATGCGGACTCTGTGCGCTTGAGGTCGTTGAGGGAGAAGTCGAGCACCGCGACTTTATTATGACGCCGCAGGAAGCGGCAACCAGCCGGACAATTTATCCTTGCGTTTCCAGAGCGAAAGGAAGCGTTCTCAAATTAGCTTTATGAGTTAAGCCATGAACCTCAACAACCTTTTTCGCGGCAGCGAAATCCATAAATCCGCCTACCTTGATCAGACGCTTTTTCTCACGGAGCAAAAAACTGTCTTTACGCACAGCTGGCTTTACCTTTGCCACGCCAGCCAACTCCCCGCTGCGGGGGATTATGTTACCGTTGAGCTTGCTGCTCAGCCCCTGGTCGCTATTCGTCAAAAAGCAGGTGACATCACCGTCTTGTTTAACCGGTGCCCGCATAAAGGCGTCAAGGTTTTAGCCGAATCCTCAGGCAACTGCGGTCGCTTTCTACGCTGTCCTTACCATGCATGGACGTTTAAGCCGACAGGTGAACTGCTGAGCATTCCTGTGAAAAATGAATACGATCCCTGTGTGATGTCCGCGTGTGAAGCAGGCCAGGGCATGGCGCGAGTCGAAAACGTCGTCAATTATCGCGATTTCATTTTTGTGCGTCTGAGTCAGCACGGCCTCTCCTTTGAAGCGTTTTACGGCGATGCGCTTTCTACCCTGGGCAATATGGTCGATCGCTCTCCAGCTGGCCAACTTCGTGTCGTCGGCGCGCCGCTGCGCCATCGCCATCGATGCAACTGGAAAATGGTCATGGATAATCAGACTGACACTTGCCATCCCATGGTGGCGCATGAATCTTCAGCAGGAGAAGCCGTCAATCTCTGGGCGCAGTCAGCGCGGCAGGCTGAACAGCCGATGGCGGTGGAGCTCTTTTCTCCGTTTATGTCGTCGCACGCTTTCTTTGCTGAAATGGGGATTCGCATCTGGCCAAACGGACACGGACATACGGGAACCCGTAACTCAATCCACAAAGATTATTCCGCCATCCCCGGTTACTGGGAAAGTATGGTTGAAAGCTATGGCGAAACCCGGGCCCGGCAAATTCTCGATGATACGCGGCACAATACCGTCTACTTCCCCAACCTAATGGTAAAAGGCCCAATACAAACCCTTCGTATCATTCGTCCCGTCTCGGCCACCGAGACCCTGGTCGAATCCTGGATACTGGAACTGGTTGGCGCACCGCAGCAGATGCTGGAACGAACCGTTCAGTACAACAACCTGATCAATTCCCCCTGTTCAATGGTGGCGCATGACGATGTAGAGATGTATGAACGCGCGACGGCGGGGCTGCAAAGCCAGGCAAGTGAGTGGGTCAATATCGCACGTCTCTATCAGGCGGATGAGCAATGGAACCGCACGGCCGTCACCTCAGGAACCAGTGAGATTGCAATGAGAAACTTCTATGCCATGTGGCAGCATATGCTGGAGGGACATCATGTCTCCTGAACATGTTTATAAGCTGCTGACCGACCTGATCTATAACGAAGCCGAACTGCTGGACGAGCAAAATTACGATGCATGGATGGCGCTTCTCTCTGAGGATTACACCTGGTGGATGCCGCTGCGTCATGGTCAGCCTGATCCTTTAACCGAGTCTTCGCTGCTTTATGAGGATCGTTTTGTCACGCAACTACGCGTTAATCGCCTGCGCAACGCGCGTAATTTTTCTCAACAGCCAAAGAGCCGCAGTCAGCACCTTTTGCAGCGGCCGGTGATTGCCTGGCGCGAAGGCGAGCCGAAGGCTGCGGCCGCTACTCAGGTCATCTACAGCGAAAGCCGCGGCGAGCAAGAGTGGCATTACGCTGCCCGTATTGAGCATGCGTTTCGTCTGGTGGAAGGGCAATGGCTAATCGCTGCGCGCAAAACGATTCTGCTTAATCTTGAACGTCCTCTCGACAGCCTCCAGTTGATCATCTGAGAACACTTATGACATCTCCATCACATGAAAACGGGGCGGCGCATGCTTTCCCCTATATTGATACGCTATTTGATTACGGTGATTTTCTTGCGCGAGCGCAGTCGCAGGGAGGCATCGGCCAGTGTCCAGGGAGCGAAAGCGCGCCTCGCGTCGCTATTATTGGCGCCGGCTTAAGCGGGTTGATCGCCGCGCGTGAATTGCTTCGGGCGGGAATACGCCACGTGACGCTGTTTGAGGCTGAGCAGGGCGGGTATGGCGGTCGACTGCTCAGCCAGCGCTTTGATCCTTCCATGCCGCACTATATTGCCGAAATGGGGGCTATGCGCTTTCCTCCCACGGAAGTCGGGCTGTTTCACTATTTAAACCATTTCGCTATTAGTACTGCATCCGCTTTTCCAGACCCAGGCATTGTCGATACCGAAATCCACTATCAGGGACAGGCATTTGCCTGGCGCGCTGGCGCGCCGCCGCCCGCGCTGTTTCAGAAAGTCGATAAAGGATGGCGGTCGTTTATAAAAGAGGGTCTGACCCTGGATAACGGCAAGGTGCTGGTTGCGCCCGCCGCCATCACGCAGGCGCTGAAAGAGGGAAGGCTCGCAGACGCAAAAGAGGCGTGGCAATGTTATCTGGATCTGTTTGGCGACAGCTGTTTTTACTCGGCTCTGGTTCGCATTTTCACCGGCAAAAATCCGCCCGGCGGGGAGCCCTGGCTTAAACCCACTGATTTTGCCCTGTTTGGCTCGCTTGGCATCGGCTCCGGTGGTTTTCAGCCCGTTTTCCGCGCTTCTTTTATTGAGATCATGCGGCTGGTTGTCAATGGCCTGGAAGAGGATCAGCGGCTGGTGCCGGCAGGGATTGCTACGCTCACTCATCGCATGGGCGAAGAGCATATTGACGGGCAGCCGCTGTCGGACCGCATTCGCTATCTAAAAGTTACGGCTATCGTAGAGCGTGACGATAAGCTGTTCGACGTTGTGACCGCCGAGGGCGATGCTACGCTGTTTGACCGCGTCATTGTTACGGTATCGACGCGCGCGATGCAGATCGCTTTAAAGCTCTCTCAACGCCCGCAGTGGCTTTCGCCAGCGGTCTCGCGAGCGATAAATGAGACGCATCTTATCGGTTCGTCGAAGCTTTTCTTGCTTACCCGGGACAAGTTTTGGCTAAAAGAGAAACTGCCGCACACCATTCTGACAGATACGCTCGCGAAAGGGGTCTACTGCCTTGACTATCAGCCAGGCGATCCCGACGGACACGGCGTCGTGCTCATCAGCTATACGTGGGAAGATGATTCGCACAAGCTGGTTACGCTGAAGGATAAAGAGACTCGGCTGGCAAGGCTTGTCGAGGAGCTCAGCCAGACCGCGCCAGATTTCGCCTGCCACCTTGTTCCAATGAATAACGATCCAAAATTTATTCTGGAGTATGACTGGCTGACCAATCCTCTCTCGATGGGGGCGTTCAAACTGAACTATCCGGGCGACGACCGTTACTCAGAAGCGCTTTTTTTCCAGTTCCAGAGCGCCGTCAAACCTGAGACCGACAAAGGAATATACCTCGCAGGATGCAGCTGCTCCTTTACCGGAGGGTGGGCGGAGGGGGCCGTCCAGACGGGGATCAATGCCGCGTGCGCCGCTATCTCTAGTCTGGGTGGTTCGTTGATACCTTATAATCCGCTGCACGCCATGGCGCGCCATTTTCACTACTGAGAGCGACACGTTCATGCTGACTAAACAACCTGGCTCTTTGGCCGCTGAGGTGGCCTCGAATCGCCACCCGACCGGATTAAAAGAGAATCATCTGTACCGATTTGAACGCTACCGTGAAACGCTGTCGCTTAATGCATTTATTGCTTATGACCCGCAGCGTTTGAACGGTGAAGCGGCACCTGCAGAGAGCACCCACGCGCCGCTTTTTGGACTGCCTTTTTCCTGTAAAGACAACATCAACGCTCGCGGATTCGCGACGACAGCAGGTACGCCGGGACTGGCCGATTTCCTTCCTGAAAAAGACGCCCCCGTTGTTGCACGCTTAATCGAGCAGGGTGCAGTGCTGTGCGGCAAAAATAATATGCATGAATTATCGTTTGGCGTGACCTCATGTAACGGCACCTGGGGCACGGTAGGCAATCCCGTTCATCCCGGACATCTTGCCGGCGGAAGCAGCGGGGGGTGCGCGGCTGCCGTTGCTGCCGGCGCCAGCGCTTTCGCCGTCGGGACCGACACCGGGGGATCGGTGCGTATTCCGGCCTCGCTATGCGGTCTGTCAGGGTTCCGTCCGACCACCGGACGCTACTCGTCTGTCGGCATCGTGCCGGTTTCCCACACTCGGGATACGCCAGGCTTTATTGCGCCCGGCGTTTCCGATATCGTGCTGCTCGACGCCGCCCTCATGGGTGAAAAACCGGTTGAGCCAGTTATGCCGCGCCGCGTGGGGATTCCTGAGCGCTTTCTGTGGCAGGAACTGGATATATCGGTAGAGAAGCGATGCCGGGAGGCTGTCGCCAGGCTTGAGGCTCAGGGCGTGGAGGTCATCAGACTTGATGACAGCCATCTTGGTGAACTCAATGCGTCAGTTCAGTTTGCCGTTCCGTTTTATGAGTTTTTTATCGATTTCCCTCGGTTTCTGCTGGCTGAAGGGCTCGAATGGCGATTTCACTCCATTCTGGAACAGCTGAGCGATGACCAGGTACGTAATCTTCTTCAGCGGCAGCTGCAGCAGTGCAGCGTTTCCTGGGATGACTATCTGGCAGGCCTGTGTACGACAGGTGATGTGCGCACCGCCTGGCAAGAGATGTTTTCTGAACATCAGCTTGACGTTTTACTTTACCCAACCGTGAGCTGTGCAGTACCGCGTCTGACAGACGCGCACGATCCTGCTGTTTTTGAAAAACTGGTTCGCAATACGGATATCGCAAGCAGTGCAGGCGCGCCCAGTCTGACTTTGCCGGTTGGAAGAGCGGGCGAACTCTCCGTCGGCCTTTCTGTGGATGGTCTGCCAGGAGAGGATCGCCAGCTAATGAGTTATGCTCTGGCCGTCGCTCGCCTGGTGCAGGCTTAATATTTTTTATCGGAATACGTAATGACAGAAATAGCATTAACCCAGCGTCAACCTTCAGTATGGTGGGGCGCGATGATTATCTGCGGGACGGTAGTTGGCGCAGGTATGTTTACGCTGCCTGTGGTCATGGCCGGCGCCTGGTTCGGCTGGTCGTTGCTGATACTGCTGGTGAGCTGGGGATGTATGCTGCTGTCGGGACTGCTGTTTCAGCAGGCGAGCCGCTATTTTCCGCTCGGGTCTGGCTACGATACCTTAACCCGATCGCTGTTAGGACGCCGGTGGGCTGCGCTCAACGGCCTGAGCATCCTGTTTGTACTCGGCATCCTGACCTATGCCTATATTTCGGCCAGCGGGCCGGTCTATCAGCATTCGCTTAACAGCGCCGGTCTGCCTGTCTCCACCGCGGGCGCGAAAGCGATCCTGACGCTGTGCGTCGCCATTGTCGTCTGGCTGGGCACAAAAGGGGTCAGCAGGATCATGACCTTTTGCGTGCTGGCCAAACTTCTGCTGCTGGTAACGGTCTTCGGCGGGCTGCTCACGCAGGTCGATCTGCTTACGCTTGCCGACGCCGGCAACGGCGAGGGCGGCTACTGGCCTTATGCGTTCGGCGTTCTGCCGTTTTGCCTCGCCTCGTTTGGCTATCATGGCAATATTACTGGCCTGATAAGCTACTATGGCGGCGAGCAGAAGCAGGTCAGGCGCGCGCTGGTTTACGGCACCCTGATGTCGCTGATTATCTATCTGTTCTGGATTACCGGTACGATGGGCAATCTACCGCGCGCCGCGTTTCCCGCCGTAGTGGCGGCTGGTGGAGATATCGCCGCGCTGCTCGCCGCCTTACGCGATCGCATGCATGTCGGCGCGCTGAGCTTTATGATGACGCTGTTTTCCCATTTTGCGGTGATTGCTTCGTTTTTGGGCGTAACGGCTGGCCTTTTTGACTTTATCGCCGATCGCCTGAAGCAGGGCGACACGCCGCTGGCGCGCTTTAAGGTGGCTCTGCTGACCTTTGTGCCCGCGCTGAGCGCTTCATTATGGTTTCCAGACGGCTTTCTCGCCGCTATCGGCTTCGCCGGGCTGTTCGCCACGCTCTGGGCGGTGATTGTGCCAGCCTTACTCTATATCAAAGCGCGCAGACGCTTTGCCAGTCAGGAAACAGCAGGGGCGCTGAGCACCTTTGCGCCAGCGATAGTGATAGCTTTTGGCGTGTTAAATATTCTGGCGTGGACGCTGAGTTGGCTCGGTATGTTGCCAGTGTTCAGCGGATAGCGTACATGGCGTTTTAACGGCGGGCCTGCTGCAATTAGCGCTCGGGGCGGCTCGCAATTTAGCGGGTGCGCACTTCATTTAATATAATGGGTGTTACGCGCCCAGGCGGATCGGCACTCGTCGCCGGAACGCCCCGAAGGCCGCAAAAGGATCGGTAATCCGGGCCAGAAACAGCCCGGTTTTATGTTGCTGGTTTGTTAACAGAATAGCGGTTCTGATTTGGGCGCGTTTTCACGTCGAAAGGCCCGTTTTACACACTTTCCTGAAAGCTACCAGCAAGTGGTAACGCCGCGATCATCCTTGCGGCAGGTTGTGTAAGTGCCGTCTGCGTGCCTCGTCGTGATGTAGCCGCGGTCGTCTACTCTGGTCACGTCGCCATTACTGCCGTATGTCACTCCATCAATGGTACGCCAGTCATTGCCCTTGTTGTCGCTAACTTTGCCGTTTGAGTCGCGGCGGTAAATAGTGCCGTCGCTGCTGGTCGTTACACCACGGTCATCAGTTCGATAATCTTTGCCGTTGTCGCAACTGGTTTTCCCGTAGGAATCCGTGCGGCAGGTAGTCTGGCTGTTGGCTGCTGTAGAAATCGCGGTAATAGCCAAAATAAACAAGGTGCGTTTGAGGACGCACTGGAGGAATCTGTTAGTCACTGTGGTGCCTTTTAAGTTAAGTTTCCTGTAATACGCAAAGGGTAGCGGGCGTAAAAAAGGCCGCTCGCGCGGCCTTATCTTTTTACTTTATATTGCTGTGCTTTCAACTCACAGTAGAGTATCAAGCGATGCTGTTACGCGCTCATAACTCGCAAACAGGCCATCCTGCAATGCCTGCTGGTAAGCTGTGGGCTGACGTGAGGTGGCATGAGCAGCAAGGGCGTTACTGTAAAACTCTTGTTCGGCTTTTAACCGCTGGATTTCTTTTTCTTTTGGCATAATTGTTTCTCCATGAATATGCACTCCCAAGAATCATTCCTGGTTCCAGCAGTATAGAACACATCCGTTAATCGTTTCACGATTATTGAGTGGCGCGGTACTGGAGAAACTGCTGTTCTGCCCAATCAGGGAAAAAGAGTGGCGCGGCATAATGGCGTCAGAGGGTTTTCTGTTGCAGCCAGGCAGTAACGTCACGTGAGTCTTTCTAATTTCTCTTCAGAAAGGCTATAGCCCGGAAGAGAAACAAGAATTTTTTTCAGGCCAAACTCCAGCAATTGCGCCTTGCCCATAAACAGCCCAAACCGCTCGATGAAGGGTTTACCTGTATAGATTTCGAGTCCAGCATAAATCTTATCCTGAAGTTCCTTGCCGCCCAGTGTATCGTTAGCCATGTGCCGTCAGTTACGAACTCAACTTCCGCGAATGCCCGACAGAGCCATTCAGGCCGGAGGCGCAGTTCAGCCGCGTGGCTTCGTATGACTACAGTGCCGACCGGCCGGAGCAACAGAGTCGCATATTGCTGGAGAGCGCCACCGCGACATACGGGATGGTTATTACGGTCGGCCGTAAAGGGCGCCAAAGCGGTTTGCATTATTTCAACGCCCGACAGCGTTCGGCGTTTTTCATCAAGTGGAATGGCGAACAGGCAGAATGCGCTGTGGCGAATGGACGTGCTTAAGCGGTTAAAGGCGAAAAGGGAGGAGAGAAGCCGTATGAGCACAGCGTCCTGCCCATGAGTAATATTTAATTTAACATAATGATGATTGTGCGCACTTTGTTGTCCGGCAAGAATACCCGCTAACATGCTATCAAAAATAATTGCAATGCCAAATACCGAGATAAACAAGCAATCAACAAAACGTTAATCAATTGATTTAAAAAAATTAGAATTTCATAAAGTTAGCTTTGTAAAATCCGATCTGATTCACATTAAGAAACTAAGTTATTCACACCTGTTGCCAGAGCTGCAGGATTTAATAATTATTGGCTTATTCAGGCTTGTTACTTTCAATAAGGCAAAACCTAAGCCTTCTCACTTCGGGTTCCGAAAGCGAGAAGGCTTAGGTTTTTTTGCTTTTGATTTGATGCGCTGCTGCGATAGCCAGCGCAGATATCTCCCTGTCAGATAACTTTGAAGATGAGATGAAAACAATGAAAAAATTATGCTCTTTGCACTTAACTTTGCTGGCTCTCCTCTTAATACCTGCTTTAAACGTCCGGGCGGAAAATAAAGAATGGGATGGCACTGTATTAGGTTTTGAGGCCCCCGGGGTGGGTTTTACTGGCGATATGGCAGGCATTCGACCGTTGCTTCAGGAGCATGGATTCAATTATAACCTCAACTACCTTAACGAATTCGCCTATAATTTTTCTGGCGGATACGATCAGAGTGAACATCTCGCTTATATCGATCAATTTTCCCTGACTTTTATTCAGGATCTGGAAAAATATACGGGCATTCCTGATGGGAAAATTGAAGGCAATATTGTTAACCGCAATCACGATGATAATTTAACAACCAGACGGATTCAGGATAGAAGAGTCAATATCAATGACTCCGCTCAGGAAAGCCATGGGACAGGTTCAATTACGCGTCTTGGCTGGCTCACCTTTAGCCGCTCTTTTGACGATCGCCGCTTGCAATGGCGAATCGGGATGATGAATAAGTTACAGACGTTTGATCAGACAACGCCCTGCGATTTTCAGTTGCTTACGCTGTGTGGAGGAAAATCGCCTAATTCCTTTTTCTGGAGCAACTGGAACATTCATACCTGGGGCACCTCCGTAGCTTATAAAATTACGCCGGAAGTTACCTTCAAAACCGGTATTCTCGAGCAAAATTCCCATGCCACCGATCGTAGCCACTCGTGGAGCTGGTCAACTAAAGGCAGCAAAGGGTTCTTACTGCCGTTAGAGCTGGAATGGAAGACAACTATTCACACCCTGCCCGGCATTTATAATGTTGGTACGCAATTTACTAATGCTGTGCAGTATGATCTCTATAGAGGAAAATCGCAGAAAGAAGGATTAACCGATCCTGAAGGCTATCGGTCTTATAATCGCACCTGGTTTATGTGGGCAGGCGCTAACCAGCAGGTCACCCGTCGGGGAGATGATGCTAATCGCGGTATGAGCCTGAGCTGGGATATTGGCGTGGGCGATCGCCGCAGCAACTTTTTGCACCTTGTTACCGCTGCGTCTTTACGCTATCGGGGGTTATTTGATGCCAGGCCGGAAGACTGGATTGGGCTTGGCGTCAGCTATATCGATATCAGTCATCATTACAGCCGTAATCAACGCGCTAAAAATGCACTTTCAGGAGTCGATGAGTATAGCCATGCGCTTTATCATCCCATTCCGGGACATGCAGTCAATGCAGAGCTCTATTATCGTTTTCGTCCGGTAAGCTGGCTTGAGCTTCAGCCTGGCATTCAATACTGGCATCGTCCGGGAGGTTTAAGCGAAACCCAGGATGCATGGGTCGGTGAGTTTAAAACAAGCGTGACTTTTTAAATAAGGCAGTATGCGGAAAACCGCGCCCCTTGAAACCATTACGGTTGGTGACGCGATTAATGCCGGTCATAAGGCGCGCAAGGGGTGCTGCTCATTACGAGTAAAGATTACGCCTTACGGCCGCATACGGTCTTTGCATTGCATTTGATTTTATTTAAATGCAATATTCTTCTATTCATTACTTAACGCTACGCCATAAATGAAAATAAGCGCCCTGACTGAGCGACTCTCGCAGAAAATCGTTGGCCTGATCGATACCGGCAACATTGCACCGGGCGCGCACCTGAGCGTGCCTAAACTGGCCGAAACCTTTGACGTCTCGCGCTCACCGGTACGCGAGGCGCTGGTCTATCTTGAACAAAAAGGCGTTCTGCAGCAAAAGCTCAACCGCGGCTTTTTTGTCAAAGAGGATTATGCGCCACAACAGCATGACGAAGCGGCGCCTGCCGACGGCAGCGACCTGCCGGAGTATTACCAGCTGGCGGAAGACTGGCTGCAGGACAATATCGACGCGGAAGTCACCGAGCTCTATCTGATGAAGCGCTACAACCTGACCAAAAGCCAGCTCTCGACGCTGCTGGCGCGCGGCATCAGCGAGGGTTGGGTTGAGCGAAAACAAGGTTACGGCTGGCGTTTTTTGCCGGTGGCGAAAACCAAAGCGGCGCTGGAGCATATTTTTAGCTTTCGTATGGTGATTGAGCCGATGGCGATTCTGGAGCCGACCTTCAACGCGCCGCAGGAGAAAATAGACGAAATACGCCGCGAGCTGGAGATGCTGCTCGACAACGGTATTGAGCGACTCTCGCCAAAACAGCTGCAGCTTGCTGGCTACCGCTTTCACGAGACGGTGATCGCCTTCTCTAATAACCCCTTCTTCGAAATCTCGCTGCGCAACGTCAACCGCATGCGCATGCTGATGGACTACCGCATTATGGACGACCGCAGCCGCTATTACCCAGAGGTCAAAGATCATCTGCGTTTGCTGGGATTGATTGAGTCGGGGCAGCGTATCGAAGCTTCTTATATGATGAAACAGCACCTCGCGGCGGCGCTGGAAAATAAAAAAATGCGCCGCATCATTCCGGAAACCTGAAAAAACGGTCTATTCTCTTTGTCCTCAGAAGGTCATGCAGAGCTGAAACGCCCATCTTAAGAACGATTTCTTATGAGACCCGATCGTAACGCATAGTCAGCCTTTCAGGGTTTGCTGGATAACAAAGGGCAAGATGCCGCCGTGCAGCAGATAAGCAAGCTCCTGCTGTGAGTCAATCACCGCCGTCAGCGCAAACTCGCCGAGCAGCCTGCTATCCCGACTGATGCGCAGTTGCAGCGTCGTGCTGCCGGGCTGTAAATTCTCCAGCCCGATAAAGTCCAGCGTTTCGCTGCCGTCCATTTCTGGCAGACGCGCCGCCTCGCCCGCGCAGAAGTGCAGCGGCAGGATCCCCATGCCAATCAGATTGGTGCGATGGATACGCTCAAAGCTCTCCGCCACTACCGCCTTAACGCCCATCAGCGCCTGCGCTTTCGCCGCCCAGTCGCGACTGGAGCCGGCACCGTAACGTTCGCCGGCGAACACCACCAGCGGCACGCCGCGCGCCAGCCAGCTCTGCGACGCTTCATAAGCGGGCAGGATCTGCTGGTGATCGGCATCCCAGGCAAAACCACCACCGCCGCGTTTTTCCGGCGGCAGCAGCCGGTTCGCCAGCGCCTTGTTGGTGAAAGCGCCGCGTACCATCACCTCATGATTACTGCGGCGCGTCGAGTAAAGATTGAGATCCTGCGGATCCTCATGGTGTTCCAGCAGCCATTTTCCCGCCAGGCTGGTGGGCGGAATCGCGCCAGCGGGCGAAATATGATCGGTGGTGACGTCGTCGCCGAACCACAAAAAGGGGCGCGCGTCGTGCAGCGACAGCGACGCAGCGGGATCGCGCGGCAGACGCTGCAAATAACCGGGACGACGCAGATAGGTCGAGCTCGCTTCCCACGGATAGTGCATGCTGCCCGACGCAGCGATCTGCTGCCAGTGCGGCGTGCCCTGCCAGATAATCTCGCGACGGTTAACGTAAAACTCTCGTTTCATGGCTCGCTCGACCCACTCTTCCACCTCTTCCCGCGTCGGCATTAAATCCCGCATGCGGATCGGCTGCTGCTGCGCGTCATAGCCCAGCGCGTCGTGGATCATATCATGGGCAATATGGCCTGCCAGCGCCCAGGCGATCACCAGCGCCGGAGAGGTGAGGTAGCCGTGTCCCAGGCTGGGATTGACGCGGCGGGGAAAGTTACGGTTGCCCGACAGCACGCAGACCGCCTGCAACCCCTCGTTCACCAGCGTCTCCATAGCAGGCTGCAGCGCGCCGGAGCTGCCGATGCAGGTCATGCAGCCGTAACCGGTCACGTCAAAACCGATCTTTTCCAGCTCGCTCAGCAGACCGCAGGCGCTGAGATAGTCGGTAACGGCGCGCGATCCCGGCGAGAACGAGGTCTTCACCCAGGGTTTGGGCTTCAGGCCGTGACGCGCGGCGTTGCGCGCGAACAGCGCCGCCTGGATAACCAGCCAGGGATTGGCGGTGGTGGTGCAGCTGGTAATGGCGGCAATGGCGATAGCGCCCTGCTCAATCGTCTGCGGGTATGCGGCGTGCTGCCAGCGGCGGTTACGCGCTTCGGCCTTCAGGCTGGCGCGAAAGCTTTCGGCAGCGAGGCCCAGCGGGATCTGCTGATGCGGATTCACCGGCCCCGCCATGCAGGGTTCGATGCTGCCGAGATCCAGCGCGATAAGCTGGGTAAATTCAGGCGTCGGCGTCTCCGGCGATCGCCACAGATGCTGCTCTCGCATATAAGCGTGAATAATCGCCTGCTTCTCTGCGCTGCGTCCGGTCATCTGCACATAGTCGGCGCTGCGATCGTCCCACGGAAAAAATACCACCGTGGCGCCATATTCCGGCGCCATATTGGCGATGGTGGCGCGCGACTCCAGCGGCAGCAGATGCAGCGACGGGCCGGTAAATTCGACAAACTTGCCGACCACGCCTTTTTCGCGCAACAGGCGGGTGATATGCAGCGCCAGATCGCTGTCGCTGACGTCAGCGGCAAGCGTGCCCGACAGCGAAATGCCGATGACATCCGGAAAGCGCAGCGTGACCGGTTCGCCGACCAGCGTCGCCTGACCCTCCAGTCCGCCTACGCCCCAGCCCAGAATGCCCAGCGCGTTGATCATCGGCGTATGGCTGTCCGTCGCCACCATGCAGTCGGCGTGCAGCAGCGGCACCTCTTCCTGCGCATCCACCGTGACAATCTCTGCGATCGCCTCCAGGTTCATCAGGTGAATAATGCCGGTGCCTGGCGGGATCACGCGGAAGTTATCAAGGCTCTGCTCCGCCCAGCGAATAAAGCGGTAGCGCTCGGCGTTGCGGCGAAAGTCAAACTGCAGATTCTGCTCCAGCGCGTCGGCAGAGGCGTAGCTTTCCACAATAACGGAGTGATCGATGGTCAGCACCGCCGGGATATGCGGATTGATACGCTGCGGATCGCCGCCGAGTTCGGCGGTGAGATCGCGCATCGCGGCAAAGTCCGCCAGCGCAGGCAGGCAGGTGGTGTCGTGAAACATCAGGCGGTCGGGATAAAAGGCGACCTCTCCAGCCGCCTCTTCGCCCTGTAGCATGCGCAGAAAATGGGCCAGCGCCTGCGGCGAGCGCAGCGCGACGTTCTCCAGCAGAATGCGCAGGCTGAACGGCAGGCGCTGTAGCCGATCGAGCGGCAGCAGCCGGGTCAGATCGAGAAACTGAAAGGGGCGGCCATCAATGACCAGCGTTGAGCGTTCCAGAGATAAGGGCGATGTCATACAAACCTTCCGTAGCCAGATGTTGTTATGGCTACGCTCGGATGGCCGCAGACACATGCTCCGCGAACGCTCTGGTGCCGCAGTTGCCGCCCAGATCCGGCGTGCGCGTTTCGGGATTTTCCAGCACTTCGTCGATAGCGCGGTTAATCTCCTGCGCTGCTTTCAGGAAGGTCGGCTGGTTATGCTTTTCTGCATACCACGCCAGCATCATCGCCGCTGACAGGATCATCGACACCGGGTTGGCCTTGTCCTGATTCTGGATATCCGGCGCAGAGCCGTGCTGCGCCTGCGCGCAGCAGTGGGTATCGCTGGCCATGACAGAGCCTGCCAGACCCAGGCTGCCTGACAGCTCGCTCGCCAGGTCGCTGAGGATATCGCCGTAGAAGTTAGTGGCGACCAGCACGTCGAAACGCTCCGGGTTACGCACCAGATGCGCGGTTGAGGCGTCGACCAGCAGATCGTCCAGCTCCACTTCCGGAAACGCTTTGGCGACGTCGCGCACCGCTTCCAGGAAGAGGCCGTCGGTCATATGGAAGCTGTTGGCTTTATGGATGGCGGTGACTTTTTTACGGCGCTGCATCGCCAGCTCAAACGCCTTGCGCGCGATACGCTCAGAGCAGTGGCGGGTAATTTTACGCGTTGAAAGCGCCATGTCCGGGCTCGGCATTACTTCGCCCCAGCCGCGCGTCATGTTGCGATCGGGATAGAAGCCTTCGGTCGCCTCACGCATGATTACCAGATCCATGGTCTTGCCCTCTTTCATATTGGATGTCAGGAACGGACGGGTGCGCGCCGGGCGCACGTTGGCGTAGAGGTCAAGGCCGATGCGGAAACCCGCGGAGACGTTGCGTCCGCCCTTCTCCGGCGCAGGATAGTCGGCGTGCGACTGGGTGCCGAGAATAATGCCGTCATAGGTTTTGGCTTTTTCCAGCAACGCCTGACGCAGCGTGGTGCCGTGCAGCTCCAGGCTTTTAAAGCCGACATCCTCATAGTCAAACTCAAAATCCAGGCCATAGGCTTTGTCCAGCGCGTTCAGCACGGTTACCGCAGCTGAGGTAATTTCGGGACCGATGCCGTCACAAGGCAGAACCAGAATACGCATATATGCTCCACAAGAAGCTGGGTTTAGTTGCATTTTTATATCAATAAATGCAATGGCCATGAAGTGATGACAGTCACATTTATCGCACAATAAAATCACTTACGCTCAGGGTTATCAGCAGTAAACAGCGTACCCGATTTATTTATGTTTACGTGCTGGCGACCCTGGCGTGGGGCTTCGAAATGCCCACGGCCGTGATCCACGTTGCAAATAGCCTTTGATCTTCTTTGCATATATACATAATCAAAAGCAGTATGAGTTGCTTCGCCTGAGATAAAAGCAAAAGCAGCCCCCGAACCGCAGTCGCACCTGCACGGCTGTACCCGTCTGTTTATTGATAAGAAAAGAGGAGATCAGAATGCCTGAGATTGTGGTGTATGCGGTGGAAGGCCGCTCTACTGAGCAAAAAAAGACTTTGATGGTGAAAATCACCGACGCCGTGGTGGAGAGTTTCGGCGTGGAGCGCGATCGCGTGGTGGTGTCGATCGTCGAAACTAAAGCCAGCGATAAAGCGCGCGGCGGCGTGCTTTATAGCGAACGCGGCAAATAGTGCCTCCCGCTGCTTGATCTCTCTTTGTGCGGCTGTCAATTGCAGACTAATCAGGATATAAATGAAACACTGTTTTAATTTCACATTTCCAGTCCAGATGACAGATGCAAGGAGAGACGATGTCAAAGAAAGCTGCCCTACTGCTGGCACCGGGCTTCGAAGAAGCGGAAGCCTTTATCACCCTTGATATCCTGAGCCGGCTGGGCGTCGTGGTAACCACCGTCGCCTGCCATCCGCACAATCAGGTTATCAGCTATCACGGCGTGGTAACGCTGGCAGACCGTTTGCTGGAAGAGACCCAGCACGAGCTGTTTGATGCGGTTATTATTCCCGGCGGCCCGGAGGGTACAATGAATCTGGCCGCGAGCCCGGCGGTGAGCGCCTTTATCCGCCGCCACGACGAGGCGGAAAAGATCATTGCCCCCATCTGCTCTGCGGCGGCGCGCGTGCTGGCGGGCAACGGACTGCTGAAAGGACGCCGCTATACCTGCTCGGGCGAACTCTGGATGCACTACGAGGATGGCGAGTATGTGATGGCGGACGTGGTGGAGGATGGCAATCTGCTCAGCGGCAGAGGGCTGGGCGTCGCTTTTGACTTCGCGCTGCAGCTGGCGCTGCGGCTGACCGGCAAGGCGGGCGCGGCGGATTTCCAGGCGGAGCATATCTACTATGACCGCTGGCGCAGCGATCGCCTGGGCAACTAATAGCGGGCCAGCCTGGCTGGCCCGTTTAAATATTACACGCTCGGGAAGGTAATATTGTTGCCCGGCGCCTCACGATGCAGATGGATAAAGTTCAGGTGACGCTCGTACTGATCGAGAATGTCGATAATCACCTGCTCTTTGCTGTAGTCCATCAGGTCGTTGCCCTGACTCCCCTCCAGCAGAAAGGTTTCCAGCCGGTAGTAGGTCGATTTGCCGCTGCGCGCGCGATAGGTAAAGCCCGGCACGGAATACTGCTGCGGCCACACCTGATAGACGAAATCCTGCTCTTCGCCCAGGTTGACGCGCAGGTCGATGTAGCCCAGCGCGCTCTCTTCCGCCTCCAGTCGCTCCAGGGTCACGCGGCCGCCGCGCAGCTCCAGCTCTTTCGCCACTTCCTGCATCGCCGGAAAGATCACGCTCTCCATCATCTGCTGGGTATAGCGCGAGCCAGGGTAGTTCATCAGCCGCGACAGACGTTTTTTCCAGCTCAGCCTGTCGTTGCTGGTCGCCAGATAGGGCGCGGTATCGCGGCTGGCGCTGGCGCGACGGTAATCTTCTACCTTCAGGGATTTGTAGAGTCCCGCCATCACGAAGAAGATCACGAAGCTGAACGGCAGACCCATTATCACCGTGGTGTTTTGCAGCGCGGAGATGCCGTTGGTCATGAGCATACTCAGCGTCAGCACGCCGATCGCCACCGACCAGAAGATGCGCAGCCAGTTTGGCGCGTCGCTGTTAATGTCCTTCAGCTTCGACGTGAAGTTGCCCAGCACCAGCGAGCCGGAATCCGCCGACGTCACGTAGAACAGCATACCGGTAATGGTCGCCACTGAAGCGCTCAGCTTAAAGGCGGGATACTGCTCCAGCAGCAGATAGAAGCCGCGTTCCGCATGCGCCATCACTTCCTGCGCAAAACCGGTGTTGCCGTGAATAATCTCGTAAAGCGCGGCGTTGCCGAACACCGACAGCCAGAGCAGCGTGAAGGTAAAGGGAATAATCAGCGTGCCCAGCACGAACTCGCGAATAGTGCGGCCGCGCGAAATACGCGCCAGGAACAAACCGACGAACGGCGACCAGGCGACCCACCAGGCCCAGAAAAAGAGCGTCCAGCTGTTCATCCACTGCGTGGGACGATCGAAGGCGAAGGTATTGAGCGTCATGCCCATGAAGCGGTTGATATAGTCGCCGACGTTAAGCACCAGCGCGTTGAGCAGGAAATCGGTTTTGCCGAAAAAGAGCACGAACAGGATGAGGCCGAGCGCCAGCGCCACGTTCAGCTCGGAAAGAATACGAATACCTTTGTCGACGCCGGAGGTCACCGAAATCGTGGCGATAACCACCGAGAGCACAATCAGCGCGGTCTGCGCCGCCAGCCCTTCTGGAATGTTGAACAGTACGTTCAGCCCGTAGTTCAGCTGCACGACGCCGATGCCGAGCGTGGTGGCGATGCCGAAAATGGTGCCGACCACCGCCGCAATATCGACGGTATGGCCGATGGGGCCGTTAATGCGTTTGCCAAAGATGGGATAGAGCGCCGAGCGGATGGTCAGCGGCAGGTTGTAGCGATAGCTGAAGTAGCCCAGCGCGATGCCCATCAGCGCATACATCGACCAGCCGGTCAGACCGTAATGGAACAGCGTCCAGACCATCGCCTGCCGCGCCGCTTCCAGCGTCTGTCCCCCGCCTTCCGGCGGCTGCATATATTGCGTGACCGGCTCCGCCACCGAGAAAAACATCAGGTCGATGCCGATACCGGCGGCGAACAGCATTGCCGACCAGCTCAGCAGGCTAAACTCCGGCTTGGACTGCTCTGGTCCGAGCTTAATCGCGCCAAAGCGCGAACAGGCCATAAACAGCACAAATACGATGTAAAGCGTCGCGGCCAGCATGTAATACCAGCCGAACGTAGACGATACCCAGTTCACTGCCGCCTGAATCCATGCCGCGGCCTGCTCGCTGTAGAGTATCGTCACCAGTGAAAATGTCAGAATCAGTCCGGCCGAGGCGTAGAACACCACGGGATTGATTCTGTCCTTTTCACTTGCAGGTGGATTAATCATCAGTTACCTCTGGTTTATAATAAATTCAACAGGTTATATTGTCCTCCGCGTGCGAACGCGTCTCCTTTATTTTTCTCCTCCTGACCGTTAAGCGTAGCGGTAAAGCGATGCGTTGCACGCTGCGCTTTGCAACAATCCAGGCACAGTATCCTAACAACTTTCTTTTTTATATTGAACGTTCAATCAATAAAAGTTCTAATAGTGGACTTGTTTAGCGGCGGAGCACTTGTCATGCCAAAGGTAGGAATGCAGCCGATACGACGTCGGCAGCTGATTGATGCCGCTCTGGAAACCATTAACGAAGTCGGGATCAACGACGCCACCATCGCGCAGATTGCGCGGCGCGCGGGCGTTTCGACCGGCATCATCAGCCACTACTTCAAAGACAAGAACGGTCTGCTGGAAGCCACCATGCGCGACATTACGCGGCAGCTGCACGACGCGGTGGCAGTCAGGCTCCGGCCGCTGGCCGGCGCCAGCACCGAAGCGCGCCTCTGCGCCATCGTCGAAGGCAACTTCGACGAAAGCCAGCTGCATAAGGCGGCGATGAAGGCGTGGCTCGACTTCTGGTCGAGCAGCATGCATCAGCCTCAGCTCAACCGGCTGGAGCGTGTCAGCAGCCGCCGCCTCTTCTCGTCGCTGGCCGCAGAATTCCGCCGCGAGCTGCCGCGCGACGCGGCGCGCATCGCCGCTTACGGGCTGGCGGCGCTGATCGACGGCCTCTGGCTGCGCGCGGCGCTGGGCGGCAAGCCCTTTGATTTTCAGCTGGCTCGCTCGCTGACGACCCAGTTCATTCGCCAGCAGTTAGCTGGCAACACCCATCCCTGATAAAGGAGGAACCATGTCCCGATTCGCAGAGCAGCACCTCTATATTGATGGCGCTTACGTCCCGGCAGCGGCTGGCGACACCTTTGACACCATCAATCCCGCCAACGGCGAAGTGCTGGCGAAGGTGCATGAGGCTGGCCGCGACGACGTCGACCGCGCCGTTGCCGCCGCACGCAAAGGCCAGAAGGTCTGGGCGGCGATGACCGCGATGCAGCGTTCGCGCATTCTGCGCCGCGCGGTGGATATCCTGCGCGAGCGCAACGACGAGCTGGCCGCGCTGGAAACTCTGGATACCGGCAAGCCGCTGAGCGAAACCGCCAGCGTGGATATCGTTACCGGCGCAGACGTGCTGGAGTACTACGCGGGCCTGATCCCGTCGCTGGAGGGCCAGCAGATCCCGCTGCGCGATACCTCTTTCGTCTATACGCGTCGCGAACCGCTCGGCGTGGTGGCGGGTATCGGCGCGTGGAACTATCCGATTCAGATCGCCCTGTGGAAATCCGCGCCGGCGCTGGCGGCCGGCAACGCGATGCTCTTTAAGCCGAGCGAAGTGACCCCGCTCACCGCCCTGAAGCTGGCGGAAATCTACAGCGAAGCAGGCGTGCCGGACGGCGTGTTCAACGTGCTGCCAGGCAGCGGCGCGGTGACCGGTCAGCTGCTCACCGAGCATCCGGGCATCGATAAAGTCTCTTTTACCGGCGGCGTCGCCAGCGGCAAAAAAGTGATGGCTAACGCAGCGGGCTCGACCCTGAAAGAGGTCACCATGGAGCTGGGCGGCAAATCGCCGCTGATTGTCTTTGACGATGCCGATCTCGATCTCGCTGCCGATATCGCCATGATGGCCAATTTCTACAGCTCAGGTCAGGTTTGCACCAACGGCACGCGCGTCTTTGTTCCCGCCAGCCTGAAAGCGGCATTTGAAGAGAAAATTTCGGCGCGCGTCGCCCGCATTCGCGCTGGCGACCTGAACGATCCCGCGACGAACTTCGGCCCGCTGGTGAGCTTCGGCCACCGCGACAACGTGATGCGCTACATCGAGCGCGGCGTTGCAGAAGGCGCGCGCCTGCTGTGCGGCGGCAAGCGGATGACAGGCGCAGGCTTCGACGACGGCGCCTGGGTCGAGCCTACCGTCTTTACCGACTGCAGCGATGAGATGACCATCGTGCGTGAAGAGATCTTCGGGCCGGTGATGTCGATTTTGACCTATCAGAGCGAAGAAGAAGTGGTGCGCCGCGCCAACGCTACCGAGTACGGCCTGGCGGCGGGTCTGGTCACTCAGGATCTCAATCGCGCGCACCGCGTTATTCACCAGATTGAAGCGGGTATCTGCTGGATCAATACCTGGGGCGAATCTGCCGCAGAGATGCCGGTCGGCGGCTACAAGCACTCCGGCGTCGGCCGGGAGAACGGCCTGATGACCCTGCAGAATTACACCCAGGTGAAATCCGTGCAGGTCGAGCTGGACCGTTTTCAGTCTGTGTTTTGATTAATGAAGAAACCTGAGGAGCGACTAATGGAATTTGATTACATCATTATCGGAGCCGGATCCGCAGGGAACGTTTTGGCTGCCCGACTGACCGAAGATAGCGACGTCAACGTTCTGCTGCTGGAAGCGGGCGGCCCAGATTACCGTATGGATTTTCGCACGCAGATGCCTGCGGCGCTCGCCTTTCCTTTGCAGGGAAAACGCTATAACTGGGCCTATGAAACCGAGCCGGAACCACATATGAACAATCGCCGCATGGAGTGCGGACGCGGCAAAGGGCTGGGCGGCTCATCGCTGATCAACGGCATGTGCTACATCCGCGCCAACGCGATGGATCTCGACGGCTGGGCGGAAGCGCCCGGCCTGGAGTCCTGGCGCTATCACAACTGTCTGCCCTACTACCGCAAAGCGGAAACGCGCGATATCGGGCCGAATGATTATCACGGCGGCGACGGTCCGGTCTGCGTGGCAACGCCGAAAGCAGGCAACAATCCGCTGTTTGCCGCGATGATCGACGCGGGCGTCGAGGCGGGCTATCCGCGCACCGAGGATCTCAACGGTTATCAGCAGGAGGGCTTCGGCCCGATGGATCGTACCGTGACGCCGCAGGGGCGCCGCTCCAGCACCGCGCGCGGCTACCTCGATCAGGCGAAAAACCGTCCGAACCTGAAAATCGTTACGCATGCCACCACCGATCGCATCCTGTTCGACGGCAAGCGCGCCGTCGGCGTGCAGTATCTGCTGGGCGCGAGCAATACCTCGCACAAGGTGCATGCGCGGCGCGAGGTGCTGCTCTGCGCGGGCGCCATCGCCTCGCCGCAGATTTTGCAGCGCTCCGGCGTCGGCGCCGCCAGCCTGCTGAAGTCGTTCGATATTCCCGTGGTGCACGATCTGCCGGGCGTCGGCGAGAACCTTCAGGACCACCTGGAGATGTATCTGCAGTACGAGTGCAAAGAGCCTGTCTCGCTCTACCCTGCGCTGAAGTGGTGGAACCAGCCGAAAATCGGCGCGGAGTGGATGTTCAACGGCACCGGCATCGGCGCCAGCAACCACTTTGAAGCGGGCGGCTTTATCCGCAGCCGCGAAGAGTTCGCCTGGCCGAATATTCAGTATCACTTCCTGCCGGTGGCGATTAACTACAACGGATCGAACGCGGTCAATGCGCACGGCTTCCAGTGTCATGTCGGCTCAATGCGTTCGCCGAGCCGCGGCCATGTGCGCATTAAGTCGCGCGATCCGCGCCGTCATCCGGCGATCCTGTTCAACTATATGGCGAGCGAGCAGGACTGGCATGAGTTCCGCGACGCGATACGCATCACGCGCCAGATTATCAACCAGCCGGCGCTGGACAAGTTCCGCGGACGCGAAATCAGTCCCGGCGTAGAGTGCGAGACCGACGAGCAGCTGGATGAGTTCGTGCGCAACCACGCGGAGACGGCCTACCATCCTTGCGGCACCTGCAAAATGGGCAGCGATGAGATGGCGGTGGTGGATGGCGAAGGCCGGGTGCACGGCATGCAGGGGCTGCGCGTCATTGATGCGTCGATTATGCCGCTGATCATCACCGGCAACCTGAATGCGACCACCATTATGATCGGCGAAAAAATCGCCGATAACATTCGCGGCCGCCAGCCGCTTCCCGCCTCGACGGCAAGCTACTTTGTCGCTGGCGAGACGCCGGTACGAGGCGAACCGCGACGCGCGTAACGCGCTTTAGCCCGCTTCGGCGGGCTTTTACCGTTACATCATCTGCGGCTCGCGGATCGCATTGCCTTTGTCGAAGCGCGCCAGGCGGTACGGCGCGATATCGGTAAAGAGCGGCCGATTTGTCATCAGCTGCGCGCAGAGCAGGCCCGCGCCAGGGCCGATGCCGAAACCGTGCCCGCTGAAGCCTGAGGCGATAAACAGACCGGGCACGCGCGGCATCTCATCGATAACCGGCACCAGATCCGGCGTGGTATCAATCCAGCCGCCCCATGCGTGATCGATTTTAATTCCTTCCAGCGCAGGAAACGCCCTCACCAGAATACCCAGCGCTTCATTAAGAATTTGCCGATCGGGCTCAGGATCCAGTACACGAATCTTCTCGAACGGCGACACCGCGTCATTCGACCAGCGCCCCGCCGCCTCCGGCCCGTTAAAAAAAGAGCCGTTCAGCCGGAGCTTGAGCTTTTTGGCGATCTTGCTGCGGTACATAGGGTAGAACTTCGTCGCATAGCGAATATTCTGCGGCGCGAGATCGAGCTGGCCGCGGCCGGGGATCGCCACGGTGTAGCTGCCGTCCAGCCGGCGGCGGATACAGAGGTCCGGCATGCTCAGACAGCCCTGAATCACCTCCGGCGCTGCCGTGGTTTTAAACGCGGTGCCGAGAATATTGGCGCTGGGCAGGTCGATGCCATACTGCTTGCAGAAGCGCGAGCTCCATGCGCCGCCGCAGCAGATCACCTGGCTGGCGCGCACGCGACCGCGTTCGGTCCAGACGCCGGTGACGCGGCCCGCGCTAATATCCAGACAGCGCACCGCGCAGCGTTGATGAACGGAGGCGCCCAGCTTTTGCGCGCCGACGGCGATAGCAGGCGCCGCCAGCGACGGCTCGGCGCGTCCGTCGGTCGGCGACCAGACGCCGCCGACCCAGCGCGCCTGGTCCCCCAGCCGCTCATGCACCTCTTTCGGCGACAGCAGATGGCTGACGAAACCGATCTGCTGCGCCTGCTTGCCCCACTTTTCCCAGCGCGCCACGTCCGCCTCGTTCTGCGAGCCGTAGAGGATGCCGCTACGGCGAAAGCCGAGATCCAGGCCGATTTCGCCGCCCAGCTCTTCCCAGCGCTGCAGGCTGCGCATCGCCAGCGGCAGTTCGTAGAGGTCGCGGTTCTGCTGCCGTACCCAGCCCCAGTTGCGCCCGGACTGCTCGCCGCCGATCGCGCCTTTCTCGAACAGCGCTACCGCAACGCCCTGCTTCGCCAGTTCGTAGGCGACGGAGGTACCGATAATGCCGCCGCCGATCACCACCACATCGACCTGGTCGGGAAAGGCCGGGCTGTCTGTGACAGCATTGATTTTTATGCGCATAGAGAAACCTTTTAAGTTCAGGGCATTCAGAGATGCTTTTCAGGCGGGATATGCATGATCCACAACACTCTGGCATCGCTCTCGGTATGGTTGAAAATGTTATGCGGCAGATGGCTCTTAAACTGAAAGCTGTCGCCGGTCATCAGGCGCGCGGTATCGCCATTGATCTCCAGCGTCAGTTCGCCTTCAACCACCAGCCCCGCTTTTTCGCCCTGACCGATCAGCATTTCGTCGGAGCGGACGCCTGGGGGGATGTCGATGACCATGAACTGCATATCGTGGTCGCCCGACGGTGACAGCATCTCTTTGGCGATGCCGCGCTTGCCGACGTTGAAGCGCGGCCGCTCCGCGCTGCGGCGAACGTAATGCTCTGCGCCGCGCAGCGAGGCGGCGCTCTCCTCCAGAAAGGCCGTCAGCGGCACTTTCAGCACCAGCCGCAGCTGTTCCAGCACCCTCACGGTGGGATTGGTCAGGTTGCGTTCAATCTGGCTAATAGCGCCGGCGGAAACGTTCGCCAGCAGCGCCAGCTCGGTAATGGTCAGATTGCGCGCCTTGCGCAGGCTTTTCAGCCGCGAGCCGATATCCGTTTCAGCGGCGCCGGGTTCCGCCTTGTGTTGCGATGCGTTTTTCATCTCATGCTCTTGTTTGCCGTCGCGCCTGTTCGCCGACCTGGGTTAAATCAGGGCATGCCCCATTTATCTTTGATGGTCTGAAGCGTGCCGTCCTGTTTCATGGCGGTCAGAGCGCTGTCGATCTCCGCCAGCAGCTTGTCGTTGCCTTTTTTCACGCCGAAGGCCATGGGAGAAACATGTTCCGGCTTATAGCCCTCTACAACGTGCATGCCTTTCAGCCCGCCCGCTTTGGCCTGCGCTTTCAGGATGGGATAGTCGTTCATGCCCGCCGCGATGCGGCCCAGCGAAAGATCGCGCGTCATGTCCGCCGGGCTGTCATAGACCTTCACCTCTTTGGCGATGCCGCTCTGCATCAGACTTTGCGTGTAGTCGGTACCCGCCATGGTGCCCACCACGTCGCCTTTTAAATCCTGCCAGGAGCCATATTTTTTAGCGTTGTCGTCGCGCACCACCAGCCCTGCGCCGAAGGCGGTGACCGGCTGCGAGAAACCGATTCGCTTCGCGCGTTCCGGCGTCGGCGTCATACCGGCGACGATCATATCGATTTTCCCGGCAATAACCGATTGAATCAGCGTTGAAAAAGGTACGGCGGTGAAACTGACCTCCAGATGCTGACGCCGGGCCACTTCCGCCGCGACGTCCGGCATAAAGCCTTCGATTTTTCCACTCTGGGTATTCAGGAAGGTGGTAGGCGCGCTGGAGGGTGGCGACCCCGCCGTTAACGCGGCGGCCTGGGCGTTAACGCTGACCATGGCGGCAAGGCTCAGGGCTATAGAGATATTCAGCAGGCTTATTTTACGGGCGACAGACATAACTCACTCCTGGTTCAGTAGCGAAAGGGCGAACGTCTTTTTCACTATAATGAAATTTATGCTGCCGCTGTCAACGTTTTATTTTGCGAAAACGCCGCACCTCACACATTGCCGAAAAAGCCATTGCTTTAATCATTGGGCCTATCTATAGCTGTTTCTTATCGCGGTAATAACAATTCGCTATCTCGCGAGAACCGGTATTTATTGACAGCGCGTGGCGGGTAAAGATATTCATTATAATGAATTGTCGTTGCCCCAAAACCCGTTACGCAGCACGTTCAGGAGCCTAAGATGGACTGGAGCAGCATTGATACGTATCTGCCCTTTTTGCTGAAAGGGGCTGAAATGACGATCTCTATCACGCTATTGTCGCTGGTGATTAGCACGCCGCTGGGATTAATATTTGCCGCCGCAAAGATGTGCCCGTGGAAAATTATTTCCTGGCCGGTGGCGATGGTGATTAATATTACCCGCGGCCTGCCGATGATTGTGGTGCTGTTTTATATTTACTTTGTTTTTCCCGATATTGGCATCACCCTGACCTCTTTTCAGGCCAGCGTCATCGGCATCGCTTTTTGCTTTTCCACCTATATCGCTGAGATATTTCGCGCGGGCATCGAGTCGGTCGATCGCGGTCAGTTTGAAGCGGCGCGCTCAATGGGCATGGGCTTTGCCAAAGCGATGCGCCGCGTGATCCTGCCGCAGGCGTTTCACGTCGCGCTGCCGCCCTATAGCAATACGCTGGTGATGATGCTGAAAGATTCCGCCCTCGCCTCCACCATCGCCGTTACGGAAATGACCCGACAAGGTCAGCTGATCGCCGCATCGACCTTTGACAACACCACGGTTTATACGCTGGTGGCGGTACTCTATCTGCTGCTGTGCATGCCGCTGATGGCGCTGACCAAACGGCTGGAAAAACGCCAGATTAAAGGAGCCTGAGATGATCGAAATTGACGAAGTCCACAAAAAATTCGGCCGCGTCGAGGTATTGAAAGGCGTCAGTTTTTCCGTGAACGCTGGCGAGGTGGTCTGCCTGATCGGCCCGTCCGGCTCTGGCAAATCGACCATTTTGCGCTGCATCAACGGGCTGGAAAGCTATGAAGGCGGCGAGATCCGCGTGCTGGATCGGCGAGTCGATAACCGCCATAAGAGCATTAACGATTTGCGTCGCCAGATCGGCATGGTGTTTCAGCGCTTCAACCTTTTCCCGCACCGCAGCGTGCTGGAAAACGTCATGGAAGGCCCTGTTCACGTCAACGGCGAGTCGCGCGCTCAGGCGGAGAAGCGCGCCAAATCCCTGCTGGCGCTGGTGGGGCTGGCGGACAAGATCAACGCCTGGCCGGGGCAGCTCTCCGGCGGTCAGCAGCAGCGGGTAGCCATTGCGCGCACGCTGGCGCTGCAGCCGAAAGCGATACTCTTCGACGAGCCGACATCCGCGCTCGACCCCGAACTGGTCGGCGAGGTATTGCAGGTGATGCGTAACCTGGCGCAGGAAGGCATGACGATGATTGTCGTCACGCATGAGATGCAGTTCGCCCGCGAAGTGGCCGATCGCGTCTGCTTTCTGCACAGCGGGCAGATTGTCGAACAGGGACCGGCGCAGCAAATTCTGCTGCAGCCTCAGGAAGCGCGCACTCAGGACTTCCTGCGTCGCGTTCTCGGCAGCAGCGACACCCATTTTTGTCGCCAGTGTCAGGCGGCCGTTTAAAGGCTGCCCCTCTGCGCGCGGCTGGCGCTAAACCGCAAAGGAGGACGCAGCGCCGGCGCGGCGCAGGTGCCTGTGTGCAGGACCGCTGTTCTCATAAAGTTATACAGCTTTTATTCCCTCCACTGATCCGCCGCTTTGCCGCTTGGCTTTTTTGTTTTGCTTCAGATACTTGTGAGAAAACCAGGCAGGGTTATACTCTGATTAACAGTGATTGCTCACTGAAACTAATAATCTCTGCCCCCCTTTTCTCTGCGTGCGGGATAACGCTTTTACTGCGGCCAGGCCTGGCCGGTCGCGCACCGTCTTCTTTTCCGGACACGGAATTCACGACAGCAACGTTGTTCTCTATCGCTTTTCCAACCTGATTGCTATGCCGGGGAGCATTCCGCGCGCGCAATAGCATAGGCCCCCTTTTTCATCCTGATTTTACAGGAGGAGACGATGTTGCCTTTTTCTAGCTTCTGGCAGGCCGGGTACGAAGGCGCCGACCATATCAATACGGCAGGCCAGCGCCTGGTGATGGATGCGTTGACGGGTCATCAAACGCGCTTTCGCAACGACTATCTCGCTCTACAGCATTTTGGCATCCGCACCGTGCGCGAGAGCATCGGCTGGCGCCAGGCGGAAGAGGATCCGGAACGGACGTTCGCCACGCTGCAGGGCAAAATGCAGGCGGCGCAGGAGCTGGGTATTCAGATTAACTGGACCTTCTGCCACTACGGCTGGCCCGACGACGTCGATCTTTTTTCAGACAATTTTGTCCCACGTTTTGCCGCTTTTTGCCAGCGCGTCGCCGCTTTCCTCGCCCCCTGGTATCATCGCGCGCCGATCTATTCGCCGATGAATGAGATCTCCTTTCTTAGCTGGGGCCTGTCGGTCGGACTGTTCGGCAACCACCGCGAGGCGGCTCCCGACGATATCAAGCGCCAGCTGGTGCGCGCGACCCTGGCGGGCTGCGACGCCATCTGGCTGGCCGATCCCCGGGCGCGCTTTCTTCATTGCGATCCCCTTATTCATCTGGTTCCCGATGAAGAGAGCGAAGCCTGTTATCAGCTCACCGCGGAGCTGAACGCCGCGCAGTTTCAGGCCTGGGATATGCTGGCCGGCGCGCGCGCGCCGGAACTGGGTGGCGCGCCGCGCTATCTCGATATCATCGGCGCCAACTACTATCACGCCAATCAATGGGAGGCTAACTCCAATCAGCGGCTGGCGTGGCATCTAGGCGACGGACGACGAAAGCCGCTGCATAAGCTGCTGCTGAATTTAGCGCAGCGCTATCAGCGTCCGATACTGCTGGCGGAAACCAGCCATGTCGGCAGCGGACGTCCCGCGTGGATGAGCTATATCACCGCGCAGATTGCGCAGGCGCAGCTGGACGGCTGCGAGATCCTGGGCGTCTGCATTTACCCCATTATAGAAAGCCCTCTCTGGGAAGATCCTCATCACTGGCCGCGCAGCGGCCTGTGGGATGTCGCCCCTGATTTTACGCGTCAGCTACACCAGCCTACCGCCGCAGCGTTGCGGCAATCACAACGTTCGCTGCACCGGTTTCACGCGCTTTTGTCTCCGGCCGGCGAGCCACAGGAGTCCTCTATGAAACAGTCTGTTTTGGTGGTATTTAGTCATCTTCGCTGGGGTTTCGTCTTTCAACGGCCACAGCATTTACTGTCGCGTCTTGCCCAGCACCATCGCGTGCTGTTCATTGAGGAGCCGGTTTACCAGCCCGGCGAGGCGGGATTGCGACAGCAGTCGCCCGCGCCTAACGTCACCGTTATCGAGCCGCACACCGACGTCGCGGCGCCGGGCTTCCATGACAGCCAGATCGCCGTGCTGCAGCCCCTGCTCGCCACGCTGCTGGATAGCGATGAGCAGCCGCTGGTGTGGTTCTATACGCCGATGGCGCTGCCGCTGCTGGTCTGCTTCAATCCCAGCGCCATTATTTATGACTGCATGGATGAGCTTTCCGCCTTCAATATGGCGCCGCGCCAGCTGCAGCAGCGCGAGTCTGCGCTGCTGAGCCGCGCCGACGTGGTTTTTACCGGCGGCACCAGCCTGTATGAAGCGAAAAAGCATCGCCACCAGAACGTGCACTGTTTTGCCAGCAGCGTCGACGCCGCGCATTTCGAGCAGGCGCTCGATCGCAGCAACGGCCACCCGCTGCAGGAAAATCTGCCTGGCCCGATACTGGGCTACTACGGCGTAATTGACGAGCGTATGGACATCGCGCTGGTCGCCGCCCTCGCCGATGCGCATCCCGACTGGCACATCGCTATGGTCGGTCCGGTAGTGAAAATCGATCCGCTCAGCCTGCCGCAGCGGCCCAATCTGCACTGGTTCGGCCAGCAGCCCTATGAAGCGCTGCCTCATTTTCTGGCCGGATGGGACGTCTGTCTGATGCCGTTCGCGCTAAACGCCTCAACGCGTTTTATCAGCCCGACCAAAGTGCTGGAGTATATGGCGGCGCAGCTGCCGATCGTCAGCACTGCCGTGCCGGATGTGGTGCGCCACTATAGTGACGTGGTGAGCATCGCCGATACGCCGCAGGGCTTTATTCTCGCCTGCGAAACTGCACTTGGGCTGAGCGAAGAGGCGCGGCGTCAGCAGGCGGCGCAGATGGCGGCGATCATCGCCGAAACCTCATGGGATCGCACCGCTGAACAGATGCAGGCGCAGATCGTCAGGCTGCGCGATAACGTCGTGCAGCGGGTTGTCGCGGCGCAAGCGCCAGAAACCACCGACGGCGTGCGTGCGGTAACGCTGCGCCCGGTGGAGTGTCTGATCCTTGGCGCCGGGCCGACCGGCCTGAGCGCGGGCTACCACTACGGCGAAGGCGCGGTGGTGCTGGAGAAAAACGAGACGCCTGGCGGCTGGTGCCGCTCTATCGCAGATAAGGGATTTACCTTCGATTATGCGGGCCACATTATGTTCTCCAACGATCCCTACGTGCTTCAGCTTTACGACAAACTGCTGGGCGATAACCTGCACTGGCAAAACCGCGAAGCCTGGGTTTACAGCCATGACGTCTTTACCCGTTATCCTTTCCAGTCGGCGCTGCATGGGCTGCCGGCAGAGGTGATTGGCGAATGCGTACTGGGCGCGATCGAAGCGCGTTACGGTGTCACGGGCGCACAGGAGGCGGCGCCGCTTAGCGCGGTGCGGTCGGCGGCTAACACTGACTGTCGCGACTGCTGCGCCGACGGCGTGCTGGGCGCCGAGGCGACAGAGCCTGCTGGCGCAGATGCGGCAGAAGAAGATTTTGAAAACTTTATCTTCCGCACCTGGGGTCGCGGCATCGCGCATCACTTTGCCGTTCCATACAACCGAAAACTGTGGAAAACCTCGCTTGCCGACATGGAAACCTCCTGGCTCGGCGGGCGCGTTCCGCTGCCCGATCTTCAGCAGATCATCTCTGGCGCGCTGGCGCCGCTGGATAAACCTGTCGGCCCTAACGCCCGCTTCGGCTACCCTAAGCGTGGCGGTTTTCAGGCGCTGATGAATGGCTTCCTGCCGCATCTTACCTGCGCGCTGGAAACGGATTCGGAGATCGCCGACATCCAGCCGCAAAACCGCAGCGTAATTCTTAAGGATGGTCGTCATTACCACTACGATCAGATGATCAGCACCCTGCCGCTGCCTGAGCTGGTGCGCCTGATGGGCAATCGCGCGCCGCAGGCGGTGCAGCAAGCTGCCTCGCTGCTGCGTCACGTGTCGGTGCGCTGCGTTAATCTCGGCATCGGCCGCGCCAACCTTAGCGACAAGCACTGGATCTACTATCCTGGCGATACGCTATTCCACCGCATTTTCCTGCAGGGCAACGCCAGCCCGGAATGCAACCCGCCGGGCGGTTTTGGTCTGACCTGCGAAATCACCTATCGCGCCGATCAACCGCTGCCGTATGAAGGTGACGCGCTGATCCAGCGCTGCATTGATGACTGCATTCGCGTCGGCATTATTCGCGAGGATGACGTTATCGTCACCGCCAATGAGGTAGATATGCCCTATGCCTACGTGGTTTACGATCATCAGCGCAAAGCCAACGTGGCGCTGATCCGTAACTGGCTGGCGGCGCAGGGCATTCATCTTTCCGGACGTTACAGCGAATGGGAGTACTACAATTCGGATCACGCCTTCCTGGCGGGCAAGCGCGCGGCCGAAACGGTGAAAGCGCTGCTCACTAACCGTAAGACAACGGCGTAACCAAAGCGGACGCCGGGCGCGTTGCGTCTGGCGTCCGCCATCGATCCCGTTAGCAAAAAGGATCTTCCCGATCGCTGGCTTTCTATAATGGGCATTATATAAAGCCAGATGCAGGCACATGGATATTTTATAAACGGCAAAATGGCAGCGCTACGTAAATTTTGCAGCACTCTTTCCCCTGCTTGACCGCCAGAATTCGCGTAGCGCGATCGATTTCAGCGATGTTTAAACTTTATACGAAATGCGCTTATTCTCTCGCCATTTAGCGGAAGTGAAGCCAATTGCCTCTCCGCGCAGCCCTAACGGTAAACTCTCACCTGCTGGCTTTATGCTATTTTTTTGCATTAAGCCGATGATCCGCCAGTAGTCGATTACACTTTCTGTTTCGAGGCAGTCATTACAAGGAAATGAGGTATTCATGAGTCAACTCTTTAGCGCAACGCATATTGGCAAGCTGGCACTGGAAAACCGCATTGTTATTGCGCCGATGTGTCAATATTCCGCCAGCGAAGGCAAGGCCACCGCATGGCATCGCATCCATCTTGGGCAGCTGGCGCTTTCCGGGGCGGGCCTGCTGATTATTGAGGCCACCGCGGTTGAGTCGATTGGCCGCATTACCCCGGGCGACCTTGGCCTGTGGGACGACGATACCGAAGCGGCTTTGCGCACGGTGCTGGAAGATATTCGTGCCTATTCGCCGATTCCGGTCGGCATTCAGCTGGGCCATGCGGGCCGCAAAGCTTCGTGCGCCGCGCCCTGGGAAGGCGGTCATCAGCTGACGCTTGAAGAAGGCGGCTGGGAAACGGTGGCGCCTTCAGCGGAAGGTTTCCATGAAGAGGATCGCCCGCCGCTGGAACTGAGTCGCGACGACCTCGCGCGTATTAAACAGAAGTTTGTCGAAAGCGCGAAACGCGCGGAAAAACTCGGCATCCAGCTTATTGAGCTGCACGCTGCGCATGGCTATCTGCTGCATCAGTTCCTGTCGCCGCTCAGCAACCACCGCAAAGATGAATATGGCGGTTCGCTGGAAAATCGCATGCGCTTCCCGCTGGAAATTTTCCACGCGGTGCGCGAGGCGGTCTCTGATGATATCGCGATCGGCGTGCGTATTTCCGCAACCGACTGGGTTGAGGGCGGTTGGGATAATGCGCAGTCCATTGAATTCAGTAAACAATTTGAGGCCGCAGGCGGCGATTACGTTCATGTATCGAGCGGCGGCCTTGCGCCTCAGCAGTCGATTACGGTGGGACCGGGCTACCAGCTGCCGTTTGCGCGCGATATTCGCAAAGAGGTGAATATTCCGGTTATCGCCGTCGGCCTGATTACCGAGCCGAAACATGCCGAAGCGGTGCTGCAGGAAGGCACCGCCGATCTGGTGGCACTGGCGCGCGGCGTGCTCTACGATCCGCGCTGGCCGTGGCATGCTGCCGCTGAACTGGGCGCGCAGGCGATTGCACCACCGCAGTATCTGCGTTCTGAACCGCACGGATTGAAAGGTACGTTAAAAGCTAACCGCTAACTCTCTCTGCCGGCTCTCTCTTCAGGGCCGGTTTCTTTCCCGTTTCTGTGACGCGCGACAGCAGCGCTTTTTCCGTCTTAAGGTTTCTCTAAGCTGTAAAATGTAAAACTCTACTCAGTTACTGAGGAGAGTAAAAATGAAATCTGCCCTGCTTTTTAAACGCGAAGAATATCTCGCTTTGCTGATCGCGTCTTCAAGCGTAATTAGCTATTTAGCTATCTGGTTCAGAACCTGAATAAAATGTGACGCTGTCACCTATAGGGCGCCGCTCTCTGTCGCGCCTTTGGTTGATGCCGTCATACACTTTCTTATTCGCTCGATATGGAGCGTTAGATAGACCAGTTCGTCCCTTTCCAGGTCGTAGTGATAATTTATTCGCAGGAAATCTTCTATTTTTTTCGCACACCGCCATGCGGTAGCGTAATTACTTTTTATCGTATTACAGAGCGTGTCATCTTCACCAGATTCAGTTTTTCGCGCGTGCATCCGCAGGGCGAAAAACTTCAGATGGGTAATAAATCGCTGATAGCTTAGCGAGTCAGGAATATAGTTTATCTGGAGCTGTTGTTCTACCAGATCCAGTATCTCCTGCATCACTTGCGTCATTTGCATCACTTCCGGCATGGCGCTGTTAAGCTGCGCCGTGACCAAATGAAGGGCAAAAAAACCCGCCTCATCTTCCGGCAGTTGAATATTCAGACGACGGGCGATAATCGCACACGCCTCCTCGCCCATTGCATATTCGTGAGGATAGAGGCGACGGATCTCCCACAGCAGCGCATTTTTCAGGCTGAGTCCCTGCTTCTGGCGTTCAATAGCGTAATGGCAATGATCGGTCAGCGTCAGATAAATGCTTTCATGCAGTTCGCCCAGCTGTTCCGTCGCCCGTGCGATTATGCGATCGCAGGTAATCATCACCTCAAGCGGGATTTGTCGCAGGAGTTCACCCAGCCGACTGTTAAGCTCATCGCTTTGCAAACAGAAGACTTTCTCGATGCGCGCCTTATCCAGCGTCTCACCCGGCCGCTTTTTATACGCCAGGCCGCAGCCCATTACCACGACTTCTCGCTGCTGCGCATTTACCGCTATTACGGCGTTGTTGTTGAGTATTTTCGCTATTTTCATTATTTCCCCGGCGACAATGATTTTACATTTGCCGATCGCAGCGGAATGCGAGAGCTATAACAGGTTGAATTTATATTCAATGATTATTTCTGATGCGAGTGTGTGGGTTCGTCTGTAACGCCCATTTATCAGATGCGGCGTTTTGCCATTGCTTTTATAAGACCAGCCTGGGCCAGCCATCGCCGCTATACTTACACCGTTAAGCGGTTTCCATTGCGTAAAGAGATTAATTTCCCCGCTGCGGACATGATTTTGTCGATAGCTAAACTGTGCAATATTACCTGTTACTCCAATGGCCATATTGGGCGCCACATTATAGGCTGTGAGGTTCGACAACACTTTTTCTCTGTCGCGCATATAATCATCACCCGCGTAAGCCATTGAGGTAAAGGTTCCACGCGAATATTTACTGATATGACGCGGATAAAATCCCACCTTATTTTCTTTGCGGGCGTCGGTATAGCCGAATCCCCATTTACTTCGCCAGCGATCGTTTTTCCAGCTGATATCAAGCGCATAGTGGGCGGCATAGCTGTCGAAATCACGCTTATTGTCCGGCATTGACCGATAATTATTGCGTGCCTGAGTGATATAAATCTGTGTGCCGATGGTAAGGGGTTTAATCGGAGCGTACTCGGTGAGCAAGAGATGTCGGGCTAAATAGTGGGCGCTTTCGCCGTATCCATACTGCATGCGGAGCTTATCGCCTTCCCAGGCTAAAGCGCCGCTGGAGAGGTGATTAATCTCTTTGCCGGTATTGGTCTGAAAGCGCTTTTTATCCGGTGAATTTCTCGCCATCGCATTTTCGAAGTAGGCTCCGCGCAGCGTCAGTCCGTCATAAGCTGCCGAGCCGGTCCAGCCAAAATAGGTTGTGGGCGACAGCCGCGTCGAGGAAGTGATGACGCCAACGTTTTTTACCGCCTGCCATCCCCAGCGTGCATTGAGCTGCATCTGGTGCAGCTGGTATTTTACCTTCAGATTACGCTGTCCCCATTTAGCATAACCGTGAGCATTTTTTTTATGATTGCCGTTACCCTGGCTGTAGAGCACGCCACGAGAGTTAAAATAGTCGCTAGCGCCTAACTTAACGGCGCCATAATAGTCAGCGTCTACGCCGATAACATCTCCCAAAAAGCCCGACTGATAATTCACGGCAATGCCCTGACCCCAGGCATTATGCACCCGTTCGGGGTTTTCATTTTCTTCTTTAAGATACTTCCAGTAATTTTTTAGCGATAAGGTTATTTGCGACTGCGTAAAGAAAGGCGCAGTGAACTCAGCGCCAGTCGCACCACCTGCGGGGACGATATTTTCCTTTTCTTCGGCATGAAGCGCGCTGGATACAGAGAGCGCAATCAAAATAGCCGTGACAGATTGAATCTCCATTTTTGCTTCCCTGATGTTTGCTGCACTCACGTGGAATAAGCAGGCGCGTACTACGAAGTGCTGAGCATCTTTTTCCCTGCTTCGATATATCGCATTGTGCCGATTTCAGATACCTGAAATTTTCCGTCTCGACTAATAATCTTTATCACCGCGCCATTGGCGATGGGTTTATTTTTATCGGGATTGTCCGTCAGATCGGATATCATAATTTGCATGGCGGTGCCTGAGGAAACGACCAGCACGTTTTTATCCCCCGCTTTCTGAGCAGACTCAGCGATTGCGTTTAACGCAGACTGCGTGCGTTCTTTAATCTGAATATAGTTCTCTGCAAGTCCTTTGCTATCCGCTTTCGCAATGGCATTAACCGTTTCGCTAATCGGCAAGGCACCACTCTTCATTCCTGCATAAAGCGCTGCGCTATCTTTAAGCCCCAGTTCGCGTGCGGCAGCGGCGGCCATATTCTCATTGAAATCCCCTTCAAATCCGCCAAAAAACGCTTCTCGCAGGCCTGTCAATTCTCTCAGTTGATAATCAGAAACGCCCGCCTGCTGCAGGATAGCGGCTATCGTTTCCCTGTGCCGCCCTGCATCGCTGACGTAAAAGCGGTCGAACCGAATACCTTTCATTCCCTGTCCCACAAAACGGGCAATGCGAAGGCCTTCCTCCGTCAGCGGCGAATCTGCCCAGCCTTGTACACGGTCGAAGGTGTTAAAAAGCGTTTTGCCATGACGAACCAGGTAGATATTAACGCCTTCATCTGTCACTGTTTCGACTCTTGTTTTAGCAAAACATATTCCTGGGAGCGTTATTATTAACAAAATGGTTAACCACTTTTTCATATTCTCTCCTTTCCTTTGCGGTATGCAAAAAATCGTCGCAGTCGTAAGGCGAAATTACTTGTTCCTGTTATTTATGATAGAGGTTTCGCCTGTTTAAAAAAGTAACGGCCGAGAGAAAAGAATAACACTGGAGCAATTAAATCAAACGGCTTTTTAGTGCTCTGATTAGTATTTGTGATCCTGCACTCAGGAATGGGTTTTATATTTTTATATTACCCTTCATGTAAACGAAAGGTAAATTTCGCGACATGAGGCGCTTCGGTGCGTGCCTTTTTCTGTTACCGTTTTTTCGCAGCGCGTTTTCGATTGTGGTAATTGCCAGGTATTGGGTGTCATTGAATTGCCGTTTATTGAACGGCGTCACAGTTAATGCTGCCGTTTGATCTGGACTCTTATTTTCTGGGCTGTTAGTTTTTCACTGTTTCGGGGTTGTTACTTCCAACAGGCAAAACCTGAGAGGCTTATCGCAGCATGGCTGTAATAAGTCTTCTCAGGTTTTTTTTGCGCTTTATTAATCTTGAATCAATGCGGGTATTAATATGAAATATCAGGCACTCGCTCAGGACATACTCAGGCATGTCGGCGGCAAAGAGAATATTCACAGTCTGGTTCACTGCGCCACCCGACTGCGCTTTAAGCTCAACGACAACCAGCTGGCGGACGCTGAAAGTCTGAAGGCCAATCCAGAGGTCATTATGGTGGTCGAAAGCGGCGGCCAGTTTCAGGTGGTGATCGGCAGCCATGTGCAGGAAGTGTATGCAGCGCTCTGTCAGGAAGCGGGCCTGAACGACGTAAAGCGCGTCGTGCCAACGCAAAACAAAGAAAAGCAGACGCTGGCGGCGGCTTTTATCGATGTGGTGTCCGGCATATTCACGCCCTTTCTCGGCGTCATGGCCGCCTGCGGTATTCTGAAAGGCGCGCTTGCCCTCTGCCAGGCGGCAGGATGGCTAACGGAAAGCAGCGGAACCTGGCGGATATTATTCGCTGCGGCCGACGCGCTGTTTTACTTTTTGCCGCTGGTGCTCGGCTATACCGCCGGTAAAAAGTTCGGTGGCAACCCTTTTGTTACCCTGGTTATCGGCGGCGCGCTGGTTCATCCCACCATGCTGGCTGCTTTTCAGGCGGCGGCGACGGGAGAAACTGCGACCTTCTTCGGGGTGCCGATTGTGTTTATTAACTATGCCTCGTCGGTAATCCCCATCATCTGCTCCGCCTGGTTCTGCTGCTGGCTGGAGCGCCAGTGCGACAAGATCATGCCCTCGGCGGTGAAAAGCTTCTTTACGCCATTGATATGCCTGGCGGTGACCGTGCCTCTGACCTTCCTCGCGATCGGCCCGCTGGCGACCGCCCTTAGCCAGCTGCTGGCGGACGGCTTCCAGTTTGTTTACAAAGCCGCCCCCTGGCTGGCTGGCGGCCTGCTCGGCGCGGTGTGGCAGGTCTGCGTGATTTTTGGCGTGCACTGGGGACTGATCCCGCTAATGATGAACAACATGGCGGTGCTGGGGCACGATCCGATGCTGGTTATCTTGCTGCCCGCGGTGTTTGGTCAGGTCGGCGCCGCGCTTGGCGTGTTCCTGAAAACCCGCGACGCGCGACTGAAGGCGCTGGCTGGCTCGAGCGTAATCTCAGGGGTATTCGGCATTACCGAACCCGCCGTTTATGGCGTGACGCTCCCCAGCCGTCGCCCCTTCATTTTCGGCTGCGTCGGCGGCGCGCTTGGCGGCGCTATCGTTGCGCTGAGCCATAGCCAGGCCTACTCGTTCGGGCTGGCGAGCATTTTCACGCTGGCGCAGATCATTCCCGCAAGCGGCATCGATAGCTCCGTCTGGGGCGCCATCGTCGGCGCCGCCCTCTCCCTGATTCTTGCCTGCCTGCTAACGGTGATTGCAGGCTTACCACAGCCGCAGCGCGCCGACGCCGGTTAAGCGCTGCAATAAAAGGAGACGTCTATGAAGAGTGAGTTCCCGCAGGAGTTTCTATGGGGAGGCGCGCTGGCAGCTAATCAGGCTGAAGGCGCGTATCGAGAAGACGGCAAAGGATTATCGACTTCCGACATGCTCCCTCAGGGCATTTTTGGACCGGTGGTAGCGCGCCAGCCTGGCGACTTTAACATCAAAGATATCGCTATCGATTTTTATCATCGCTATCCCGAGGATATCTCGCTGTTCGCGGAAATGGGCTTTACCTGTCTGCGCGTCTCTATCGCCTGGGCGCGCCTGTTTCCGCAGGGCGATGAACAGCAACCAAACGAGGCGGGACTGGCCTGGTACGATAAGCTGTTTGACGAACTGGCGCGTCACCATATCCAGCCGCTGGTGACGCTGTCGCACTATGAGATGCCCTGGGGGCTGGTGCAGAACTATGGCGGCTGGGCTAATCGCCAGCTCATCACCTTCTTCGAACGCTACGCGCGCACCGTTTTTACGCGCTATCGCGACAAGGTCAAGCTGTGGCTGACCTTTAATGAGATCAATATGTCGCTGCACGCGCCGCTAACCGGCGTGGGTATACGGGGCGACGCGAGTCAGACGGAGATTTATCAGGCTATCCATCATCAACTGGTTGCCAGCGGCCTGGCGGTAAAAGCCTGTCATGAGCTTATCCCCGATGCACGCATCGGCAATATGCTGCTTGGTGGACTGCTCTATCCGCTGACCTGCAAGCCTGATGATGTGTTCGCCGCGCTGCAGGAGAATCGACGCTGGCTGTTCTTCGGCGACGTACAGTGCCGCGGCCGCTATCCAGGCTATATCAACCGCTATTTTCGCGAGCAGAATATTACGCTGCGCACCGAACCGACGGACGTCGAGGCGCTGAGCCATACGGTCGATTTCGTCTCGTTCAGCTATTACATGTCCGGCTGCGCCACTGCCGACGCCAGTCAGGCGGAAAAGCTACGCGGCAATATTCTCGATATGGTGCCTAATCCCTATCTCGACAGCTCGGAATGGGGCTGGCAGATTGATCCCGTCGGGCTGCGCACGCTGCTGAATATCTTGTGGGATCGCTATCAGAAGCCGCTGTTTATCGTTGAAAACGGCCTTGGCGCCCGGGAAAAGCCTGATGCAGACGGCCAGATCAACGACGACTACCGCATTCGTTACGTTAACGATCATCTGGTGCAGGTCTGGGAAGCGCTTAATGATGGCGTAGAGATCATGGGCTACACCTACTGGGGACCTGTCGATCTGGTCAGCGCCTCAAAAGCGGAGATGGAGAAACGCTATGGTTTTATCTATGTAGACCGTCATCAGGACGGCTCCGGCACGCTGAAACGCAGCCGGAAAAAGAGCTTTTACTGGTATCGCGACGTGATCAACAGCCGTGGCGCGACGCTGAGCCGCTAGCAAAAAAAGCCCTGCGCTGGCAGGGCTTTCACGATTAGCCTTTCCGACAGGAAGTCAGAATATCGTCATCCGCTTTATAGACGTTAGTCGCCGTGCCGGTCAGCCCCAGCATGGTGGAGAAGAGGTTGTCCTGCGAAAAGTTATCCTGCGCAGCCAGCTTATCAAGACAGCTTTTGTTCACCCCATAACGTTGCTGATAGTCCGGCGACAGCCAGATCAGCATCGGCACATGTTTCTGCACCTCCGGCGCGATGGCATAAGGCATCCCGTGTAAATAGGTGCCGTTCTCGCCCAACGATTCGCCATGATCGGAGAGATAGACCAGGCTGGTGGTAAATCTGTCCTGATGCGCCTGCAGCAGCTTAATCGCCTTATCGACGATAAAATCGACATACAGCAAGGTATTGTCATAGGTATTGACCAGCTGCTCTTGCGAACAGTCCTGAATCTGATTGGTGTCGCAGGTCGGCGTAAAGCGGCGGAACTGCGGAGGATAGCGATTGTAATACGTCGGGCCGTGGCTGCCGATGGTATGCAGCACGATTACGCCGTTACCCTGCAGCTGCTGAATATACGCCTCCAGCCCGTGAAACAGCACCTCGTCGTAGCATTCACCTTTTATGCACATGCCTGCCAGGTTCAGGCTGGACACATCCTGATGCGGCACGCGATCGCAGGCGCCTTTGCAACCGCCGTCGTTATCGTTCCACAACACCTTAACGCCGGCGCGCTGAATCACATCCAGCAGCCCTTCCTGATGCCCGGCGAGCGCGTCGTCATAGTGGACGCGCGGCATGCCGGAAAACATGCAGGGAACCGACACCGCCGTCGCCGTGCCGCAGGAGGCGGTATGCGGGAAATAAGTGACGTCATCTTTTTTCAGCAGCGGATTGGTTTCGCGATCGTAGCCGGAAAGAGAGAAATCCGCGGCGCGCGAGGTTTCGCCGACGATTAAAATGGTCAGATTCTTTTTGCCCGTTTGCATCGCCGGTTGCAGATGCGCGTCTTCGCCGATTTTCACCAGCGGCAGATTCAGATCCCGGTTGTGTTTATACCAGGAGATAGTGGCGGCAATGGAATTGGATGGGCTGAGCGACTTCACCAGCTCTTTCTGATTGCGAAACAGCGAGGCGTAATCTTTGTAGAACAGCGACGCCACCAGCAGAATGCAGATCACCGACGCCGCCACGCTGATAATGCGATAAACCGCGCTTTTCCAGAAGGGCCTGGTAGTGCGAACGCGCACCCAGAACGCCAAAGCCGCCATCACCACGCCGGAAAGCAGCAGCGTCGCCACCAGCTGCGGCGTCATCAGCGCCAGACTCTCTGACGGCGTGGTATCGAGGATATTCACCAGCATCGACCGATCAATAATCACCCCATAATTCCAGATGAAATACTGCGCGGCGGCGGAGACCAGAATAAACAGCGCGATCACCGCGCGATCGAGCCAGATAAAAGAGGCAAGGGTCACGACGATATTAATCACCGACATCGCCACCAGCGGCATCGAAAGAAACACCAGCCAGTTGCGCACGCTATCCAGCGGCATGGCGGCAATCACCTGGTGATAAAAGGCCAGGTTAAGAAACACCGCGATATAAACCGAAAAGAGCAGCAGAAAAGAGAGCCGATTTAGCGTCGGTCTTTTATTGAGCGGGAAAAACATGCTTACAGTCCATCTGTTAACAGGAGCGGGCAGCATGCCGTATTAACTTTAGGGAAACCTTAAGCCGCTTTAAACAGAGCACGCGTCATCATGCTGTCGGCGGCAAAGCGCGTTAAACTTGTTACCCGCCTTGCTTACGCCCACAGGAAAAGAGATGACCACGCTGCGCCTACTGCTTTCGGAATCCAACGATCCCTGGTTTAACCTCGCCGTAGAGGAGTGCATTTACCGCCAGATGCCCGCCACGCAGAAAGTGTTATTTCTCTGGCGCAACGCCGAAACCGTGGTCATTGGCCGGGCGCAAAATCCCTGGAAAGAGTGCAACACGCGGCGCATGGCGCAGGACGGCATTAAGCTGGCGCGACGCAGCAGCGGCGGCGGCGCGGTGTTTCACGACCTGGGCAACTGCTGCTTTACCTTTATGGCGGGCAAGCCGGAATATGACAAGAGCGTCTCAACCGGCATTATTTTGCAGGCGCTGAGCAGGCTAGGGATCGAGGCCGAGGCGTCGGGACGTAACGATATCGTGGTCAGACGCGGTGAAGAGATGCGCAAAATTTCCGGCTCTGCCTATCATGAAACCCCCGATCGCGGCTTCCATCATGGCACTTTTTTAATCAATGCCGATCTGTCGCGGCTGGCGGATTATCTCAACCCGGACATCAAAAAGCTGCAAACCAAAGGCATCACCTCGGTGCGTTCGCGCGTGGCGAACTTAACGGAAATCGCGCCAGCGATAAATTACGCCGCAATTTGTGACGCCGTCACTGAAGCCTTTTTTGACTACTATCAGGCGCGCTGCCAGCCGGAGCGCATTTCGCCGCAGGCGCTGCCCGACCTGCCTGGCTTCGCCGAACAGTTTGCGCGGCAGAGCAGCTGGGAGTGGAACTTCGGCCACTCGCCCGACTTCTCTCACCTGCTTGATACGCGCTTTGCCTGGGGCGGCGTGGAGATCCATTTCGACGTCGAGCGCGGCGTGATTAGCCGCTGTCAGATTTTTAGCGATAGCCTGAATCCTGCGCCGCTGGAGGCGCTGGCGACGCAGCTACAGGGCGTCGCCTATCGTCCCGATGCGCTGGCCGCCGCGGTGGCTCGCCTGCAAACGGCATATCCCACGCAGTATGAGGAGCTGGCGCAGCTGAAAAGCTGGCTCACCGCCAGCGTCAGCTAGCGCGCAAAGGGGCCGGGCGCCACCGATTCGCGCAGCGACAGACTGGCGGAGAACGCATGGGCGTCTTGCCACGAGCCGCCGTCGAGCATCGCCAGCAGGCGCGCAATCGCCTCCTGGATCATTTCAGTAACGGGGATTTTGACGCTGGAAAGCGCGGGCACGGTAAAAGGCGCCAGCGGAATATCGTCAAAGCCCAGCACCGACACCTGCGTCGGCACCGCGATCTGCGCTGTGGTCAGCGCGCGAATGGCGCCGATCGCCATCTCATCGTTGCTGGCTACCAGCGCGCTAAAAGCGCAGTTGCTGGCGAGCAACGCAGACGTAGCCTGCGCGCCGCTCTCCGCATGCCAGTTTCCCTGCGCGATAAGCGCCTCACGCAGCGGGATGCCGCTCTCTTCCAGCGCCGCTTTATAGCCGGCCAGGCGCTCAAGGCCGGTCGGGGAATCGAGCGAGCCGGTGATAAAGGCGATATCCCGATGGCCGAGATCGATAAGCGATTGTACCGCCATCGCGCTGATCCGCTTCTGATCGGCGTAGATGCAGAAGCTGTGGTGCTGGCGCAGACGTCGGTTCACCACCAGCACCGGCTGTTTGTGCTGCGCGATGATCTCGTCCATTTCGTCGATGGTAAGAAAGCGCGGATAGATGATGATGCCGTCGCAGCGCAGATCGAGCAGAAAGTCGATCGCCGCCCGCTCCTGCGCCGCGCTGTGTTTGCCGTCCGCCAGAATAAGCTGGCGGCCCTGCTGTTCCAGCATGCGCGCGGAGTGCGACATCAGCTCGGAAAAGTAGTTGCCGCTGTAGAGGGTGTTGGTTACCACCAGCCCGATGGTTTGAGTCGATTTCACCGACAGGTTGCGCGCCAGCAAGTTAGGGCGAAACTCTGTTTCTGCCACCGCCTGCATCACCTTTTCCCGCGTCTCCTGACTGACATAGCCATTGCCCGACAGCACTCTGGAAACCGTGGCTTTAGACACCCCCGCCCGTTTCGCGACCTCAAGTATGGTGGCCATAATTTTTCCCTTCTCCCTCAGTCAGCTGAGCAGTCTACTTAACCTCAGACGCCGCTCGACAAGCATCGACCCAGTAAGTGATGCTAGTCACAGTTTGAAAAATATCCGCTTTTGCCATCTTGTTATCAATTTTGCAACTGTTCATGATTTTGTGAAACCGGTTTCCTATAGCGCATCACCCTGCCTTAGCGAATCAGCGCGCAATCTGTCCCTACAACAGCAGGCCGCCGGTAAACACACTCTACTCATAACAACAGAGACGCAAAACTATGCCTAATCCCTACGCAGAAGTCTCTCGCGCCATCGTTCAGTCGCTGGGCGGCATGCAAAATATTGAGGCGGTCACCCATTGCATGACCCGCTTGCGGTTCGTGGTGAAAGATCGCGCCCTGATCGACAGCGCCGTGCTCAAAGCGCTGCCTGGCGTGATGGGGGTGGTCAATAACGACACCCAGTGCCAGGTCATTATCGGCAACAACGTTGGCAAGGCCTATCAGGCGATCCTTGAACTCGGTACCCCAGCCGCCTCAGGCGGCGCGCCGGTGAAACGTAAAATCACCCTGAGAAGCATCGGCGCCGGCATTCTCGATGCGCTGGTGGGCACCATGTCGCCGCTGATACCGGCCATTATCGGCGGCTCGATGGTGAAGCTGCTGGCGATGGTGCTCGAAATGAGCGGCGTACTGCCGAAAGGCTCCTCGACGCTGACGATTTTGACGGTGATTGGCGACGGCGCCTTTTTCTTCCTGCCGGTGATGGTGGCCGCGTCCGCCTCGCTGAAGTTTAAAACCAATATGTCGCTGGCGATCGCCATTGCAGGCGTGCTGCTGCATCCCGGCTTTATCGATCTGATGGCGAAAGCGGCGCAGGGCCAGGCGGTGGACTTCGCCTCAATTCCGGTGACGCCGGTGAAGTACACCTACACGGTGATCCCGGCGCTGGTAATGACCTGGATCCTGTCGCATATCGAACGCATCATCGACCGCATCACGCCGGCGGTGACGAAGAACTTCCTGAAGCCGATGCTGATCGTGCTGGTCGCCGCGCCGATCGCCATTCTGCTGATTGGCCCGCTCGGCATCTGGATCGGCAGCGGCATTTCCGCGCTGGTTTATACCGTTCACGGCTATCTCGGCTGGCTCTCGGTGGCGATTATGGGCGCAATCTGGCCGCTGCTGGTGATGACCGGCATGCATCGCGTCTTTACCCCGACCATTATTCAGACCATCGCAGAGAGCGGCAAAGAGGGCATGGTAATGCCGTCGGAGATCGGCGCCAATCTGTCGCTGGGCGGCTCCTCGCTGGCGGTCGCCTTTAAGACCAAAAACCGCGAGCTGCGCCAGACCGCCCTCGCCGCTGCCGCTTCCGCGATTGTCGCGGGCATCTCCGAACCGGCGCTCTATGGCGTGGCGGTGCGTCTGAAGCGTCCGCTGGTCGCCTGTCTGATCAGCGGCTTTGTCTGCGGCGCGGTTGCCGGGGTCGGCGGGCTCGCCAGCCACTCGATGGCGTCGCCGGGACTCTTTACCAGCGTGCAGTTTTTCGATCCCGCCAACCCGATGAGCATCGTCTGGGTGGTGGCGGTGATGGTGCTCTCCGTAGTGCTCTCTTTTATTTTGACGTTGATTTTAGGTTTTGAAGATATTCCGGAAAGCGTGCCCGAGGCCAGCGCCTCGCCTACGCCAACCGACGCGATTAAGCCCGTTAAGGCAGCAGTCCATCATTGAGGTAATTTATGTCGGAACTGACATTTCCAGCAGGTTTTTTATGGGGTGGCGCACTCGCCGCGAATCAGTCTGAAGGCGGCTATCGTGAAGGCGGGAAAGGCCTGACGACGGTGGATATGATCCCGCACGGCGCCGCGCGCATGCCGGTTAAGCTGGGGTTAGAAAAGCGCTTTGCGCTGCGCGAAGACGAATACTATCCGAGCCATGAGGCGATCGATTTTTATCACCGCTACAAAGAGGATATCGCACTGATGGCGGAGATGGGCTTTACGGTGTTCCGCACCTCTATCGCCTGGAGCCGCCTCTACCCGCGCGGCGATGAACGCGAGCCCAACCCGGAGGGTATCGCCTTTTATCGCAGCCTGTTCGAGGAGTGCCAAAAGTACGGTATCGAGCCTCTGGTCACGCTGTGTCATTTTGACGTGCCGATGCATCAGGTCATGGAGTATGGCTCGTGGCGCAACCGCAAAATGGTCGATTTCTTCGCCCGCTATGCGCGCACCTGCTTCGAGGCGTTCGACGGGCTGGTGAAATACTGGCTCACCTTCAATGAGATCAACATTCTGCTGCACAGCCCTTTTTCCGGCGCGGGACTGGCATTCGAAGCGGGTGAGAATCAGGATCAGGTGAAGTATCAGGCCGCGCACCATGAGCTGGTGGCCAGCGCGCTGGCGACCCGCATCGCCCACGAGGTCAACCCGGTCAACCAGGTCGGCTGTATGCTGGCGGGCGGCAACTTTTATCCCTGGTCCTGCAAGCCGGAAGATGTCTGGGCGGCACTGGAGAAGGATCGCGAGAATCTCTTCTTTATCGACGTGCAGGCCAGAGGCGCCTATCCATCCTATGCCGCCCGCTTGTTCCGCGAAAAAGGCGTCGCTATCGAGATGGCGAGCGACGACGTGGAGATTTTGAAAAACAGCGTCGACTTTGTGTCGTTCAGCTATTACGCGTCACGCTGCGCCTCGGCGGAGATGAACGAGCAGAACAGCAGCGCCGCCAACGTAGTGAAATCGCTGACCAATCCCTATATTAAACGCAGCGACTGGGGCTGGGGCATCGATCCGCTGGGTCTGCGCATCACCATGAACATGATGTACGACCGCTATCAGAAGCCGCTGTTTCTGGTAGAGAACGGGCTGGGCGCGCAGGATACGGTGGAGGCGGACGGCAGCATCAACGACGACTACCGCATCAGCTATCTGCGCGAGCATATTCAGGCAATGGCGCAGGCGATCGACGACGGCGTGCCGGTGATGGGCTATACCACCTGGGGCTGCATCGACCTGGTCGCCGCCTCGACCGGCGAGATGAGCAAGCGCTACGGCTTCGTCTATGTCGACCGGGATGATTTAGGACGCGGCACGCTGGCGCGCTCGCGGAAAAAATCGTTCTGGTGGTACAAAAAAGTGATCGCCAGTAACGGCCGCGATCTCAGCTAAGAGAAGAGGAATCAGGCAGCAAAATTCACGCGCGGCAGCTCAATTTTCTCAGCTTATGCCACACTTAACGCACCCGCCTTCTGTTAAGGATATCTGATGAATTTTCGCTGCCTTTTTCTCGGCCTGACTCTGGCGATATGGAGTCAGTCGCCACTGGCGATTCCGCTGCCCCAGCGCCCGCCCGACACCCTTCCGCCGGAACAGTACATCAGCCACGTTAACGCTAACAACACGATAACGTGGCAGTTATGGGCGCCTGCCGCTAAAGCGGTCGAGGTGGTGACCGGAGCCACGCCCGATCGTTACGTTTCCCATCCCATGAGCAAAAACGATCAGGGCATCTGGTCTTTTACCAGCGAACCTCTGCAGCCCAGCTTATATGAATACTTTTTCAACGTGGACGGCTTTCGCAGCGTCGACACGGGCAACGCGCTGGCGAAACCGCAGCGGCAGGTGAATACCAGCCTGATCCTCGTGCCGGGCAGCCTGCTGGACGATCGCGAGGTGCTGCACGGTGAGATCCACACCCTGAGCTGGCATTCGCCGTCGCTGAAGCGCGAACGACGCATCGCCGTCTGGGTGCCGCCCGGCACGCGCGCCGATTCGCCCCCGCTGCCGGTGCTTTACTACTATCACGGCTTTGGCGATACCGGCATGTCGGTGCTGACTCAGGGACGGGTGCCGCAGATTATGGACAACCTGCTCGCCGAGGGGAAAATCGTGCCGATGCTGGTGGTGATGCCGGATACCGAAACCGACGCCGAGGGCGCGATACCGGAAAGCTTCGCTCCCGCCGCGCGCCGCGAGGTTTTCTATCCGCGCAACGCGCAGGCAGCGGATAAAGAGCTGACAGAGGAGATTATGCCGCTGGTGGCCGCGCGCTATCCGGTGCGCAAAGATGCCGGCGGCCAGGCGCTGGCGGGCCTCTCTCAGGGCGGCTATCAGGCGCTGGTCAGCGGTATGCGTCATCTGGATAAATTCGCCTGGCTGGGGATTTTCAGCGGCGTGACCACCGAAACGGTGCCTGACTTTCGCGTGGCGGCGCAGCTGAAGAAGCCCGCAGCGATCAATCGCCAGCTTAAGCTGCTGACGCTGGTGAGCGGCGAAGAGGACATTATCACCGGACGCGATATGACCGGACTGAAGGCGCAGCTCGATCAGCGCGGCATTCGCAGCGACTGGCATAGCTACCCTAAACTGGGGCATGAAATGGATGTCTGGCGCCCGGCCTATATTGATTTCGTGCAGAAGCTGTTTAAGACGGAAAACTAAGGCAGCATTTTCACCAGGGTCAGCTGGTTTTCCTTTTCCCCCTGATGGTAGCTGACCCGGTCCACGCCTGAAAATATAAGCTGCATGCCGCGGCCGCCCTCGCTCAGGCTCTCCAGCGTCAGCGGCGCGTTGGGATCAATCACCGGCGGCTGGCGCTTCTCCTCCGGCACCGGCACGCCGCTGTCAAAGAGTTTCACCGTGACCGCGCGGCCGTCGTGGCTAAAATTGACCCTGTAACACGCCGTGGCGTCGTCATGATAGCCGTGACGAATAATATTGCTCGCCGCCTCGCATAAGGCCAGGTCAAGCGGATAGATCCAGCTCTCGTTCACCGGCAGCGAGGCCAGGAACTGACGCAGCGCGACGCCGAGCGTGGTCAGGCTGTTAATGGTCGCGGGCAGCTGTAGCTCTTTTTCCTGGGCGTGTTCAGACATAGGTCAGCCTCCTTCGTTGATCGCGGAAATCGCCTCGCTGCGGTCGGCACAGATGGTAAACACCCGGTCCATGCGCGTCAGCGCAAACATCGCTTTGATATTGGCGTTGAGCGCGCAAAGCACCAGCTGCCCCTTGCCGCTCAGCGACTTCAGCAGCGAGATCAGGGCGCCCAGACAGCTACTGTCGATAAAATCCACGCGCGAAAAGTCGAGGATCAGCGCGGTTTCGCCCTGCTGGATCACCGCCGCCACCGCCTCTTTAAAACGCAGCGCGACAGAGGCGTCGAGACGGCGCACCACCGGCGTGAAGAGTAAAGCCTTGTCGATCTTTTCAGTTTCAAATTTCATGGGTTTCTCCCGTTGAGCCCTGCTGCCGTTCAATCACCAGCAGGGAAATATCATCCGCCGCAGACGCAGCTTCGTCCGTAGCCTTGCCGCGCCACTGATTAAGCGACTGCTCTACCGCCGCCAGCAGCGCCTCGATCGAGTGGTCATGCAGCGAGGCCAGCAAGGCTTCCAGTCGCGCGGCGCCGAACATCTGCTGTTCCGCGTTTTCGCACTCGCTGATGCCGTCGCTGTAGAGGCAGAGTCGTTCGCCCGGCGCGAGGTGAAAGGCGTACTCGTCCCAGTCGAGGTGCTCAAGCAGCCCGACCGGCGGGCCGCCCTCGCCGATTTCGCGCACCGCGCCGCTGTCGCTGACGATAAACGGCGTGGGATGGCCAGCCTGACAGAGCCGCCCTTCGCCGCTATGACGATCGATCACCCCGTACACCAGAGTGAAATAGCTGGTGACCTCGGGATGCTGCGCGCAAAAGCGCTCGTTCAAGATGCGCACTACCTGCGACGGCGGCGTAACGGCCTCGCCGTCGAACAGAAAGGGATCGACCGTGCGCCCGTGCAAAAACTGGCGCGCCACCGCCACCGACATCATCGCCGCCGTTACGCCGTGTCCGGCGACATCGACGCAGTAAAAACCTACGGCTTTGCCATCGAGAGGAAAGAGATGAAAGAGATCGCCGGACACCCAGGCGGAGGGCATAAACAGCCAGTCGGCGAAATAGTCGCCCTGGCGCAGATGGTGCGGCGGCAGAATACTGCGCTGCAGCGTGGCCGCCGCCTGCAAATCCTGCTGGATCTGCGTCAGCGCCTCGCTGAGTCGGCGATTTCTGCTGGCCAGCGTCCCCTCCAGCTGCAGAATGCGCTCGCCCGCGTGCAGCCTCGCCTGCAGCTCGACCTGGTTGACCGGCTTGCGTAAAAAGTCGTCCGCGCCCGCGGCGAAACCGACGCGCAGATCTTCTACGCTGTCGCGCGCGGTGAGCACGATAATGTAGATATAACGATCCTGCAGCTGCTGGCGGATCTCGCGGCACAGCGTCAGGCCATCCATCACCGGCATTTCCCAGTCGCTAATCACCAGGCTGACCGCTTCATGCGCCAGCAGCGTCAGCGCCTGCTCGCCGTTCTCCGCTTCGAAAACCTGATAGCCCCACTGCCGCAGCAGGCCAGCCAGCAGTCGCCGGTAGAGCAGCGCGTCGTCGACGATAAGCACGGATTGAGGCGGTAGCGCGTCCATAAAAAACCTCAGAAAGGAAGAAACCAGATAAGCGAGATCGTGCCCTCGCGAAATTTCGCGTTGGCGCTGCTGCGGCCGGGAAAGCGCGTGCCGCTGTAGTTGCTGTACTGGAGCGAAAATGAGCCGGGCGTATAGCCGGCATAGCCGAAGCTGTAGCTGTAGTCGCCGTTCCACGGCTGCTGCTGTTCAGAGTGCGGAAACCAGAAGGCGGTGGCGCGAATAAAGAAGTGCTGCTTAAAGGTGTAGCCGCAGCCGCCCAGCCCGACCTCTTTATTGGAGCGCAGATCGTTATCTGCCAGCGAATAGTAGCGCGGCACCCAGCTGACGCCGACCTGGCAGGTGAGCGCGTCCCCTTTATTGATGAGCAGATGCTTCTCCAGCGACTTCGGCAGCGAAAATTTATAGGCGAAGGTAAAGGCGCCCTGTTCAAAGTAGGTGCGGCGCGCGTTGCCCGAGGGAAACAGGTGGTTATCGCCATAGTTGCTATAGACCAGGCTGAAGGTATTGGGATGCCAGTCGTCATAGCCGAAGCTGTAGCGAAAATCGGTGGTGTATTTATCGAAATCGGTAATGGGGGCGCGCAGCGTGACGTTAGCGAACCAGAAGCTGTAGGGAGAATATTGCAGGCTGAGGTTCACCAGCTGATTGATCTTCTTTTTTTGCTGCGCTGATTGCTCGCCGTTAGGGATAGTGATCCACTGCTCTTTCAGCCCGCTTGAGAAGCTGAGCGCGCTGGAAAACTTATCTTTATTGCCGGAAAAGAGGCGACCCCAGCGGCTGGTGAAGACCCCCGCCTGAATCGGCTCTTCATGCGCCGAAACCGTTTCGTTGTCGGTTGCAACGGCGCAAGCGGGCGCCGCCGCGCCCGCGGCGAACGCGATAGTCAGCCATCCTGCTCCTCTGGCCGAAAGCCACGGGTAAACCATGCCGCACTCCTCGCTTAATTAGGGATAAAACGCCCGCCAATCTCTTTTTTCGCCATCCACCACAGCAGCCCAAGCGCGGCAAGATGAATCAGCGTGTTGCGTATCCACGCCTGGTGCCAGAGGTCGAAATCCACGAACTGACTGACCGCCATCACCACGAAAACGTGCAGGATAAAGGTATAGAGCGAGTGCTGTCCGAGCGGGATAAGAAACCAGCCGAGGGCGCGCTCGAGGGGGCGCCAGCAGAAGGTCAGCACCAGATAAACCAGCAGCATCAGGCTGAAATCGTTCAGCACGCGACAGGGACCAAGGGCGTTTTTGCTGGCGAGGTGGTAGTAAAACCAGTTGAAATCGGCGGGCGGAATAACGTGCAGCAGCAGGAATGAAGGCATAAAGGGGTTGGTATGGTTCTGCGCGACGAACATCATGACAAGCGCATAAATCACCATAATGCCCATCACGATATAGCCGCCCGGGGTGCGGGCCAGCGACATCAGTTCATCTTTGTACCAGCCGCAGCACATGCCCAACACATAGATAAACTGCCAGGCGAGCAGCGGAAAGGCGAACTCGAACTCCGCCACCGTCAGGCGCGTCGGCCAGAGATGATAGCTGACGTAGCCCGCCAGCGACGCCAGCAGCAGCCACCCTGCGCGTCGTCCCTTCAGCAGCGCCAGAAACAGCGGACTGAGCAGCAGCAGGCAGATATAGAGGCCAAGTATCTGCGTCTGATGCGGCCCGATTTGCAGGTAGAGGATGATATTAAACCAGGTCTCTTTGATTTGCGGCGTAGTGGGAAACAGCGACCAGACGGTGCCGGAGTAGCGGTCGACGAAGTGGGTGACTTCAAAGGTATTGACGTAAGGAATGCGCGACAGCAGCAGCATCAGGCCGATGATAGTCAGGTTGACCAGATAGATTTTCCCGGCCCGCCGCCACAGGGTCCAGCTTACCGTCAGCAGCACCTCTTTTTGCAGCCGCTGGCGGTTGAGCATGCCCAGCATAAAGCCTGACAAAATAACGAAGCCTTCGGCGCCGGTGGTGAGGCCGAACCGCTCCCAGGTAAAAATATTCACCAGCGACAGCAGCTCGGTGTGCGCCACCACCATCATCACCAGCGCGATGCCGCGCAGCATATCGACGCGCAGATCGCGCTTGCCAGGTACCGCATAGCGCCACGCGCGCCAGTCAAGGCTTACCGTTTTAGGCTCAACCGCCACATCCGCCATAAATGATTACCGTAAATGATGTAAGGATGTTTTTTAGTTAAATGAAATAGATCGTTACTCTGTAAGGAGAAGTTTAGCGCTGTTGCTGTTTAAGTCACGCTGAAATGAAAAAATTCTTAATCACCTTGTAAATACCTGTAATTTAATACTATATAAATTGTCAGAGAGCGCATTCCGATTGGTTAGTTAATCTTTAAGCACAGTCGCTCCGCTAAAAACATAAAAAGACCTTAATTATCACCATTTATCAAGCTAATGAATTGACTCTTGCCACCAGGTGAAAAGATAACCAACAGACGCTTCCGCCATTAAAACGAGACGCCATGGATTATTACTTTTCACGCTTTGAACATCGACGTCCGCCCGCCCCGCTCCATACGCCGCTGTGGGTAATGCGGCTCTGGCAGGTGCTGGCCGTAGCCGGCCTGATTCTGGGGGCGAATTACGTCCGCTGGCGCTGGATGGAGTCGCTCAATATGGATGCGCTCTGGTACGCCATTCCGCTGGCGCTGGCGGAAACGCTCGCCTGGGTCGGCACGCTGCTGTTCACCATCAATATCTGGCAGGTCAAGGATCCCGCCTGTCCGCCGCCGCCCGACGAGATTAACCAGTGTCTGCTGGAGCAGGACCGCGCCGACCCGCGCCCGCCGAAGGTCGATCTCTTTATCGCCACCTACTCCGAGGATCCCGAGCTGGTGCGTCTCTCTATTCGGGATGCGCTTAAGCTGACCTATCCCGCACCGCTCGATCTCGCCATCCACGTGCTGGACGACGGTCGGCGGCCTGAGATGCGCGCGGTGTGCGAACAGGAAGGGGTGAATTACATCACGCGTGAAAATAATATCGGCTTTAAGGCGGGCAACATCCGTAACGGCATGGAGCAGACCGACGGCGACTTTCTGGTGATTTGCGACGCGGACACTCGCGTCTTCCCTACGCTGCTGGCTAATACGCTGGGCTATTTTCGCGATCCCGACGTCGCCTGGGTGCAGACGCCACAGTGGTTTTACGATCTGCCGGAGGGCGAACGTTTTGCCGACTGGCTGCGCCGCCGCGCTGGCCTGCCGGGCTATCTGTTAGGCCGCGCCGCAGAGGGGCTGTTCGGGCGGCTGACGGTCGGCAGCGATCCCTTTTTCAACGACCCGCGCATGTTCTACGACGTGATCCTGCGCCGCCGCAACTGGGCGAACGCCGCGTTTTGCTGCGGCGCGGCGTCGGTGCATCGCCGCGAGGCGGTGATGCAGGCGGCCTTGCGCAGCTACGTATTCAGCGTTGAAGAGGAGATTTCGCGGCATACCCGCGACATTCGCGACGACGAGATGCGCGCCACGCTGAGTCTGGCGATGCGCCCGCATGTGATCGCCGATACCGAGCTGACGCCCTACAAATTTCACGTATCGGAAGATATCTACACCTCTATCGTGCTGCACGGCGACAGCGGGCGGCGCTGGCGTTCGGTCATGCATCCTGGTATCGAGTCGAAAATGCTGTCGCCGCAGGACCTGCTCACCTGGATGATCCAGCGCTTTAAATATGCGGCGGGTTCGCTGGATATTCTGTTCCACGACAAGATTTTCAGCCGTCGCCGCTTTAAGCTCAGCCTGGGCCAGACGTTAATGTACGGCACCACCTTCTGGTCCTATCTCGCCTGTATCTGGAACACCGTGTTTCTGATCTCGCCGCTGATCTATCTCTTTACCGGCATTCCGCCCGTGTCGGCCTACTCGACGCCCTTTTACCTGCACTTTCTGCCTTTTTTCATCGTGTCGGAACTGGCGTTTATGTTCGGCACCTGGGGCATATCCGCCTGGGACGGCCGCTCATCCTATCTCGCCTTTTTCTCCGTCAATCTGCGCGCCCTGAGCACCGTGCTGCGCGGCGAGAAGGTGAAGTTTCACGTCACGCCCAAAGAGCGGCAGTCGGGGCGTTTTCTCTATCTGGTGAAGCCGCAGCTGGCGATCGTGGCGCTGACGCTGCTTGGCCTGATCTGGGGCGGCATTCAGGTGGCGCGCGGCAACGTCGACGACCCGTCAGGCTACGTGATTAATATCTTCTGGGGCGCGGTCAATATCGCCGCCATGATGCCTATGATTATGGCGGCGATGTGGACGCCGCCTGCTACGCAGGAGGCGGAAGCGGAATGAGCCTGAAATCGGGCATTTACAGCGCGCGCAGCTATCTCACGATCCTGATCGGCTTTTTAATCGGCTTCGCCATCGTACTGTGGGTCGAGCGGCAGATGCCGACGCGCGTCGAAACCACAGACGGCATCGTGCTGAGCAAGTCGTTCCCGCCCTTGCCTGAGCAGCGCGAACTGACCTTCGATGAGGCGGTCTGGGCGCGTATCGCCTGGCAATATTTCGTCAATAACACCCAGACCAACGGGCTGGTGAACGCCGAGGCGGACAAGCCCTGGCTCAGCCTGTGGAGCACCGGCAGCTACCTGCTCGCGGCTATCGCGGCGAAACAGCTCGCCATCATTCCCGATGCGGAGTTCGACGATCGCATCGGTTCGGCGCTGGAGGCGCTGGGCGCGCTGCCGCTGAAGCCAGATGGTTTGCCCGCCGCCTTTTACCACGCCGACACGCTGGAGGCGCTGCCGTCGGCAGACGAGAATGCCGGTTCGGCCATCGATATGGGCCGCCTGCTGATGCCGCTGCAGATCCTGCTGTGGCGCTATCCGCAGCATGCGGCGGCGGTTAATCAGCTGCTGTCGCGCTGGCAGCTCGCGGGACTGCTGCAGAGCAGCGGGCCGCAGGGCGCCAGTTTGCCGGTCAACCGTTGGGTCATCCGCACCGACGATCCGCGCGGCAGCTACGGCTATCGCCTTTATGCAGGCAGCGTGCTGCGACTGATTAACGCCTCCGCCGGTCTGGCGGTCAGCCAGCCGCCGGACGGCCTGAAGCTGGTGGAGATCGACGGCCACGCGGTGCCTGACGAGGGCCTGCGCACGCCCTGGGGCAAGCAGCCGTCCCTGATCAGCATGCCCTATCTGCTGACCGGGCTGGAACAGGGTTTCGACGCGCGCAGCGGCGAAATCACCTGGCGCATTATGCAGATTGTCCAGAACCGCACCGGCACCCCGTCCGACGCGGGCGAGATCAACAGCGACTACGCCGAGCAGGCGCCCGATTTCGTCGGCGCGCTGCCGGGCAGCCAGCCGCTGCCCATCCAGAACATCAACGACAGCGCCAGCGAAACGCTCGCCAGCCGCGCCCTTACCTCAACCCGTTCCGCCTTCGCCTGGTATGCGCTGTTCCGCAACCGCTGGAGCGAGGCGCTGCGCAAAGGGATGCTACCGATGATTGAACCCGGCAAGGGCTGGAAAGCGGGCTTCAACGCCGACGGCTCGGTCAACGCCGCTATCGATGCGGATACCAACGCGATGGTGCTGGAGAGCCTCTCCTATATCGCCCACGGCCAGCTTCTTTGCCTGGGTTGTCTCGCCGCCCCTTTACCCGCTAAGCAGCCGCAGCAACAAGGAGTAACAACGAAATGAGATCTTTATGGCTTCGCCGTTCCGGCCTCGCTGCCCTGCTGGCTGCGCTGATGCTGCTGGCGCCTGCGATTCAGGCGGCGGTTAGCCTGCCTGCGTCCGATTACAAGGTGCGTCACGGCGAACTGACCGAACGCGAAATGGCGGTGGCGAAAAACGCCTGGGCCTATTTTGTGGCCAACACGCAGCCCACCACCGGCCTGGTGAACGCGGTTAACAAATATCCCTCCACTACCATGTGGGACAGTGCCTCTTATCTGGCGGCGCTGACGGCGGCGCGCGAGCTTGGCATTATCGATAAAGCGGAGTTCGACCGGCGCCTGCTGCAGTTTATGGCGACGCTGAACAAACTGGTGCTGTTCCAGAACCAGGTGCCCAACAAGGCGTACAACACCATTACCGGCCAGAAAGTGGACTACCTGAACAAACCCGGCGAGATTGGCTTCTCCGCCATTGATATCGGCCGCATGCTGCTCTGGCTGAAAATTATCAAAGAGCGCTATCCGGAGCACGGCAACAGCATCGACAACGTGGTGCTTGGCTGGGATTTCACCCACGTGGTGGATGACTGCGGCACGCTTTACGGCGCCTATCTTGACGGCAAAAAACAGCCGCAGTACGTGCAGGAGGGCCGACTCGGCTATGAGGAGTACGCCGCATCGGGCTACCAGCTGTGGGGCTTTACCACCTGCCAGGCAAGCCGGCCCGAGCCTTACGCGCTGGCGGATATCTACTGCGTACTGGTGCCCTACGACACGCGCGATCCGCGCATGACCAACCAGCATAACTACGTGGTGACCGAATCTTATCTGCTGCACGGCCTTGAGATGGGCTGGGACAACGCCGACGATCGCGATAACGATGCGCGCGACTTTAGCCATCCGTGGATGAAAAACTTCGCCGACCGCGTCTATCAGGCGCAGGAAAACCGCTACATGATCACCGGGACACTCACGGCGCGCTCGGAGCACCAGCTCGATAAATCTCCCTACTTCGTTTACGACACGGTATTTAGCGACGGCTACAACTGGAACACCATTACCGACAAAGGCCAGTACGTGCCCAACGTCGCGGCGGTTTCGCTTAAGGCCGCGCTCGGCATGTGGGTGCTGTGGGATTCGCCCTATACCGACCGCCTGTTCGACAGCATAGAAAATGCCGACGAACAAGGTAAGGGCTATTACGAAGGTCTGTATGAAAACGGCGACGGGCCGATTAAAGAGTTCACCGCCAATAACAACGGCATCATGATGGAGGCGCTGCTGTTCAAGAAAGAAGGCAAGCTGCTGCGCTTTAACAGCAACGATCCGCGTAAGGCCAGCTATGCGCCCTCTATGTGGGAGAAACGGCTGGTCGATATCTTCGAACCCAACAACACGCCGCGTAATCGCCCGTTCCTTAACGTCACGCCAGGCATAAAAAACTGGTGCGAGCAGAGCGGCACCGCCGTGCGCAGCGCCCCGTCGTGTCAGGCCTGCAAATGCGCGCGCTGTGACAGTCAGGCGCCCGTTAAGTTACCGCCGGTGGCGACGACATGCCTAAAACAGTAATTCGTCTCCTTCTCGCGCTGCTGCTGGCGATCGCGCTGGTTACTGGCCTGCTCACCTGGAATCAGGGGACAGGCTGGCGCTGGCTGGTCAACGGCGGCTGGCACACCACCGCGCGGCTGGGCGCGCTCAACGAGCAGGAGCGCCGCTGGGCAACCATCGCCTGGCGCTACTTCGAGAACAACGCGCAGCCGCAAACCGGGCTGGTGAACGGCAGCGATAAGCGGCCGGTAGTCAGCCTGTGGCAGATGGGCGATACCCTGATCGCCCTCACGGCGGCGCGCCAGCTCGATCTGATCGATGACGAAGCGTTCGATCGCCGCCTGACGCTGATTCTTGGCACCCTGAACCGGCTGCCGCTTACCTCGGCGAACGTGCCGAATCTGCTCTACAGCGCCACCAGCGTAGCAATGGTGGGCTACGGCAATACGCCGCAGGTCATCGGCTGGTCGGCGAAAGATATGGCGCGGCTGATGATGGCGCTGCGTATCGTGGCGGCGTTTCATCCCCAGTACAGCGAATATCTGGAGCGCGTGATTTTACGCTGGGACTTCTGCCGCGTGGTGGATGATAAAGGACAGCTTTATGCCGGGCAGATGCGCGATAACAGGCTGACGCCGCACGCGGAAGGCCGACTTGGCGACAGCGAATACAGCGCGGCAGGCTTCGGTCTCTGGGGCTTCGCCAACGACCAGTCGCTGCGCCCGCCGTCGCAGCATGTGATTATCGACGGGCTGGCGCTCGATATCGACGCGCGCGATCCGCGCACCACCTGGACACCCGCCGCGATTACCACCACGCCTTATGTGCTGAGCGGCATGGAGTATGCCTGGACGCTGCCCGGCGCCGATCGCGATATCGTGACGCTGCAGCGCCAGCGCGCCAGCAATGTCTATCGCGTGCAGGAGATGCGCTGGCAGCAGAAAAATATCCTGACCGCCCGCAGCGATTTCAATATCTCCGCGCCGCCCTGGCACGTTAACGACACCATTTTCGCCAACGGCTACGCCTGGAACACGCTGGCTGACGACGGCAAATGGGTGCCGCGTCTGGCGCAGGTGTCGACCCGCGCCGTTTTCGGGCTCTGGGCGCTGTGGCAAACGCCCTTTACCGACGCGCTGATGGCGATGACCCAGCGGCAGAACGATCCGCAGCGCGGCTGGTTCGAAGGCCGCGTCGAGGCGACCGGCGACTACAACCGCGCCATTACGCTCACCACCAACGCCATGGTGCTGGAGGCGCTGCTGTTTAAAGCCAATATGGGCGCGCTACTGCGCGACAGCGAACCTGGCGAGCAGAGCTATTTTCGTCGGCAGCTGGAGGATCCCTTCACCACGCCGAACCGCTGTTTTCCTGTTAACTACGCCGCCCAGCGCGGCAACGCCAGTTAAGGAGGCGTGATGCCTGAAAGCCAGCTTCCTAAAGCGCTCGATTCGCTGCGCGCGGCGGTACTGATGTATGACGACCAGGAGCGCCTGATCGCCTTCAACAATCAGGTGGTGCGCTTCTATCCCGGCATAGAAGCGCGTATTCGCCTGGGCATCACGCTGACGCAGCTGGCGGAGGATTTTATCGCCTCCGCCTATATGACGGAAAATCAGCAGAGCCGGCAGGCGATGATTGAGAATCTGGTCAGCCGCTGCCGCCTGGATAACCACAGCGAAATGCGCCGCATCGGCAACCGGCAGGTCTTTGTGCAGCACAACCGCACGCCGGAAGGCGGCATCGTCAGCCTGCATATCGATATCACGGGTTTCGAACCCATCAGCGAATCGCGCAACCAGCTGCATGCCGACTTCGTGCTGGCGGCGGAATCCACCCAGATCGGCATCTGGGACTGGCAGCAGCAAAAAGATCTGCTGCAGGTCAACGACGCGCTGCTCAATATGCTGGGCTACCCGCGCGAGACCTGGCACTACAGCGCCAGTTTTCTTGATACGCTGCTGCATCCCGACGACCGCGAGCCGCTGCAACAGCTCTTCTCCAGCGCCAGCAACCAGCAGCTGCCGGTGTTCGAAAGCGAGATTCGTCTGTTACACCGTAACGGAAACTACCGCTGGATGCTGCTTTCCGGCCAGGTGGCGAGCGTCACCGTCAGCGGCGAAACCGCGCGCGTTATCGGCACGCTACAGGACATCACCAAACGCAAAGAGGCGGAGCAGCTTTCGCTGCAGGCGCTGGCCGCCGCGCGGGCCGCGAACGAGGCGAAGAGTATTTTTCTTGCCAATATGAGCCACGAAATCCGCACGCCGATGAACGGCATTCTCGGCATGACCCAGCTCTGCCTGGATACTCAGCTCACCGCCGAGCAGCGCGAGTATATGACGCTGGTCTACCACTCGGCCCATACGCTGCTGCGCGTCATCAACGATATTCTCGACTACTCCAAGATCGAGGCGGGCAAGATTGAACTGGACGAAGAGGAGTTCCAGCTGCGCGGCTTTCTGCATGCGCTGATGCGGCCGCTGATGCCCACCGCCTCGGAAAAGAACGTCGAGCTGCTGGTCAACGTCGCGCCTGACGTGCCCGATCTGCTGACGGCGGACAGCGTGCGGCTGCGGCAGGTGCTGACCAACCTGGCCAGCAATGCGCTGAAGTTCACCCCTTCCGGCGAGGTCGAGCTCTCCGTGCGACGCGACGAGCAGACTAACAGGCTGCGCTTCCAGGTGCGCGACACCGGCATCGGCATACCCGCTGACAAGCAGCAGCTGATTTTTGAATCCTTCAGCCAGGCGGATACCTCAACGACGCGCAAATATGGCGGCACCGGACTGGGTCTGACCATTTCGGCGCGGCTGGTGGAGATCCTGGGCGGCGAGCTGAGCGTGCAGAGCGAACCGGGTAAAGGCAGCGTGTTCAGCTTTACCCTGCCCGCGCCGCACCAGCCCGTCAGCGACGCCCTGAAAACCTCGCCGCGCTTCGGCAGCGTGCCGGTGCTGGTGGTGGACGATAACGCCACCAACCGCCATATCATGAGCGATATGCTGCGCAATATGGGTCTGCTGCCGAGCCTGGCGGCCAGCGCCGACGAAGCGCTGGCGATTCTACAGGCGCATCCTGGCTTCTCGCTGATCCTGCTGGATGCGCAGATGCCGGATAAAGACGGCATGACGCTGGCGCAGGAGATCAAAGCGACGCCTGCGCTGGCCGACAGCCAGATCATTATGCTCAGTTCGATGAGCCGCGTGATGGACGCCGATCAGCTCGCCCGCATCGGCGTGAACTACTTTCTCGGCAAGCCTGTGGATCAGCGCGAGCTGTATGACGTCATCAGACAGGCGCTGGCGCTGCAGCCGACCAGCGCCGTCGCGCCCCTGCCGCCGCTGCGCGAACTTGCCGCCAGCGCGGAGCGGCCGCTGCGCATTCTGCTGGCTGAGGATAACCTGGTGAACCAGAAGCTGGCCGCGCACTTCCTGACGCGGCTCGGCCATCAGTTCGCCATTGTCGGCAACGGCCTCGAAGCGCTGGAGCAGCTGGATAAGGCGAACTGGGATCTGATCCTGATGGATTTGCAGATGCCTGAACTGGATGGCGAGCAGGCGACGCGCCTGATCCGCGAGCGCGAAGCGAGCCGTCCCGGGCGGGCGCACCAGCGCATTATCGCTATGACCGCGCACGCCATGAAGGGCGATAAAGAATTTTGCCTGCAGCACGGCTTCGACGGCTATCTGTCGAAGCCGGTCAGCCTGGAATCGCTGAACGACGAGATCCTGCGCGTGGTCACGCTGCCGACGCCCGCGCAGCCCGCCGCGCCCGCGCCGCCGCCCGATCGACAGACACTGGCGACGCGGCTTGGTCTGGACGACGCGCTGCTGAGCGAGCTGCTGGCGCTGTTCGCCGCCGGACTGCCGGAGATGATCGCCCAGCTGAAAAGCGCGCTCTGCGAGCAGGATATGACGCGTATACGCCGCCTGGCGCACAAGCTGCGCGGTGAAGCCTCGACCTTTGGCTTCGACGCCTTTACGCGCTATTTACAGGCGCTGGAGGAGTCGGCGCGCGACGAGGCGCAGCTGGAGAGCGCCGCACTAACGACCGAACTCGAGCAGCAATCGGATGCGCTCTTTACTCAACTTCGCCACCTGCAGGAGAAGCTATGATGCGTTATGCCCTGGCGCTGAGCGTCTTGATTTGCGCGCCGCTGTTCGCCGCGCCGCTTCCGCCGCCGGAGAGCTGGTCGCTGGCGGGAGAGTGGCGCGCCCATGACGGCAACGACGCCGATTTTGTCGGCTGGCGCGGCAGCGATCGGACATGGCGCAAGCTGCGCGTGCCGGCAAACTGGTACAGCGCCGGCTGGGATCATCAGGGCGCGCTCTGGTATCGCACCGAATTTTCCCTGCGCAAGCCGGACGCCGATCGGCTGGCGACGCTGGAGTTTGACGGCGTAGACTACTTTGCCGACGTCTGGCTCAACGGCAAGAAACTGGCGCGGCATGAAGGCTATTTTCAGCGCTTCGCCGTCGATATTACCGACAGCCTGACGCGCTATAACCGGCTGGCGGTGCGCGTCGACAGCCCGTTCGAAGATCCGCAAAAGAACTGGCCGCTGCGCAAAAACCTGATGAAAGGCATCCTGAATCAGCACGACTCCCGGCCCGGGGGCGCCTGGTCGCCGCAGGGGCAGGACGCCAACTCCGGCGGTATCTGGTCGCCGGTGAGATTACGCCTCAGCCGCAGTGTGGCGATCGATAACGTCATTCTCAGACCCGACTGGTCGCAGGGGCTGACGCAGCCGCGCCTGCGGGTCGAGTTCGTCTATCGCGCCCCGGCGGCGAAAGCGGCGACGCTGGATCTCACCGCGCGGCCCGATAATTTCAGCGGCGAGACCTATCGCCTCTCGCAGGCCGTGGCGCTGCAGCCGAGCGGCGACGCGACGCAGCGCATCGCCGTCACGCTGCCGATGCCGAAAGCGCAGCTCTGGTGGCCGAAAGGCTACGGCAAGCCCGCGCTCTATCAGGTCGAGGTGAAACTGCGCGACGACCAGGGCGTTCTCGACCAGCGCAGCAGCCGCACCGGACTTCGTCAGGTTGTCGAGCAGGCGCAAAATCAGGGCTGGCTGGTTAACGGCCAGCGGCTGTTTATTCGCGGCACCAACTACACCGGGTCACCCTGGCTCGGCACCATGAACAAGGCGCGCTACGCGCGCGATTTCAATATGGTGGAGCGGATGAACGCCAACGCCATCCGCGTGCATGGTCATGTGGCCAGCCGCGCGCTCTATCAGGCGGCGGACGAACGCGGGCTGATGATCTGGCAGGATGTGCCGCTGCAGTGGGGCTATAACGATACGGCTGCCTTCGCCGACAACGCGGTCAGGCAGACGCAGGAGATGGTAGAGCAGTTCGGCAACTCGCCTGCGGTGGTGGTCTGGGGTGGACAAAACGAACCGCCGTTCAACTCGCCGTGGATGGGCAAGCGCTTTCCCGACTGGCATAAGGATCTTAACCGCAACCTGACGCAACGCGTCGCCGATACGCTGGCGCAGGACACCAGCCGCATTGTGCATCCCTTCTCCGCCGTTGAAGAGCACTACTGGGCAGGCTGGTATTTTGGCTCGCTGGCGAATCTGCTGGAGCCGGCGAAAACCGCCACTATCACCGAGTTCGGCGCCCAGGCGCTGCCTCGGCTCGCCACGCTGCGCACCTTTATTCCGCGCAGCGAGCTCTGGCCTGCCACTACCCAGCCGGGCGATCCGAAGTGGGTGCGCTGGAAGTATCATAATTTTCAGCCTATCCAGACTTTTCAGAACGCGAAAATTTCCCGCGGAGACACTATTCAGAGCTTTATCGCCAATACCCAGCGCTATCAGGCGCAGCTGGTCGCTATCGCTGCGGAAAGCTACCGGCGTCAGCGTTTTCAGCCGGTCACCGCGCTGTTTCAGTTTATGTTTGTAGAAACCTGGCCCTCCGCAAACTGGGGCGTTGTCGACTATTTGCGCCAGCCGAAAGCGGGCTACTTCGCGATGCAGCGCGCCTATCAGCCGCTGCTGCCGTCGATAGAGCCCAACAGGCTCGACTGGAAAGCGGGCCAGCCGGGACAAATCAACCTGTGGACCATCAACGATCTGCCGGTCGCTTACCACGGCAGCCAGCTGGAGTGGCGCATCGTCCAGGGCGACAGCGTGCTGGCGCAGGGCAAGCAGCCGGTCGATATTGCCGCCGACAGCGGTAAAAAAGTGGTTGAGCTGCCGGTGACACCGTCACGACCGGGAACGCTGCGCGTCACGACGCGCATTGTTGATAGAGACAATAAAACCCTGGCGCGCAATCAGATGGCGTTCGGGGTGACGCCGTAAACCGCAGGTTCTGCCGCGAGCTGGGCGAGCCAGGCTATCACGGCTTCGCTGCCCGGCTGGCTGCGCGAGCGCTGCGGCCAGGCGAGATAATAGGCTTTGCTGAGCGGCAGGCTCAGCGTATCAATCGCTACCAGGTCGCCGCGCGCCAGTTCCGCGGCGATCAGCCGTTTCTGCCCTAACAGCAAACCCGCGCCGGCGACCGCGGCGTCAATCGCCAGCGAGGTCAGGTTAAAGCTGAGCGACGGCTGCGTCGCCGGCGTCGCCGCGCCTCTGGCCTGCAGCCAGCTACGCCAGTCCGGCAGAAACCGCCCCTCATTGCCCCAATCGAGATGAATCAACGGCGCCTGTTCCAGCGCGCGCGCCAGCGAATAGCGCTGAAGCAGCGACGGGCTGGCGACGGGCACCACCTCATCCATAAACAGGCGCTGTTTATCAAGCTGCGGATAGCGATCCTCGCCGAAACAGATCACGAAATCCGCTGGCGTGGCGCTGAAATCCACCTGCGCGTGGGTACCGTGCAGCGAGAGATCGATATCGGGACAGCGTTCGCGCCACTGCATAATGTTGGGCAACAGCCACTTTGAGGCCAGCGCCGGCAGCGCATAGAGCGTCAGCTTCGGCATAAGGGCGGCGTGCCGCAGGTTCTGCTGCCCGAGATGCAAAATATCGAAGGCTTCGGTCACGTAGCGCAGGTACTCTTTGCCGGTTTCGGTGAGCATGACGCCGCTCTGCGTGCGCACGAAAAGCGCGCTGCCGAGCTGCTCCTCTAACTGACGGATTTGCTGGCTTACCGCAGCGGGCGTCAGCGCCAGCTGGGCAGCCGCTTTCGCCAGGCTGCCCAGCTCTGCGGCGACCTTGAACGACTGAATAACGCTGATTTTAGGCAAACGCGGCGACTGAGCGGGCATTAATCTTTCCTTAACAGGTCGTTAAATAACTATCGTTATGCACCAACATATCAGCAGGTTACAGTTTTCACCCACCTGCTATGATGAGAACCGCTGCGATGGACTTGATCCGTTTCGATTTACACCCGCTCGCCGACGTCCGCTGGCGGCGCGATTGCCGCGAACAGCTCAACCAGCACGGCGCGCTGGTGCTGCGTCAGTTTTTACAGCCCGCCGCGCTGCAGGCGATCGTTGCCGAAGGCGAGGCACAGCGCCATCGGGCTTTCCACACCCTCAGCAAACACAACGTCTATCTGATGAAACCTGACGCCGCCTACAGCGCCGATCATCCGCGCAATCGCGATGTGAGCAGCACCAAAGGCTGTATTACCGACGATCTGATCGCCGCCGAGTCGCCGCTGCGCCAGCTCTACAACGACGCGCTGTTTAAACAGTTCCTGTGCGATGTGCTGGGAGAAAGCGCGCTCTATCCCTATGCCGATCCGCTCTCCTCCATCAACCTGCACTACGCGCCCGACGGCCAGGAGCTCGGCTGGCATTTTGACAACTCCTCTTTTGCTATCACCCTGCTGGTGCAGAAGCCGCGCGGCGGCGGCCTGTTCCAGTATGTGAAGGATCTGCGCGACGCCGATGCCGGCGAGATGAACTTCGACGGCGTGGCCGAGGTGCTGGATCAGCGCCGGCCGGTGGAGGCGCTGGAGATCGACCCCGGCGATCTGGTGCTGTTTCGCGGCCGCAATTCGCTGCACCGGGTAACGCCGACCGAAGGTGATATCACGCGTATGCTGGCCGTGCTGGCTTACAATACCGAGCCGGGCGTCGCGCTCTCCGAGACGGCGCGCATGACCTTTTACGGACGGCTGTGATCCAGACCGAGTAAACCGTTCCATCCCCGCGTGAAAATCTGCTGGGTGCGAAAGGCCACCAGATCGCGCCAGTCGCGGTCTGCTGGCCAGAACCCTTCTACCAGCTGTTGTTTGACGGCGCGCCCTGCCTCGCTGGCCGCATCGCCCTGCAAGTGCAGCCAGTGATCGTCGCGCACGCGGCGATGCATCTCTTCGCCGGGAAAGGTGCCGCACTCCACCACCAGCGGCAAAATATGCGTATCGGGCAAGGCGTCCAGCAGGAACTGCGAGAGATAGCCCGTGGCGGTGGCGGTTACGCCGGTCTCGCTCTCTCGTCCGGCGCCGGTAAACAGCAGGGTCAGCCATTCGCCATACAGCGTTTTCCCCCACTGATGTGCGGCGACGGGCCGTTCGGCGATCGAGAGCAGCATCGGATGTCCCCACGCGCCCGCGCCGGTATGCAAATCGAAGCTGAGAATGGTCGTCGCGCGCGCGAGATGATGTTCAACAATCGCTTGCAGAGTGCGATAAGACCAGCTGGGCTGCGACCCGCCATAAAACAGGCCGTCGGCAAAATGATACTGCCCCGCTTCCACTACCGGCTTTATCGCGGCCCAGCCCGCGCCGTCGAGGGCCGCCTGCAGCAGCCGATCGGCCTGAGCGCGTTCGCCGTGGTAAAAACGGTGATATTCGGCATAGGCTGCATTAGCGGGCGGGGTCTGGGCGAAGTCGATGAAATTTCGATTGAGATCGACGTTATCTTCATTGACGCGCCGCAGATGCGCGGCTCCCCAGGGATTGAGCAGATGCAGCAGCACGATCGCGGTGTCGTCGGGTAAGGCGGTCAGATGGAAACGATTGAGCCACGCAATCTGGCTATCGGAGCCGTAATAACCCTCTACGCCGTGCGTGCCGGAAATAATCAGCATCAGGTTAGCGGCCTGGGGATCGCCCAACACCGCGACATCGGTAAAAAGCGCTTCGCCTTGCGGGCCGGTCAGCGGATGCCGATAAGAGGTCAGAACGCCATTCTGGCGCTCGACGGCGGCGACAAAACGGGCGCGTTGGGAAGCGTAATGCGGCAAATCGAACATGGGATTTCCTGTGGCTGGCAGCGGCGGATCGCCCCTAAACCAGCCGGCGGCTGAGGGCGACCCGCATCGCTGCTTATGGGTAAACCTTAAAGGCGAAATATTTTTTCGCCAGCCGATCGTAGGTGCCGTTAGCATGCAGCTGCGCCAGCGCGTCGTTGATCAGCTTGAGATTCGCGACGTCGCCCTTACGCAGGCCGATGCCGACGCCGTTGCCGAGCAGGTCTTTATCGACCAGCGTCGCCTGGATCGCGTAATTTTTGCCTTCGGGCGTATTGAGAAAGCCCTGAGCCGCCGACACCGCGTTCGCCAGCGAAGCGTCAAGCCGGCCAGCCACCAGATCCGGATAGATCTCCATCTGGTTCGGGTAGGAGACGATATTGACACCCTGCGCCGCCCACTTCGCTTTGGCGTAGGTTTCCTGAATCGTGCCCTGCGCCACGCCGACAGACTTGCCGCGCAGCGTGCGGATATCGTCCGTCAGCGCGCTGTTTTTCGGCGTCAGCAGCGCGCTCGGGGTGTTGTAGATCATCGCGCTGAAGTCGACCTGCTCGCGGCGTTTTTCCGTCATCGACATCGCCGAAAGGATCGCATCGAACTTCCTGGCCTGCAGCGCGGGGATGCTGCTGTCGAAGCCGATCTGCACCCACTGGCACGTCACCTTCGCCTGCGCGCAGATGGCGTTGCCCAGCTCGATATCAAAACCCTGCAGCGAGCCATCGCTGGCTTTGGATTCAAACGGCGGGAAGGTAGGATCGACGCCAAAGCGCAGCGTCTGTTCGGCCAGCGAAAGCTGGCTAAACGCGCCAAGCGACAGCAGTAAAGCGAAGGACAGGCTCTTTTTCATTATTCTCTCCAGCGGGCGGACAAGGATAAAACGTCATCCAGAGTTAATACCATGACGGATGAACGGCCACCACCGAAAAAACGGCTTAATCGAGAGTTAATTCTTATATTTGTTAATACGTTAGCGAATTTATCCGCCCTGTTAAGTTTTGCTTAACGCCTGCTTTTTCATTTCGGGCTTGCTCTGCCCACCGCACGAAGGCAAAGGCGATCATGAAAATGGTTCATGTTCGTTGAATTTATATCACTTTTCGTTGATTCCCGACTCAGGCATAAAAGATACATGGATGTTAAGTATTGGTAACGCGAAAAGTTGTGAACGAGATAGCAGCTTAACAAATCGGGATATCCTGAAAAGAAAGAATTAACGCCAGATTGTCCATCACGAATTAGGATGCCAGATTAAAATGACGCAACCCTTCAACTTTACGATTAAAACCCTTCGTTTCGACGAAAATTATAATCCTTCGGAAAATACGCGCATCACCACCAACTTTGCCAATTTGGCCCGAGGCGACAAACGCCAGCAGAATCTGCGCAACGCGCTGGCAATGATTGACAACCGTTTCAATTCGCTGGCGCAGTGGGATAACCCGAACAGCGATCGCTATGCCGTCGAAGTCGATATTATTTCCGCTGAAATGATTATCGAGACGGAAGGCCGTCGCGCAACCTTTCCGGTGATTGAAATATTAAGACCGAATATCATCGACCGCAAAAACAGCCAGCGTATCGAAGGTATTCCAGGTAATAACTTCTCTTCTTACGTGCGCGATTACGATTTCAGCGTACGGCTCCATGAGCACAACAGGAATAAAGCGGAGTTCACCCTTCCTGAGGATTTCGGCGATCTGCATGGCGCCATCTTCAGAGGTTTCGTTGCGTCAGCGGCTTATAAAGAGTGCTTTCAAAAGTCGCCGGTTATCTGCCTGAGCGTTTCCAGCAAAAACGTTTACCACCGAACCAATAATCACCACCCGGTGCTGGGCGTCGAATATCAGCAAGATCAGCCCTCTTTAACCGACCGCTACTTTGCCAAAATGGGGCTGCAGGTTCGCTATTTTATGCCGCTCAATAGCGTCGCGCCGCTGGCCTTCTATTTTAGCGGCGACCTGCTGGCCGACTACACCAATCTTGAGCTGATCGGCACCATCAGCACCATGGAGACGTTCCAGAAGATTTACCGGCCTGAAATCTATAACGCCAACTCAGCGGCGGGAAAACGTTATCAGCCGGACCTGAATCATCAGGATTACTCTTTAACGCGCATTGTTTACGACCGCGAAGAACGTAGCCAGCTGGCCGTTGAGCAGGGTAAGTTCACCGAAGAGAACTTTATTAAACCCTACCAGCCGATGCTTGATAAATGGGCTGCGCATTTCGTTCTTTGATTATTTAACCGACAGGGTCACGCTTGATGAAAAAGTTACTACCAACCTCTACCGCCGGCAGTTTACCTAAACCTTCCTGGCTGGCACAGCCTGAGGTGCTCTGGTCGCCCTGGAAATTGCAGGATCGAGAATTAGTCGACGGCAAGCAAGACGCCCTGCGTTTATGTCTGGCGGATCAGCTGCAGGCCGGCATCGATATCGTCAGCGATGGCGAGCAAACGCGGCAGCATTTCGTCACCACCTTTATTGAACACCTGAGCGGCGTCGATTTTGAAAAGCGTGAGATTGTGAAAATTCGCGATCGCTACGACGCCAGCGTGCCGACCGTGGTCGGCGAAGTGAGCCGTCAAAAGCCGGTTTTCGTCGAGGATGCGAAATTCTTACGTCAGCAGACCAGTCAGCCGATTAAATGGGCGCTGCCTGGCCCAATGACGATGATCGATACGCTTTACGATAGCCACTATAAGAGCCGCGAAAAGCTGGCATGGAAGTTCGCCGAAATTCTCAATCAGGAAGCTAAAGAACTTGAGGCGGCCGGCGTAGATATTATCCAGTTCGACGAGCCTGCCTTTAACGTTTTCTTCGATGAAGTGAATGACTGGGGAATCGCGACGCTGGAGCGGGCCATTGAAGGCCTGAAGTGCGAAACGGCGGTGCATATTTGCTACGGCTACGGCATCAAAGCCAACACCGACTGGAAAAAGACGCTGGGAACGGAATGGCGTCAGTATGAAGAGATTTTCCCGAAGCTGCAGAAATCGAATATCGATATCGTGTCGCTGGAGTGCCAGAACTCGCGCGTGCCGATGGATCTGATTGAGCTGATTCGCGGCAAAAAAGTGATGGTGGGCGCCATCGACGTGGCGACCAACACCATCGAGACACCGGAAGAGGTGGCCAGCACCCTGCGCAAGGCGCTGCAGTTTGTCGACGCCGACAAGCTCTATCCCTGCACCAACTGCGGCATGATCCCGCTGCCTCGCCACGTGGCGAACGGCAAGCTCAATGCGCTGAGCGCAGGCGCGGAGATTGTCAGAAGAGAGCTGCTGGCGAAGTAACGTCGTGAGGCGGACGAGCGCTACGTGAAAATGCAGCCCGATCAGGCAGCGCCTGACTGGGCTGAAATCCCACCTCAATCCATGAGAGGTATTCAGGCGCAGCCACTCATCCCTCATCGCGCCATCATCAGCCACACATAGCTGAAAATAATTTTACCCCTCTGCATCCATTCGCCCTTCTCGCACGTATATCCCTTTGTGAGCAACCTTATTGCTCCTTAAACGAGGATATATACTTTCAGGACTCATGCAGCCTGGCCCACAAAATAAAGGCGCACAGGCTTACCAGCGCGCCAGCCAGGCAGACCGACTGCCATCCCCACAGCGCATAGAGCTGAGTGGCGACGAAGGCGCCAAGCGCGCTGCCTACCGAGTAAAAGCCCATATAAGCGCCGACGAGACGGCTGGCCTCGGCAGGCCGGGCGGCAATGATCGTGCTCTGATTAATCACATGAACCGTCTGCACGGCAAAATCGAGCGCGATAGTGCCCATAATCAGCCACAGCAGCGACATTTCGGCGCCAGCGACAGGCAACCATGAGAGCGTCAGCAACGCCAGCGCGGCGCCGGTTGCACGCCGCCCTCTGCCGCCGTCTGCCCATCTTCCGGCTCGCGACGCTGCCAGCGCGCCCGCTACGCCCGCGAAACCAAATAGTCCGATCTGCGTATGGGAAAGCGACATGGCGGTGAGCGGCATCACCATCGTGGTCCACAGCATGCTGAAAGCGGCAAAGATCAGCAGCGCGAAAATTCCGCGCGTCCTCAGCTGCGGCTCTGTGACATAGAGGCGGAAAAAAGCGCCCATCAGCGCAGCGTAGCGGGGCCGCTTCGCCGGTTTCGGGGTCGGGGGCATAAGCCTGGCCAGCACCAGGGCGATCGCCAGCATCAGGCAGGCGGAAAGCCAGTAGACAGCGCGCCAGCCGGCAAGGTCGGCGATCGCCCCGGAGAGAAAGCGAGCCAGCAGGATCCCTGACACGATGCCGCTGGTGACGGTGCCGATAACCTTGCCGCGCCGCTGGAAATCGGCCAGCACCGCAGCCCACGCCACGACTAGCTGCACCACCACCGCCAGCAGACCGACCAGCAGCATCGCCCCCAGCAGGATCGGCAGATTTAGCGCCAGCCCGGCCAGCGCTAAGGCCAGCGCCGAAAATAGCAGCAGCGCGATAACTAACCTTTTGCGGTTCACCCAGTCACCGAGCGGCACCAGAAAGAGCAAGCCGATCAGGTAGCCGGTTTGTGTCAGGGTGACGACGCTGCCGATAAGGCCGGGCGCCACATTGAGGCTGGCAGCCATGGATTCAAGCAGAGGTTGCGCGGCGTAGACGTTCGCCACCGCCAGGGCGCAGGTAAGCGAGAATAGCAAGGTCATCCAGGGCGAAAGCACCGGGCAAGTTTCTGCGGGTGCGATCGCAACCTCAGAATCGGTTTCTGCCTTAGCCTGCATAAGCACTCCTCTGGTTTCTTTTTGAAACTACCTTGCACCAGAATCTACAATGATGGTTTTTTTTTGCAACCTCTTTCGCGGCGGATTATGCTGGCGTTTTCAGAGACGAGCGGAGAGTGAACAGAGATGGCGAAACAGCAATCACTTATGACCAGCGAATGCCCTATTGCCAGGACGGTTGAGTCGATTGGCGAACGCTGGTCTCTGATGATTATCCGCGAGGCGTTTGACGACGTGCGCCGATTCAGTGAGTTTCAGAAAAATTTGGGGCTGGCGAAAAATATTCTGGCATCCCGGCTGAAACACCTGGTCGATATCGGTGTTTTTAACCTTTGCCCGGCTTCAGACGGCAGCGCCTATAAGGAATATGTTCTGACCGAAAAAGGCGAAACCCTTTTCCCCTTGGTAGTGGCGATACGTCAGTGGGGCGAGCGCTATCTGTTTGAACAAGGCGAAACGCACTCTGTTCTGGTAGATAACGCCCATGGCAAGCAGGTTGAGCCGCTAGAAGTGCGCTCCTGCGACGGGGCGCGGCTGACGCCGGCCGACTGTCATCGTCGGCGCGTTAGGGCTGGCGAAGAGGAGGATTCTCCTCGGTGATGCGCACCGCCGCCTGAAACTTACTCCACGTGCAGGCTAATGCCGAGCCGTTTCGCTTCCATCGTTAAAATCTTCTCTCCCATTGACAGATTGCCTTCGTGCAGATGGTCAAATAGCTTACCGAAGAGAAAGATGGTCAGGTAATCGGCGTTTGCCGGCGAGTGCTGAGTAAAGTTGATGCCGGCTGCGGCAAACTCCGCATTGGCGGCGGACTCCGTTTCGGCGATAACCTCGGCGACCCGTCTGATTAACCCCTCCTCGTGACGCGTCAGCGTCTCCATGATTATCCGCTGTTCTTCTTGCGTGAATGGCTGGTCCATCTTATTTTCCTCATTGAATGACGGCATAACAGTTATCATAAAATGAAATCGCTGACTCACGGCTTACATCAATTGCAGCTGGGTTTGCACAGGCAATAGTATTTAACAGGTAACAATCACCATGGCTCTGATCCCCAAAAACTACGCGCGGCTGGAAAGCGGCTACCGCGAGAAAGCGCTGAAAATCTATCCGTGGGTGTGCGGACGCTGCGCGCGCGAGTTTGTTTACTCTAACCTGCGCGAGCTTACCGTTCATCATATCGACCACGATCATACCAATAATCCCGAAGATGGCAGCAACTGGGAGCTTTTGTGCCTCTACTGTCATGACCATGAACATTCGAAGTACACCGAAGCGGATCAGTACGGCACCCGGGTGGTCGCGGGAGAAGATGCGCAAAAAGATATCGGCGCCGCCACCTATAATCCCTTCGCTGATTTGCAGGCGATGCTCAATAAGAAAAAATAACCCATGCCGGGCAGCAGTGCTGGCTGCCCTGCTCGCTCTCGCCCTGCGGCGGCGGGAGAGCGTTTTATTCCAGATGAACCACGCGCAGTCCTGACCAGCATCTCTCGTCCGAACGGGTTACCAGCACCGACGGATCCTTGCTGAATTTGCTAATCAACGTCACGATCCTGTTCATCAGAAGGGCGATCTTCTCCGACCCGACATAGATAAATTCGTTAGAGGGCAGCGCGTAGGTAAAGCCCCTTTCACATACTACGCTGCGTGAAAAACCATTATCCAGCATGGTGAAAAGCAGCTCGGTGCGCATTTTGTCGGTTTGATCTTTCAACTCGACCCGGATTGTATAGCTAGCCATAGTCATCCTCGATCGCTATATAATTTAAGATAACTTAAATTATAGTCGCTATTGTTTTAAAAAGGTCTGTTTGGGACATATCTTACCCAGGGGATAACGGCGGAGTGCAGACGCGTCGTGGTGCGGAAAGGTGGGATTGAAGATAAAAAAATCCGGAGGCGAGCTCACCTCCGGATGGATATGGCCTGTTAACGGGAATGACGGCATGCGTCATTCCCGCTTTTCGCATCAGAAACTCTGCCAGTCCGCTTCGTTGAGCACCGCGACGCGCTGCGGCGCGGGAGTACGCAGACGCGACGGCTGAGCCGCTGGCGCACGCGGCGCGAGAGCCTCGAAATCATTGCCTACACGGAACTTGCCGACCAGCGCGGTCAGCGTGCTGGCCTGCTCCTGCAGCGACTGCGCCGCCGCCGACGCTTCTTCCACCAGCGCGGCGTTCTGCTGCGTCACGTCGTCCATCTGGTTCACCGCCTGATGCACCTGCGCGATGCCCTGGCTCTGCTCGACCGCGGCGGCGGCGATTTCGCCGACCAGATCGCTCACCTGACGAATCGCGTCTTTCATCACGTCCATATTACGGCCTACGTCGCTCGCCTGCGCGGCGCCCGCTTCCGTCAGCTGATGCGAAGCTTCAATCAATGCCTTGATCTCATGGGCAGCGGCGGTAGAACGCTGCGACAGGTTTCTTACTTCGCCCGCCACGACCGCGAAGCCTTTGCCATGCTCGCCGGCGCGCGCCGCCTCTACCGCGGCGTTGAGCGCCAGGATATTGGTCTGGAATGCGATGCCTTCGATCAGCGAAACAATATCGTTCACCTTACGCGAGCTGCCGCGAATATTGTCCATCGTCGCCAGCATCGTGGTCAGCGATTCGCCGCTCTTCTCAGAGAGGCTGCTGGCGTTGGCCGCCAGTTGGCTCGCCTGACGGGTATTATCCGCCGTCTGGCGCACCGTCTCGCTCAGTTCGGTCATGCTGGCCGCCGTCTGTTCCAGCGACGCCGCCTGCTGCTCGGTGCGCGAAGAGAGATCTTCGTTGCCTGCGGTAATCTGCACCGATGCGCTGCTGACCGACTGCGACGCCTGATTAACCGAGGCGAGCGCCGAGGCGACGCGCTGCATCAGGTGGTTAAAGGCGCGCGCCATATTGCCAATTTCATCGCGGCGGCTTTCATCAGCGTTCAGCGTCAGGTCAAGATTGTCGCTGGCGCGCGCCATCACGTTGCCCATCGCCGACAGGCTGCGGCGAATGCGCAGAATGGTGAGGGTGGAGAAGAGACCGAACAGCACGACGGTGGCAATAACGCCGCCGATGGTGGCCCACAGCACGGTTGTGAACAGGCTGCGGTTGGTATCGCGCAGCTGGTTGCTGATATCGATATTCAGCGTCAGCTGTTTCTGGTAGTCGGCAATCATCTGGCGAATCGCCGCGCCGACACCCTCATTGCCCTCGATCAGCCCGAGCGTCAAAGTATCCTGGTGCGCATGGGAGGCGGCGAGAAACGCCGGCAGCCGATCGTTGATGGCGCGAAGATTTTCATAGGCGAGGTTGGTCAGGCGCTTATCTTCGTCGTTGGAGATATCGTTGGCCATGTAGTAGTCGATCTGCGATTTGATCTGCGCCAGGCTATCGCTGATAGTTTTTTCAACATCTACAAACTTCGCGTCTTCGGTCTGGCTCTGGTGCTTGTAGAGCGTGATCGCCAGCTGATTGCCTTCATTAATCATTTTTCCCAGATCTTTGATCGAGGGAATGGCGTTGGCCTGGACATATTCGAAGCGATCCTGAAATCCGGACAGCAGCGAAATAGCCAGCACGGCCTGTAAAATAATCGCGCCAAACAGCAGCGAAAATGCCAACAGCAGGCGTTGGGTAATGTTCATCCTGTTCTCCATAAGGTAAGCCTCCCTGTCCTTATGCGTTCAGGCAGGGTTTTGCCTCCTTATCATCGGCAACGTCTCACCTTTAATTAATTTTATTACCGCGCTTTGACACCTGCCTCAGATTATCGCCATTCCTCTCTACTCAGGCTGTAGTCCAGGGCCCTGCTGCCGATAACCGAGAGAGGTATTTGGAATACCCTTTATCGATTCTCTGGCGCGGCGACAAAACATGACGACTTACGCTTTTCATCCCTCATCTGACGGACGCGCGCGCGGCCTGGTCAGAAAACCGATGCTTATTATGCTGGTGCTGCTCGGCCTCTCTTTTTGCGCCGCGCTGACCGCGCTGTTCTGCGTGGCCGACGATCTGAATGATAAAGCGGATCTTCGCAGCGGGCTGCTGCTGGGAAAGGCGTTCGCCAGCAGCGAAGAGAGCATGCGCTTTCACCTTAGCGACAACGCTGAATGGGGCGAGGCCTATAACAACCTGCATCGCACGCTGAACCTCGACTGGGCCTGGCGCAACCAGAATCTGGGCGAATCGTTGTTCAAAACCTTCGGCTACGAGGGCGTATTCGTCATCGCGCCCAGTGGCGAAACGCGCTACAGCGTGCTCGACGGCGCGCTGCGCCGCGAGAGTTTTCAGGCGTGGATGGGGCAAGATGCGCTTAACGCCCTGAAGCAGCGGCTACAGCAGAGCGACGGCAAGGCGATAGCGCGGCTGGTGCGCGTCGGCGACCAGCTGGCGCTGCTCGGCGCCGCCTGGATTACCCCCGGCGGCGACCACAGCGTAAAAATGGTCGCGGGCCCGCCCTCGATCATGATTTTTGTCGATCGTCTGACCCCCGCCAAGCTGGAAAGCGCGGGCGCGGAGTATGGCATTAAAAAACTCAGCTACGCCGACGCGCCGCCCGAGGGCACCGGCGAGCATGACCGCTACTTCGCGTCGGCGCTGGGCGGCGTCGTGACGCTGAAGTGGCAGAGCGACGATCCCGGCGGCGCGCTGCTCACCTGGCTGCTGCCGCTGCTGGCGCTGCTGATGTGCGCCACCTTTTTCACTGCCACCATGCTGATGCGCAGCGCGCTGCGCAAAGCGCGCCATAGCGACGTCAGCACTTTTCTGCTGGAGCAGAGCCAGCAGGCGCTGGCCGCCAGCGAGCAGCGCTTTCGCGACGTGGCGGAGAGCACCACCGACTGGATCTGGGAAGCGGACGCGCAGCTGCGCTTTACCTGGATCTCCGGCCGTTTTCCCGCCGTCACCGGCTATCACAGCCAGGACTGGCTGCAGCAGCCGCTGCACGATTTTCTGCTCGACGACGCCGACCTGCCGCAGCGGCTGACGCAGCGGGAGCAGCCCGCCGAGCCGCTGACGCTGTTGCGCTGCCGCTACCGATCCGCGCAGCAGCATATTCGCTTCTGCAACCTCACGCTGCGTCCCGTTACCCTGGCGCAGGGGAAAAAGGGCTACCGCGGTACCGCCACCGACGTTACCCTCGAGGTCGAGGCCGAGGCGCGCGTCCGCTATCTCTCGCAGTTCGACGAACTGACCGGGTTACCCAATCGCGCGCAGATGAACGCCTGTCTGGCGGGCAAGCTCAGCGACGCGCTTCATAGCGATTGCCCACTGGCGGTCATTATGATCGACCTGGATAAGTTTAAGCCGGTGAACGATCTCTACGGCCACGCCGCCGGCGACAGCGTGCTGCACGAGGTCTCCCTGCGCTTCAACGCCTGCCTTAAGGATGCCGGGATGACCGCCCGCCTCGGCGGCGACGAGTTTGTCATGATCGTCTCCGATATCCACAGCGAGCAGGAGATCGGCGAGTTGTGCAGCCGTATCATCGCTCAGATCAATCTGCCCTTCGCTATCAACGGCGCCGACGTCTTTATCGGCGCCAGCATGGGGATCGCGCTGGCGCCGCAGGATGGCAACAACCCTGGCGATCTGCTGCGCTATGCGGATATTGCGCTCTATAAAGCGAAAAATGCCGGGCGCAATAACTGGGTGTTTTATCAGCGCGACATGGGAGAGAAGATCGTACAGCGGCGCGAAATGGAGCGCGAACTGCGTGAGGCGATCCACACTAATCAGCTGCGCCTCGCCTGGCAGCCGCGCTACGACGTGCGATCTGCGCGCGTCACCGCCGTGGAGGCGCTGGTGCGCTGGCACCACAGGCAGCACGGCGTACTGATGCCCGATCAGTTTATCCCGCTGGCGGAAGAGACCGGGCTGATCGGCGCGCTGAGCGACTGGGTGCTGCTGCGCGCCTGCGAAGATACGCACCGCGACCTGCCGGGCCTGGCGGTGTCGGTCAACCTTTCCGCGGTAGAGTTCAGCGATAAAGGCCTGCCGCGGCGTATTCGCGCCGCGCTGGACGCTACCGGTCTGCCGAGCAGCCGGCTGGAGATCGAGGTAACGGAAAACGCCATGCTGCAGGATCCGGAAACCACGCTTGAGGTGATGCTGGCGATCAAGGCGCTGGGGGTAAAGTTTTTAATCGACGACTTCGGCACCGGCTACGCCTCGCTGAACTATCTGCGCACCTTTCCGTTCGACGGCATCAAGATCGATAAATCCTTTATCTTTCCGCTGAACGACTCCTCGCAGGCGCGGCAGATTGTCGAGAATATGGTCGGACTCGGCAAGGCCTACTCGCTGAGCGTGACCGCAGAGGGGGTCGAAACCGCCTCGCAGATGGAGCAGCTCAAACTCATGGAGTGCGACGGTCTGCAGGGCTACTACCTCGGTAAACCTCAGCCGCTGGCGCAGATCGTCGAAACCTACTGCGCCGCGCCAACCTCGCTGTAGCGCTCAGGCGCCACGCCGTGCCTGGTTGCGACCGCTATGCTTCGCCAGATAGAGCGCCTCGTCCGCCTTCTCAATCAGCGTCTGAGGCTCTGGACGATCGCTTTCGGGCAGAAAGGTCGCGCATCCCGCGCTCAGCGTGACGTGCGCGGCTATCGAGGAGGAGTCATGGGGAATATTGCGCGCGCTCACCGCCTTCACCGCCGCGTTAGCGATGTTGAGCGCATCCGACCCTGTGGCGCCAGGTAGAATAATGGCGAACTCTTCACCGCCGTATCTCGCCACCTTGTCGCCGCTGCGCAGCGTTAGCCCTTTTAACGCGCTGGCAACCGTTTTCAGACAGGCGTCGCCGGCGACGTGGCCATAGGTATCGTTGTAGCGTTTGAAATAGTCGATATCCATCAGGATTAGCGACAGCTGCTGGCCATGCTCCGCCGCGTCGAGCAGGCTTTGCTGCAGGAAATGGTCGAACTGGCGACGGTTCGCCAGGCCGGTCAGGCCGTCGGCGTGCGCCAGGTTCTCCAGTGAGAGGTTCACCGCCGTCAGCTCGTCGCGCAGGCGGGTCAGCTCCTGCTGATAGCGCAGGCTGCGTCGGGCCTGGCTGAGGATATAGGCGCCAAGCAGCACAATTCCCGCCAGCAGCGCCAGATCGAGCAGCACATCTTCTACCTGCCCTTTGATCCAGTTTCTCAGCAGATTATGTTTATCGTAGCCTGCCGCCACCACCAGCCCGTAACGCTCGGAGCGGGCAAAGCCGAAAATGCGCGCCTGGCCGTCCAGCGCGGCGCGCCACTGGCCGCTTCCTTTGTCTGAGCTGGCGAGCATCGCCTGGAAAAGGTGGCTGGAGGAGAGGTTTTTGCCGATATAGCTGTCCGGCATCGGCCGTGCGTAGAGCACCGTGCTGTCCGCCAGCATCAGCACCAGCACATCCTGCGGGCCCAGCTCATAGTAGCTGTAGTAGTGACGAAAATAGTCGACGCGGATAGTCGCCAGCAGCACGCCGTTGAAGCCGCCGGAGGCGTCGTTGACCCGCAGCGACACCGGGATCACCAGATCGCCGGTGCTGCGGCTGCGTATTACCGGGCCGATATGCACGCTGTCGCGTGGATTCATTCGGTGGTAGTGGAAATATTCGCGATCGGAGTTGTTGATGCCTTTGGGGATGGTCTGTGTCGAGGTAGCGATCCACTTGCCCTGTGCGTCGTAATAAAACAGCCCATGCAGCTGCGGCAGCCGGCTCGCCAGCTCCTGCATGGTCTGGCCGAGAGCGGCGCCGTTGACGCCGGACGCCATTTCGCTCATCAGCTGATGCTGCACTTCACGCAGCGACAGCTCTGTCTGCAGCATGGTGTCGTCCGCCTGACGCGCCTGAGAAAGAGAGAGATTCACCGCCATCTGTTCAGACTGAATAAGGGTATCGCGCCAGGCTTCACGCATCGTCCAGAGGTTAAGTCCGGTTACCGCTACCGTCAGCAGCAGCCCGGCCATTGCGATGCTTCGGGGCAGCGAACGATTTAACGACGTTGCCCGATCGCTTCTCCTTTTTAGTTTCATGTCCCGCCTCTTAGAAATGCTTGTGATAAGTTAAGCACATGGAGGCATTCCAGCGCAGAGGGCGGAGCATAGCTTCGCCGGAAAAAGGCAAAATGTCGCCGCGTTTATCTTTTATGCAGCTAAATCACCTTTCTAAACAAAATATTCACATATCATTACGTTAACTGATAAGTTGCTAATTCCAAAGGACACTCTCTCCTGAATAAGCGAAACGGCAAGTAAAACAATATTTTATGCTGTATTAATTTCGCTGCGACAGGTTCAGACTGTATATTCATCCACTGCCGCAGGCGGTGGCTATTCGCTCTCCGTTCAAGGACAGCATATGACTTATTCGTCTGAAACCATCTGCGCGATATCGGGTGCCGCTCTTCATAATCTGAAGCGCTGGACTCGAAGCGGCTTTATCCATAAACATGCATCTGGTCATGACTGGACTGAAGCTCAGCTGCAGGAGGTGATGGATATGACGCGCCTGACCAGCCAGGGCGCAACGATCCGCGAGATCAAAACGGCGCAGGCCAGCGCGCATCCTGTCCGCACCGGCGGCTGGGCGGCGCGGCGCGGCGACATGCTCTGGCAGCTCGAGTTCGGCAGCGAGCAGTCGCTGGCGGTGCTGCTACGCAAGCTTGCCAGCAACTTTACCGGCGATGATTTCGTGTTACGGCTGCTGCTGCCGCTTCATCAGTGGCTGCGAGACGATACCCGTACCGGCGCCGGCCGCCGGATTGAGCGTTTTCACCATCTGATTGTCGCCTATGCGGGCAGCATGGCACGCCACGCCACGCGCGCCGCCGCCATTCCGCTGCTGCTGGAAAATGTCAGCGAGAAAAACCAGACTGAAATCTGGCTGGAGGCGATCAGGCTCGGCGGTCAGGGCTTCTGCGTCGAAGTGCGCGCCTTCAGCGCCATCTATCAACCAGCAACCGCGCATCAGCATCATCTTTACTGGTGCGGCGCCGGCCTGACGGAGATGATGCATCAGCACTATCTGACGCGTCTGAATGATGGCCACCCAGTGCTGCTCTGCGGCCCCGACCGCCGTGTTCATCATCTCTATCCGCAAATGCACGCGGTCGCCTGAGCGGCCGCCTTCCCTTCTGTTCTGCCCTACCCTTCCAGCGCGTAATCAGGCCACAGCGAGTACACTTACTGAGTCCCTTTCATCAGGAGGTTACTATGTCTCAGGTTTCACTTCGCTATCGTCTCGGCGACGATGAGGTCGGCCGCGTGGGTTACGGCGCGATGCAGCTTGCCGGCCCCGGCGTCTTTGGCCCGCCAAAAGATGAAGCGCGCGCGATCCAGGTGCTGCGCGACGCCATCGCCGCCGGCGTGCGTCATATCGACACCAGCGATTTTTACGGCCCGCACCTGACCAATCAGCTAATAAAAAAAGCGCTGCATCCCTACCCGGAAGATTTAATTATCGTCACCAAAGTCGGCGCGCGTCGTGATGAGAAAGGCGGCTGGCTGCCCGCTTTTTCGCCGGGCGAGCTGGTCAGCGCGGTGGAAGATAACCTGCGTAACCTCGATCTCGGCGTGCTGGAAGTGGTGAATCTGCGCAGCATGCTCAATCCGCAAAAACCCACGGAAGGTTCCCTTGAACCGCAGCTCAGGGCGCTAATGGACCTCAAAGAGCAAGGGGTGATCCGCCATATCGGGCTGAGCAACGTCACGGCGCGTCAGGTAGAGGAGGCGCAGCAGCTTACCGAAATCGCCTGCGTGCAGAACCTGTATAATCTCGCCAACCGCGAGGATGACGCGCTGATTGACCAGCTCGCCGCGCAGGGCATTCCCTACGTACCCTTCTTCCCGCTCGGCGGTTTTACGCCGCTGCAGTCTACGCAACTGACTCAGGTGGCGCAGCAGCTTAACGCCACGCCGATGCAGGTGGCGCTCGCCTGGCTGCTGCAGCGCTCACCCAATATTCTGTTGATCCCCGGCACCTCGTCGCCGGAACATCTGCGCGAAAACCTGGCGGCGGCGCAGCTGACGCTGCCGGATGAGGCGCTGGCGGTGCTGGACGATATCGGCAATAAAAAGGGCCGCTAGTGCGGCCCCTGAATTTACCTACTACCTTTCATCGCAGCGCGCCTGAGGTTTCTACGGGCGCCTCGCACAGCTCCAGCTCTACCGGGATACTTTTGTAGGCCGGAATGCCGCTTTCGGTATCGTGGCTGTCGAGCGGCACCATCACGTTGGCCTCGGGGTAATAAGCCGCTACCGAACCGGGCGCCATGTCATACACCACTACGGTCAGGTTATCGAGACGTCGTCCGGTGCGGTTCCCTTGCGGATCGAGCGCCACCATATTCACCTTATCGCCGACGCGGAACTGGCGTTTTTCCGCCTCGTCCGCCGCCATAAACAGCACGTCGCGCCGGCCGGTGACGCCGCGATAGCGGTCGTTCAGGCCATAGAGCGTGGTGTTGTACTGGTCATGGCTGCGCAGCGTCGTCAGCACCAGATCGTGACAGATCAGCGAGCGCGGATCCTCATTGATGCCCTGCATTACCTTGAACTGCGCCTTGCCGCTCGGCGTTAGCCATCTGCGCTGCGCGGCCGCCACCGGCAGCCGGAAGCCGCCCGGCGTCAGGATACGGTTGTTGAAATCCTCGAAGCCGGGAAAAACCGCCTCGATGGCGTCGCGAATAAAGCTGTAGTCGCCCACCATTTTGTCCCAGTCGACGCGCGAGTTGCGCAGCGTGGCTTTCGCCAGCCCGGCGACCAGCGCTGGCTCCGATTTCAGATGCGGCGAGGCGGGTTTCAGCGTGCCGCGCGAGGCGTGCACCATCGACATCGAATCCTCTACCGTCACGCTCTGCTCGCCCGACGCCTGGCGATCGATTTCGGTGCGGCCCAGCACCGGGAAGAGATAGTTATGCCTGCCGAGCAGCAGATGCGAGCGGTTAAGCTTGGTGGCCATGTGCACCACCAGATCGAGTTTGCGCATCGCCTCGAAAGTGACCTGCGGGTCGGAGATCGCCTCCGCCAGGTTGCCGCCGAGGCAGAGCAGCGCTTTGGCTTTGCCGTCGCGCATTGCCTGGATTGCCGCCACCGCGCCGTGGCCGTGCTTCTGCGGCGGCTTAAAGCCAAATACTTTTTCAATATTGTCCAGCATCCACTGCGGCGGGATTTCAGTAATGCCGACGGTGCGATCGCCCTGTACGTTGGAGTGACCGCGTAACGGACAGATGCCCGCGCCGCGCTTGCCGATGTTGCCGCGCATCAGCAGCAGGTTGGCGATCTGCTGTACGTTCTGGGTGCCGTACTGGTGCTGGGTGATGCCCATGCCGTAGCAGATAATGGTGCTTTCCGACGCGGCGTAGAGATGAGCGATATTCTGAATCTCTTCGAGCGTCATGCCGGAGACTTTCAGAATATGCGGCCATTCGGTCGCCTCAAGATCCGCCTTCAGCGCGGTGAACCCTTCGGTGTGTTCGTTGATAAAGCTGTCGTCGATCACGCCTGGCTCGCCCGCCGCCAGCGCTTTTTCATGCATCGACAGCAGACATTTCATCACGCCTTTCAGCATCGCCGCGTCGCCGCCGACGCGCACTTTGTAGTAGGTGGACGCCAGCTGCGTCGACCCCATCGACAGCATCTCAATCGGGCTTTGCGGCGAGGTAAAGCGCTCAAGGCCGCGCTCGCGCAGCGGATTAATCGCCACGATGGTTTTGCCGCGCTTTGAGACGTCGCGCAGCGTCGCCAGCATGCGTGGATGGTTGGTACCGGGATTGTGGCCGATGCAGAGCACCAGATCGCAGTGATCGAAGTCCTCCAGCTCTACCGTGCCCTTGCCTACGCCGATCGACTGCGGCAGACCGACGCTGGTCGGTTCGTGGCACATGTTGGAGCAGTCGGGAAAGTTATTGGTGCCGTATTCGCGCGCGAAGAGCTGCCAGAGAAAGGCGGCTTCGTTAGAGGCGCGGCCAGAGGTATAGAATTCGACGCTGTCGGGATCTTCATAGCTGCGCAGCAGCGCGCCGATTTCGTTGAGCGCCGTCTCCCATTCAATGGGCTGATAGGTGTCGCTCGCCGCGTCATATTTCATCGGGTGGGTCAGACGCCCTTCGCCTTCCAGCTCCAGAGCGTTGCGCTGCCAGAGTTCGCTCACGGTGTGCGCGGCGAAAAATTCCGGCGTGGTGCGCTTACTGGTGGCTTCCCACGAGACCGCTTTGGCGCCGTTTTCGCAAAATTCAAACGAGGAGCGGTGCTGCGGGTCAGGCCAGGCACAGCCTGGGCAGTCGAACCCTTCCGGCTGGTTCACTTTGAACAGCGCGATAACATCCTGCTTAACGGACATCTGGCCGCGAATCGCATCCGCTACCGCTTTGAGCGCGCCCCAACCGCCTGCCGAACCGCCATAAGGCGCAATACCAATACTACTGTTTTCTTTTTTCATACGACCTTGCTCTCCAGTACTTATCCTTTTTAGCGTAGGCGAGCAGATCCTGAGTGCGGCGGCGGCGGGACTAAAGATGTTAAATTTATTCTTTCAGGATGTTACCGCGTCTCGCATAGTCGGGTCGCCGAGAGCGAGATAGCCGATGCGGTAGCACTCTCCCGGCAATCTTTTATCAGCGGCGAAATCGACCTGAAGCAGCGACTGGGCCGAAATATCCCAGCCGACCAGCGCCGCCTCGAGGTTTAGCGCGGCGAGATCGCTATAGGGCGCAATTGGCCGGTGACGCAGCGCCGCAAAGCGCGCGTCGCGCAGCGTCGCCATCGGCGCCATTTTCACTCCCAGCCAGCTCTGAATCACTGGCCAGCCGAAATCTTCCGTAAGCCTGGCGAAGCCGGCGCTCTGCAAGAAGCGGATCATTCCGGCGCTGTCGCGCCAGAGATAGAGCGGCGCGTAGCTGTTCGCCTTCGCCCCCTCGTCGCGTCGCGCATAGAGATAAGCCTTGAATATCAGGTCGGGAAAGCCGTCGAGCTTTGCGCCGTTTTCCGCGATGCGCCGCTCGATAATCCTCATGTCGTAATCGGCGGGCAGCGTAAAGCGGTAGTGCATCAGAATCATAGCGTCTCCCCGGCGAACATTTCGCCCTTGCTGAAGCTCCAGTCGCCTGCGGTGTTGAACTGGATAACCACCATTACGTCGTCGGGCCGGACAGCGAGCTGCGCGGCCAGCCGCTGGGTCAGCGTGCGGCAGAACGCCGATTTTTGCGCCGCCGAGCGCGGCTTTCCGGCAAGCAGCGTAAAGAGAATGACATCGTCACTGCGCCTGCCGCTCAGATAGTGCGGGTCATAGATACGCTGCGCTGCGGGCAGTTTCTCCACTATCTGAAACCGGTCATGCGCCGGGACGTCGAAGGTCTCTACCAGCGTGCGTTGCAGGATGTCGGAAATCTGCGCGATGCGCGCCTCGCTGGTCTGATCATTCAGCGTGATGCGGGTCAGCGGCATGGGCTTTCCTCCTTTGGCAAATCGCTTTCAGGCAGATAGTGCAGCGCGGTCACGGCGGCAGGCCAGCCGGCATAGAACGCCAGGTGGGTAAATGCTTCGCTGAGTTCGCGGCGACTCAGGCCGTTTTCAGTGGCGAAGCGCATATGCCAGCCGAGCTGCTTTTCGCGTCCCAGCGCGGCCAGACAGGCCAGGGTGATCAGGCTGCGTTCACGCGGCGTCAGAATATCGCGCTGCCAGATATCGCCGAATAACAGGTTATGGGTGATCTCCGCCAGCTTTGGCGCGGCCTGCTGAAGATTTTCTTTATCGAGTGCGTGGCTCATGATGGCTCCTCTCTTTATTTATCGCTGACCCTCAGTCTCGCCCTCTGCTACTATCCTGAAAATCAAATTATTCAGCACGCTTAATCCCGAAAAGCAGGATGATATGAACAGGCTCCCGATTTCTCTCGATATGGATGCGCTGCGCAGTTTCGTGACGGGCATCGAATGCGACAGCTTTGCGCTCGCCGCCCAGCGGCTCTGCCGATCGACTTCCGCCGTCAGCGCTCAGCTCAAAAAGCTGGAAGCGCAGTGCGGCGCCGAACTGGTGGTGAAACAGGGTCGCAAGCTGGCGCTGACGCCCGCCGGCGAGAGGCTGCTGAGCTACGCGCGCCGCCTGCTGGCGCTCAACGACGAGGCGCAGCGCGCCGTGCGCGGCGAACTGCTGCAAGGCGAGCTGCGTATCGGCATGCAGGAAGATTTTGGCGAATCGCTGATGCCCGCGCTGCTCAGCCAGCTCGCTGCTCAGCATCCGGGTCTCAACATTACGGCGCGCATCGATCGCAACCGCGCCCTGCGTCAGGCGGCGATAGAGAAGCAGGTGGATATCGCGCTACTGTGGCAGCCCGAGCAGGCGCTCGACGAGAGTGCGTTCCTGGGGGAGTGTCCGCTGGTGTGGATCGCCTCGCCGCAGATAGAGATTGCGACGCTGCTGGCGAGCGGCGATCCTTTACCGCTGGTGATGTTTGACGCGCCCTGCCAGATGCGCTCCCGCGCCATCGCCGCGCTGGATCAGGCAGGGATTCCATGGCGCGTGGTCTTTACCAGCCCGAGCCTGAGCGGCATCTGGGCGGCCGTGCAGGCAGGCCTCGGCATTACGCTGCGTTCGCCCATCGGGCTGCCGCGCACCCTGCATATCGTCGACGGGGCGCTGCCTGCGGCGGGCCGTATCGGGATTACGCTGTGGCAGAACCGCAGCCTGGATGCGCGGGCGCAGCGCCTGCTGCATGATTCCGTTTCCGCTGCGCTGCTTCCTTCACTGCTGCGCTAAAGATTCCCGTTTTAAAGAATTTAGTTTAAATATGTTTCCCGCACGTAAGGTTAAGCCTTTTATATAACTTAACCTTCGCGCTGCGGATTAATTTACGAGGTGATAATTTTCACCGAGTCGTTTGTTTAATACGTCAACAAAAATGGCCTTTAATTGCCTGTTTCTTCTTCGGTTAGCGTTTTTCACCGCGCTTAAGCTCAGCGGCTGCGTCAAGCCGTCACACCCTCTTAACACAGGCGTCATCAGGCCCGCGCATGCTCTACGGTCAGGTCGTAAGGCAGGAAAAGTTAGTTATAAATAAACGCGAACAAATCTAAACAAAATAAAAGATTGAGCCCGAATCGCAAAAGCTCTATATTGGCCGCGCCTAAAATCAGGTAACCCGAATTTTTAACATTCATTCAACTGCGGCACAGTCGATTGCCCCGGTTGTAGGAGAGATATGATGACGGATAAAGTCCGTATTGATTCTTTAGATGCCACTTCAAACGCAAACAATGAAACCTATTTGGCCCGTCAGGCTGAGTTCGAATCAAACGTCAGAAGTTATCCCCGTAAGTTACCGTTAGCGATTACCCAGGCGAAAGGCGTATGGATCACCGACGCCGACAATAAAGAGTACCTCGACTGCCTGGCAGGCGCGGGCACGCTGGCGCTGGGTCATAATCATCCTGACGTGTTGCAGAGCATCCAAAATGTCATTACCAGCGGCTTGCCGTTACATACTCTCGATCTGACGACGCCTTTAAAAGATGCGTTCTCTGAATACCTGCTGTCGCTGCTGCCTGGTCAGGGCAAAGAGTACAAACTGCAGTTCACCGGTCCGTCCGGCGCGGACGCGGTTGAAGCGGCGATCAAGCTGGCGAAAAAAGCCACCGGCCGTTCAGGCGTTATCGCCTTCTCCGGCGGCTACCACGGCATGACCCACGGCGCGCTCTCCGTTACCGGCAACCTGTCGCCGAAAGAAGCGGTCAACGGCATGATGCCGGAAGTGCAGTTTATGCCTTACCCGCACCTCTACCGCTGCCCGCTGGGCATTGGCGGCGAAGCGGGCGTGAAAGCGCTGACCTACTACTTCGAAAATCTGATCAACGACGTGGAAAGCGGCGTGCGCAAACCTGCGGCGGTGATCCTGGAAGCGGTTCAGGGCGAAGGCGGCGTGAACCCGGCGCCGGCCGAGTGGCTGCAGCGCATCCGTAAAGTGACCGAAGAGCACGGCATTCTGCTGATCATTGACGAAGTGCAGGCGGGCTTCGCGCGTACCGGCAAATTCTTCGCCTTTGAGCACGCCGGCATTCAGCCAGACATTATCGTGATGTCGAAAGCTGTCGGCGGCGGCCTGCCGCTCGCCGTGCTGGGCATTAAAAAGCAGTTTGACGCCTGGGCACCGGGTCACCATACCGGCACCTTCCGCGGCAACCAGCTGGCAATGGCCACCGGCCTCACCACGCTGAAGATCCTTAAAGAGCAGAATATCGCCGACAAAGTGGCGCAGCAAGGCGAGTGGCTGAAAGGCAAACTGGCCGAGATGCAACAGCGCTTCCCGGTTATCGGTCACGTACGCGGCCTGGGCCTGATGATCGGCATTGAGATCGTGAAGCCGAACGAAGCCAAAGATCAGCTGGGCTGCTACCCGGCGGACGGCGATCTCTCTGCGCTGCTGCAGAAGAAGTGCTTTGAAGCGGGCCTGATCCTGGAGCGCGGCGGCCGTCACGGCTGCGTACTGCGTCTGCTGCCTTCCCTGCTGATCACCAACCAGGAGCTGGAAGTGTTCCTCGACAAGTTCGAGCAGGCGCTGCTGGCCGCTGGCGTGCAGCCGGTTTAAGTGGAGCGGAATGCGATCATGTCTGAATTAAATCCGATCCTGGCGGGCTCGGCGCAGAGCATCGAAGCCTACCAGCAGGTTATCGAGCAGAGCAGCAAAGCCGTCGTTGAGTGGCTGAAGCAGCCTGAAATGTATCAGGGCAAAACCGTCGCGGAACTGCGCGAGCGTATTGCGCTGGACTTCAATCCGACCGGCCTGGGCAACCAGGCCGCCATCGAGCGCGCGGTCGAGTTCTTCCTGAAAGACAGCCTGGCGGTGCATCATCCGCAGTGCGTGGCGCATCTTCACTGCCCGAGCCTGGTGGTAAGCCAGGCGGCGGAAGTGCTGATCAACGCCACCAACCAGAGCATGGACTCCTGGGATCAGAGCCCGTCGGCGACCATCATCGAGATGAAGCTGATCGAGTGGCTGCGCGCCCAGGTCGGCTATGAAGCGGGCGACGCAGGCGTGTTCACCAGCGGCGGCACTCAGAGCAACCTGATGGGCCTGATGCTGGCGCGCGACGCCTTCTTTGCGCGTCAGGGCCACTCTGTTCAGCAGGATGGCCTGGTGGGCGACCTGCGCAAGCTAAAGGTGTTCTGCTCCGAAAACGCCCACTTCTCCGTTCAGAAGAATATGGCGCTGCTCGGCCTGGGCTACCAGTGCGTAACCCAGGTGAAAACCGACGAATACGCCCGTATGGACGTAACCGATCTGGCGGAGAAGATCGCCCAGGCGAAAGCCAACGGCGATCAGATCCTGGCGATTGTCGCTACCGCAGGCACCACCGACGCCGGCGCTATCGATCCGCTGCGCGACATCGCCGCGCTGGCGTCCCAGAACAATATCTGGGTGCACGTCGATGCGGCATGGGGCGGCGCGCTGCTGCTGTCGGAGAAATATCGCGACTATCTGGACGGCCTCGAGCTGGTGGATTCCGTTACGCTGGACTTCCATAAGCAATATTTCCAGACCATCAGCTGCGGCGCGTTCCTGCTGAAAGACGCGGCGAACTACGAGCTGATGCGTTATCAGGCGGCTTACCTGAACTCTGAGTTCGACGAAGAGGCGGGCGTGCCGAACCTGGTGTCCAAATCGCTGCAGACCACGCGCCGTTTCGATGCGCTGAAACTGTGGATGGGTCTGGAAGCGCTGGGTCAGAAACAGTACGCGGCGATCATCGATCACGGCGTCACTCTCGCCCAGCAGGTCGCGAAATACATCAGCGCCCATCCGCTGCTGGAGCTGGTGATGAAACCGCAGCTGGCGAGCGTGCTGTTCCGCTTCCATCCGGAAAGCGGCTGTCACGATCTGGCTGAAACCGCGCTGCTGAACCAGCGCATCGGCGACGCGCTGCTGGAATCGGGCCGCGCTAACGTCGGCGTGACCGAGCACAACGGCGTGACCTGCCTGAAGCTGACGCTGCTTAACCCAACTGTGACGCTGGAGGATGTGAAAGTCCTGCTGGCGCTGGTTGAGAAAACCGCGAAGCCGCTGGTAGGCTAACGGCCTGAGACGCAAAAAAAGCCGGTAACGCAGTTACCGGCTTTTTTATTGCCCATTTTCCTTCAAATCCCTTTAGCGTCTTGCCGCCATAGCCGTTCCTCTCACCTTCATCAGCGTCAACGCCATCGACGTCACCGCCAGCAGAATCAGTACCGCGCTCAGCGCCGCCATGGCGTGAAAACCCGCCACGCGAAACAGCCAGAGTCCGGCGATGCCGCCGCCGAGAAAGGAGAAAATCGTTGTCAGGTGCGTTTTGAGCTGCTTCTTTTGCGCATGCGCGTTTTTCGACGGGTCGCGGCGCAGCATGGCGCTGATGACCGAGGCGAGCGAAATGCCGGCATCGGTCAGCGTGCCGGTGATATGCGTCGCGCGCACGCGCCCGTTAGATAGTTGCGTCGAGGTGGAGTTATGCACGCCCATCAGAAAACCGAGCAGCACCAGCACTTCGCGGTTATTGCCGGAAGAGTAGAAAAAGATTTCAAACAGCGACAGGCACAGCAGCGCCACCCCTTCCGCAACCAGTACCTGACAGAAAACGGTGCGCAGATTGTGTTTCAGACCGGCGATGACCGCCAGACGCGCGGTGACCGCGCCCGCGACGAAGGCCAGCAGCAGGCAGCCGAGAAAGGTGAGATCGCGCAGATCGCTGTTATTGACTTCGCTGGAAAGCTGCGACGTGTTACCCGACATATGAGAGGGAAAAAAACCAAACGCGCCTAATGCCATCGCATTCAGCAAACCGGCCGCCGTCGCCAGCCAGACAGCAAGATAACGGTCTTCCGTATGAGATCGCTCTCGCTTCATTTTTATCAACATGCACGCTTCACCTTTTTTATTATTACCTGAGCTTAAGCGTAGGGAGAAATGCGATCCTTGTCACAGCGTCTAATCTAAAAGAGTTAATAAAAATGTTAAGTAACTTAAACAAAGCGGTGTTGTTTCAGTTACTGTAAAGACGTGACAGTGTTACGGAAAAGTCAATCAGCGGCGGGAGCAATAGTGCGCCAGCCGCAGGCTGGGCTGGCGCGGAGAGCAAGGTTTAGCGACGGGCACGCACCACCTGGTAGCGACGGGTAAAATACTCTACCGGCGCGCTCCAGACGTGAACCAGACGCGTGAACGGAAACACCAAAAAGATGGTCATGCCGAGGATCAGGTGCACGCGATAGATCCACTCTACCCCATCCAGCCAGTGCGAAGCGTTGCCCTGGAAAGTCACGATCGCCTGCGCCCAGCCTACCAGCTTCATCATGCCCACCCCGTCGAGGTGATGCATGGAGAAGAGAATCGACGTCAGGCCCAGCGTACACTGCACCACCAGAATGCCGAGGATAACAATATCGGCGCGCGTCGAGGTGGCGCGAATGCGCGGGTTAAGCAGACGACGCTTCAGCAGCAGGAAACCGCCGACCAGCGTCATGATGCCGAACACGCCGCCCGCGCCCATAGCGATTTTCTGCTTGGTGGCGATAGCGAGGAACGGCTCATACATCCAGTGCGGCGTCAGCAGGCCGAACAGATGGCCGAAGAAGATGCCGAGAATGCCGATATGAAACACGTTCGAGGCGAAGCGCATGCCTTTTTTATCCAGCATCTGGCTGGATGAGGCGCGCCAGGTGTACTGGCCATAGTCGTAACGCAGCCAGCTCCCTATCAGGAACACGGTGCCGCACAGGTAGGGATAGATATCAAAGAACAACACGTTTAAATAGTGCATCAGGCTGTTCCTCCAGCGGAGAGATCGAGATATTGCGGCGCGGTGTCATTGCGGAAGCGCCGCTGATGTTGCTGTTGCGCCGAGCTGTCGCAGGCGCTGTCGTCGATAAACTTCACCTGCTCCTCCTCCCAGACCGCATCCATGGCGGCCGGGGTATCGTCGCGCGTCTCGCTGGCGACCTGCGCCGCCACGCTTTCGCTGCTCAGCGGACTGTTCGCTACCTTCAGCAGCGTATCGAACAGGGCGCTGAAGTCGCTGTCGCGTTCTTTCAGACGACCGCCAATCAGCGCCAGAATCGGCGCCACGTCCAGCAAACCCTGCTGCGCCTCCGCTTCCGGCTGCATGCTAAGGTATTCCAGGTAGAGCGGCAGATAGTCCGGCAGTTCGCGGCAGTTCAGCTCCAGTCCGGCGCGCTCATACTGCGCCATCAGATCGACCATCGCCTGACCGCGATCGCGCGACTCGGCGTGCACATGCTCGAACAGCAGCAGCGACGTGGCGCGGCCGCGTTCGAATAGCGCGCACCATTCCGCCTGCATATCGAGCGGCGTCGTGCCGAAGTAGCGGTCGATAAAAGGCAGCAGAGCGGGATGCTGCGCGCTGACCAGCTCGCGCAGCTCATCCTGATGCTCCCAGAGCGCCTCATCGGGATACTCCAGCAGCAGGGCAACTACTTTAATCAGCGCCATTATTCGCCTCCCGCGTTGTCGCCGATATTGATCGCGTCGATACGGCGGCTGTTGAACAGGTTGAATTTGGTGTCGCTGCCGTGACAGCCGTCGCCAAAGGTAAAGCCGCAGCCGTTGCGTTCCGGGAAGGCCTCGCGCGCCAGCTCGCGATGGCTGCTCGGGATCACGAAGCGGTCTTCGTAGTTGGCGATCGCCAGATAGCGATACATCTCTTCGACCTGCGCTTCGCTCAGGCCCACCTCGTCGATAGCGCGGGTATCGGTGACCCCGTCCACGTTCTGCGCGCGTTTATAGTGGCGCATCGCCATCATGCGCTTCAGCGCGCGCAGCACCGGCGCAGTGTCGCCAGCAGTCAGCAGGTTGGCCAGGTACTGCACCGGAATACGCAGGCTTTCTACGTCCGGCAGCACGCTGCTCTGCGACACCAGCCCGCCCGCGTCGACCACCGACTGAATCGGCGACAGCGGCGGCACATACCAGACCATCGGCAGCGTGCGGTATTCCGGATGCAGCGGCAGCGCCAGCTTCCAGTCCATCGCCAGCTTCCACACCGGCGACGCCTGCGCGGCGTCGATGACGCTTTGCGGAATGCCCTGCTTCAGCGCCTCTTCGATCACTTCCGGATCCCGGGGATCGAGGAAAACGTCGCACTGGCGCTGGTAGAGATCGGTTTCATGCTCGGTGCTGGCCGCTTCAGCGATTTTATCGGCGTCATAGAGCAGCACGCCAAGGTAACGGATACGGCCGACGCAGGTTTCCGAACAGACGGTCGGCATGCCCGATTCGATGCGCGGATAGCAGAAAATGCACTTCTCCGACTTGCCGCTTTTCCAGTTGAAGTAGATCTTTTTGTATGGACAGCCGCTGACGCACAGGCGCCAGCCGCGGCATTTGTCCTGATCGATCAGAACGATGCCGTCCTCTTCGCGCTTGTAGATGGCGCCGCTCGGACAGGTGGCCGCACAGGCGGGATTGAGGCAGTGCTCGCACAGACGCGGCAGATACATCATGAAGGTGTTTTCGAACTGGCCGTACATCTCCTTCTGCATCGCGTCGAAGTTTTTATCCGCCGAACGCTTGCTGAACTCGCCGCCGAGGATCTCTTCCCAGTTTGGACCGCCGTTGATTTTGTCCATGCGCTGGCCGCTGATCAGCGAGCGCGGACGCGCCGTCGGCTGGCTCTTACCCGCTTTAGCGGTGTGCAGATGCTGATAGTCGAAGGTAAAAGGCTCGTAGTAATCGTCGATGCCCGGCACCACCGGGTTGGCGAAGATTTTCATCAGCACCGAGGAGCGACTGCCGAGGCGCGGCACCAGGCGTCCCTTAATATTGCGGATCCAGCCGCCGCGCCATTTTTCCTGATCTTCCCAGGCGTGCGGATAGCCGACGCCCGGTTTGCTTTCTACGTTATTGAACCAGGCATACTCCATCCCCTCGCGGCTGGTCCAGACGTTTTTACAGGTGACGGAACAGGTATGACAGCCAATGCACTTATCGAGGTTCAACACCATGCCGACCTGAGAGCGGATTTTCATTTTGTCGCCTCCTGTACCTGATCGCGGCCTTCGTCATCCAGCCAGTTCACCTTGTTCATCTTGCGTACCATGATAAATTCGTCGCGGTTAGAGCCGACGGTGCCGTAGTAGTTGAAGCCGTACGCCAGCTGGGCGTAGCCGCCGATCATATGCGTCGGTTTCGGACAGGCGCGCGTGACCGAGTTATGGATACCGCCGCGCTGGCCGGTTATCTCTGAACCTGGAATGTTCATCAGACGCTCCTGCGCGTGATACATCATGGTCATGCCCGCCGGAACGCGCTGGCTGACCACCGCGCGCGCAGTCAGCGCGCCGTTGGCGTTAAACACTTCGATCCAGTCGTTATCCTCGATGCCCAGCTCCTGGGCGTCGGTTTCACTCATCCAGACGATAGGACCGCCGCGCGACAGGGTCAGCATCAGCAGGTTGTCGCTGTAGGTGGAGTGAATGCCCCATTTCTGGTGCGGCGTCAGGAAGTTGAGCGCCTTCTCCGGGAAACCGTTAGAGGGAATATGCTGCAGATTCTGCACGCTGCGCGTATCGACCGGCGGACGGTAGGCGCAGAACGCTTCGCCGAAGGCGCGCATCCACGGATGATCCTGATAAAGCTGCTGGCGGCCGGACAGCGTGCGCCACGGGATTAGCTCATGCACGTTGGTGTAGCCGGCATTATAGGAGACATGCTCGTCTTCCAGGCCTGACCATGTCGGGCTGGAGATAATTTTGCGCGGCTGCGCCTGGATATCGCGGAAGCGGATCTTCTCCTCTTCCTTCGGTCGCGCCAGATGCGTATGGTCGCGGCCGGTGAATTCGCCCAGCGCCTGCCAGGCTTTTACCGCCACCTGACCGTTGGTTTCCGGCGCCAGCGTCAGAATCACTTCGGCGGCGTCGATAGCGCTGTTGATCATCGGCTGACCTTTGGCGACGCCGTCTGCTTTGGTGTAGTTCAGACGGCGCAGCAGGTCGACCTCTTTATCGGTGTTCCAGCTGATGCCTTTGCCGCCGTTGCCCAGTTTCTCCAGCAGCGGTCCAACCGAGGTAAAGCGTTCATAGACGGCGGGATAGTCGCGCTGCACGCTGATAATCTGCGGCGCGGTCTGGCCAGGGATCAGATCGCATTCACCTTTTTTCCAGTCGCGCACCTCGCCTGCCGCCAGTTCGCCGGGAGAGTCGTGCTGCAGCGGCTGCAGCACCACGTCGGTTTCCTCGCCGAGATGGCCGACGCAGAGTTCGGAGAAGGTTTTGGCGATGCCTTTGTAAATTTCCCAGTCGCTTTTGGATTCCCAGGCGGGATCGACCGCGGCGGAAAGCGGATGAATAAACGGATGCATATCCGAGGTATTCATATCGTCTTTCTCATACCAGGTGGCGGTCGGCAGCACGATATCGGAGAAGAGACAGGTGCTGGACATGCGGAAATCGAGCGTTACCAGCAGGTCGAGCTTGCCTTCCAGCGCTTCGCCGCGCCACTCCAGCTCTTCGGGGCGATCCTGCTCATCGCTGATCGGTTCGCCCTGAATGCCGCTCTCGGTGCCGAGCAGATAGCGCAGCATATACTCGTGCCCTTTGCCCGAGGAGCCGAGCAGGTTCGAGCGCCAGATAAACATGTTGCGCGGATGGTTGCCGCCGTTATCGGGATCTTCGCACGCCATGCGCAGCTTGCCGGACTTCAGCGCCTCAACGGTCCACGCCTGCTCGGACTGGCCTGCGCGTTTCGCCTCTTCGGCGATGCGCAGCGGGTTGATGCCGAGCTGCGGCGATGAAGGCAGCCACCCCATGCGTTCGGCGCGCACGTTAAAGTCGATTAGCTGGCCGCTGAACTGGCTGGCGTCGGCGAGCGGCGACAGCAGTTCGCTGACCTGCAGCTTCTCGAAGCGCCACTGGCTGGCATGGTTATAGAAAAACGAGGTGCTGTTCATCTGGCGCGGCGGACGGTTCCAGTCCAACGCGAAGGCCAGCGGCGTCCAGCCGGTTTGCGGACGCAGCTTCTCCTGGCCGACATAGTGCGCCCAGCCGCCGCCGGTCTGCCCGACGCAGCCGCAGAACACCAGCATATTGATCAGCCCACGGTAGTTCATGTCCATGTGATACCAGTGGTTCATGCCCGCGCCGACGATAATCATCGAGCGGCCATGCGTTTTGTGCGCCGTTTCGCCGAATTCGCGCGCGATTTTTTCAATCTGACTGCGCGGTACGCCACAAATCTGCTCCGCCCAGGCGGGTGAATAGGCGCGCACTTCGCTGTAGTCGCGCGCGCAGTTGGCATCATCAAGACCGCGGACGAGCCCGTAGTGGGCCAGCGTCAAATCGTAAACCGAGGCGACCGGCAGCTCGCGGCCGTCGGCCAGCGTTAGCATTTTCACCGGCACTTTATGTAGCAGCACTTCGTCCTGCTTCACATGACGGAAATGCGGGTTCTCAATGCCGCCGAAGTAAGGAAAGGCGACATCCATCACCGCATCGCGCCGGTCGAGCAGCGAGAGCGTCAGCTGCGTCGGCGTGCCTGCCGCTTTCGGTTCGAGGTTCCATTTGCCCTTTTCGCCCCAGCGGAAGCCGATGGAACCGTTCGGCGCTACCAGTTCACCCTCCTGGTTGTAGGCGACGGTTTTCCACTGCGGATTGTTCTCTTCGCCCAGGTTGTCGGCCAGATCCGCCGCGCGCAGCTGGCGTCCGGGCACATAGCTGCCGTCTTCGCGCGGCTCCAGCAGCACCAGCATCGGCATATCGGTGTAGTGACGCGCGTAGTTAAGGAAGTAGTCGCTGGGGTTTTTCAGGTGAAACTCGTTGAGGATGACGTGGCCCATCGCCATCGCCAGCGCGCTGTCGGTGCCCTGCTTCGGCGCCAGCCACTGGTCGCACAGCTTGGCCACTTCTGAATAGTCCGGCGTGATGGCAACCGTTTTGGTGCCTTTGTAGCGCACTTCGGTAAAGAAGTGGGCGTCCGGGGTACGCGTCTGCGGCACGTTGGAGCCCCAGGCGATAATGTAGTTGGAGTTGTACCAGTCGGCGGATTCCGGCACGTCGGTCTGCTCGCCCCAGGTCATTGGCGAGGCGGGCGGCAGATCGCAATACCAGTCGTAGAAGCTCAGGCAGGTGCCGCCTATCAGCGACAGATAGCGCGTGCCGGCCGCATAGGAAACCATCGACATCGCCGGGATCGGCGAGAAGCCCGCAATACGGTCGGGGCCGTAGTTTTTGATGGTCCAGATGTTGGCGGCGGCGATCAGCGGGTTCAGCTCTTGCCAGCTGGCGCGCACGAAACCGCCGCGGCCGCGCTGCGATTTATAGGTCTTGCTCTTTTCGCTATCCGCCATAATGGCGTTCCAGGCGTCGACCGGATCGCTGTGCTGCGCCCGCGCCTCACGCCACATCTCCAGCAACACCTTGCGCACCAGCGGATATTTCAGCCGGTTGGCGCTGTAGAGATACCAGGAGTAGCTCGCGCCGCGCGGGCAGCCGCGCGGCTCGTGATTAGGCAGATCGGGACGCGTGCGCGGATAGTCGGTCTGCTGCGTCTCCCAGGTGACCAGGCCGTTTTTAACGTAGATCTTCCAGCTGCAGGAGCCGGTGCAGTTTACGCCGTGGGTGGAACGCACGATTTTGTCATATTGCCAGCGCTGCCGGTAACTCTCTTCCCAGTCGCGGTTGGTGTTATAGACCTGACCGTGCCCCTCTGCGAAGCTATCGCCTTTCTGTTTGAAATAGCGGAAGCGGTCAAGAAGTTTGCTCATTGCGCATCTCCAGTATGGTTAGTGCTCATATGCTCTGCTTAGTTGTTATTGGTTTTGCGACGGCCATACAGCAGCCAGGTCAACAGCAGACAGACGATGTAAAAGACCAGAAAAATTTTCATAGCGCCGACGGGCGAACCGGTGAGGGTCAGCGAGGTGCCGAACGCTTTCGGGATAAAGAAGCCGCCGACCGCGCCCAGCGCGGAAATAAAGCCCAGCGCGGCGGCGGTGTCGGTGACGGCGGCGTGCTGCGCCTCTTCCTTGCTGTGACCTTTGGCGGTCATGCGATCCATCGTGATCTGACGAAAGATCACCGCGATCATCTGGAAGGTCGAGCCGCTGCCGAGGCCGGCAGTCAGGAACAGACCCATAAACACCACGTAGAAGCTCAGGAAAGAGCCGGCGACGCTGCCAGGCAGGGTCAGGAACAGCAATGCGGAGAAGAGCGTCATCAGCATGAAGTTGATTGCCGTAACGCGCACGCCGCCGAATTTATCAGAGAGAAAACCGCCCGCGGACCGCGCCAGCGCGCCGAGGAAGGGGCCAAAAAAGGCGAGATGGATAATGTCTACCTGCGGGTACTGCGTTTTCGCCAGCATGGCGAAGCCCGCCGAGAAGCCGATAAACGAGCCGAAAGTGGCGAGATAGAGCAGTCCAAGCGTCCAGAGGTGACCCTGCTTCAGCACCGGCAGCTGTTCGCGCAGCGAGGCGCGCATGCCGGCGATATCGTTCATGCCACCCCAGGCGGCGATCGAAGCCAGCGCCAGCAGCGGCACCCAGATCCACGCGGCATTGGCGAGCCAAATCTGGCTGCCATCTTCCAGCGTCGCGCCGCCCACGAAGAACGGCACCACGATAATCAGCGGTGCGACCAGCTGCATTACGCTGACGCCGAGATTGCCGAGGCCGCCGTTGATACCGAGCGCCGAACCTTGTTTACTTTTAGGAAAGAAAAGGCTGATGTTGCCCATGCTTGAGGCGAAGTTAGCGCCCGCCAGACCACAGAACAGCGAAATAATGATAAATACGCCGTAGGGGGTTGCCGGATTCTGCACCGCGAAGCCGAGCCAGACGCAGGGAATGATCAGCACGGCGGTGCTGATTACCGTCCAGAGACGGCCGCCGACCACCGGCACGACAAAAGAGTAAGGCACGCGGAACAGCGCGCCGGAGAGCGAAGGCAATGCGGTCAGCAAGAACAGCTGATCGACGGTGAAGTTAAATCCTACCCGATTCAGGTTGACGGCGACGGTGCTAAACAGCATCCAGACGCAGAAGGCGAGCAGCAGCGCGCAGACGGAGATGATAAGGTTACGCCGGGCGATATGTTTGCCGCGACTTTCCCAAAATTGTTGATTTTCAGGCGCCCAGTTTTCAAGCGCGCCATGCCCGGAATGAGGTTTTACGCTCACATATCCTCCCAATAAGCAGCAGACGGATCGCTCCCGCTGTCTGCGAGTAGTAATTAAAAAGTAATAAATGAGAAACCGAATAAATCCGTATTAATACGAATCTGAATGTAATCAGATGACGACACTGAATCAGCTCTGCCCTTTTTAAATAAATGCGGATGCTATTCAGGTGCCGTTATTTGGCGAACTCTTCCGTCCTGTAGAATGGTTAATAAGCCTATCTTAGCAAGCCAGAAAAACAAGAGGATTTGTAGGGGCTTTCATGACGCAGCGCAAAGCAACGCTGGAATGAGGAATAGCGCATGCCGGGTTAACTACCTAATTATAGGTATATTTTATCTTTATTAAAATAGATGGACAGCTTAGCTGCAAGTCAGGTTGATATAAATCAAAGAACGTTCGAATAAAGGTTAATATTCATCAGAAGATGCCCTTCACGCTTGTTTTTATATTAGTGCGAATTCATATCAATTACGATTTTAGTAACTATAAAAAACCTGTCCGGACGCCATTCGTTATTAATTGAATTATATAGCGACTGTTTCAATCTTTTTTGTTTGCCTGGTTTATTATTGGTCTGGCGCGATGCGATGCGCTGGCGTGATTTGAACAAGCCTGGCAGGTCATTAGTTGTCAGCGATTAGGGTCAATTAAACGCTAACGTCCTTTCTGTGCTGACTTTTTTAAGCTGCATTTGGCACGTTGCTGAGTGCTTTTACTAAAAATACATTTGGATGTTGTAACTATAAACGGATGCTTTGATACTGCGCTGCCGCTTTTGCACAGCATCCTTTTCGTCGCAGCCGCCGTTAGCTGTTCTAAAACAGCCGCGCCACCCGTTCGCGGCAGTAGTCTGGCGTTGGCTCGCGGTCTTCAAACAGAATGTGATAGATCACCGGCGCCACTACCGTATCCACCGCCTCATCAATTGAGAAGCCCGCTTCGCCGCGCGCAATGGCGCGCTTGCGCAGCGTCTCAAGATGAAGCGCGGTAAAACCGCAGCACTTCACCGTCGCGCCACTACTCCCGCTGCCGATGACGTCAGCGAGCATTTGCCGCCCGGGTTTCGACGACATCTCCTCTGCATACTGCAAAATGAAGGCTTCCATATCGCCCCGCATATCGCCGGTATCGTCAGGCTCGCTTATCGGGCGCATACGCGCTACCGCCACGTCGGCGAGCAGCTGCGTCAGATCGCCCCAGCGCCGATAGAGTGTGGATGGCGTCACGCCAGCCGTCTCTGCCACCATTGGCACCGTCAACTCGCTGCGGTCGCGGGTTTTCAGCAGCGTATTGACCGCCTTATGCACCTCTTCCTGAATGCGCGCGCTGCGTCCGCCCTGCCGGATCATCTCCCTGGCCATCTTTCCTCTCTCTGCAAAGAATAAGCATGTCTATAATTGTTTAATGCAAAGATATTGCGTTAACCCAAAAATGCAAGTATACCTGCCTTAAAGCTAATATTTTGCATTAAGGTGATAACCATGTCTTCTGCAATGTCTACGCTCTCGGCCGCTGCGGCGGCGCGCATAACGCTTTATGCCTTTATCTGCGCCATGCTGTTCTCCGCAACCAGCAGCGCCCCGACGCCGCTCTACCCGCTCTATCGCGCGCTTTACCATCTGTCGCCATTGGCGGTGACGCTGATTTTCGCCAGCTATGCGTTCGCCCTGCTTTTTGCCCTGCTGACGCTGGGCCGCCTTTCCGATTTTATTGGTCGGCGCGTGATGATGCTGGCGGCCCTGCTGTGCAACACGCTGGCGCTAATAATGTTTATGCTGGCGGACTCGGCGCACACGCTGATCGCTGCGCGAATGGTTCAGGGCATTGCGACGGGTATTGCGCTGCCGACCTTCGGCGCGGCGATCCTTGACGGCGATAAGGCGCGCGGCCCGCTGCTTAATTCGGTGACGGCGTTTCTCGGTCTGCTGGCAGGCAGCCTGACGGGCGCGCTGCTGATCACTTTTGCGCCATTCCCTACCGTTTCCATCTATGCGCTGCTGTTCGCGCTGATGCTGCTGGCGCTGGCGCTGCTGCCGCTGATGCCTGAAACGGTGGCGCGGACGCCCGGCGCGCGGCGCGCCTTAAAGCCGCAAATCGCTATTCCGCCGCGTGCGCTGGGCGCGCTGCTGCGGCTGGCGCCGGTCAACGTGGCGGCCTGGGCGCTAGGCGGTTTCTACCTGTCGCTGATGCCGACGCTGGCGATTGACGTGACGGGGCTTCGCTCGCCGTTCGTCGGCGGCGCCGTAGTGGCGACGCTGATGCTGAGCGCAACGGCGTCGGTGTTTCTCTTCCGTCGCTGGCAGCCGCAGCGCGCGCTGTTTATCGGCACCCTGGCGCTGATGGCGGGTATTGGCGTGACCCTGATCGGCATTAATCATCACCAGACGGCGCTGCTATTTCTCGGCACCGCGGTCGCCGGGCAGGGATTCGGTTCGATCTTTTCGACCATTATCAGCATCGTGATGCCGCTGGCGGAGAGTCACGAGCGCGCCGGGCTATTCGCCGCCTTTCTGATAAAAAGCTATCTCGCTTTTGCGCTGCCGGCGTTGCTGGCGGGCTGCGCGGTGCCGACGATAGGCCTGGTAGCGACGGCTAACGCCTACTGCTGGGGAATTTTTTCAATGGCGGCGGTATCGCTGCTGGCGGGACGGCGCGCGGGACGCCTGAAGCCGGAGAGAGGATAAAAAAATGGCCGGTTTAACCGGCCATTTTCTGTTAGTTCGTTGCTTTGTTTTTCAGGTCTTCAGCGCCCTGCTTGGTTTTATCCCAGGCTTTTTCGCTGCCCTGCTTGGTGCTGTGCCAGGCTTTCTGCGAACCTTCGCTCACTTTACTGGTGGTCGCATGGCTTTTGCCTTCTGCGGCGTGTTCCGCTTTCAGCTTCTGTTCAGCGCCCGCGTCCTGCGCCTGGTGCAGTTTCTCTTTGGCCGTATCGGCGCCTTTATGCGCTTCAGCCACGGTTTCATCGGTAGCGTGTGTGGTAGCCGCAAAAACCGGAGTCGCCAGCATCAGAGCAGAAAGTGCAATAATTGTCTTTTTCATGATTCCCTCACTAGTTATTAAGTCCAGTTTCAGTATAGACAAATAACGCAACCGCACAGCAAAATGCGGGTAATTTACTGTGGATTCGGCATATTCCTGGATTTTTATCTGGTCTGCGTCGCGCCAGGCGAGCAGCCAACGCCATCCGTCGCTACACTTGATGCCGTAACCCTCTACAAGGAATAGCGATGTTTTCTTTCTCTCCTGTGGTCGAGCTGACCGTACTCGCGCTGGCGCCGGGCTTTCGCGCTATCAGCATTCTGGTCGAAGCGACCGAGGTGCAGCACCCGCAGGTGGCGCGCACGGCGCTGGATGGCGCCTGCCGCGCCGTCGCTACTGAGGATGTGCCCTATGCCGAGGCGCATATCGCCGCCTGGCGCGACGTGTTTAAAACCTTCGGCGCGAAACCGGCCCGCACGCCCAGCTCGGTCGAAGCGCTGCGCAAGCGGGTCGCTCGCGACGGCGCGCTGCCCGCTATCGATCCGATCGTCGATCTCTATAACGCTATCAGCATTAAGTACGCCCTGCCGATCGGTGGCGAAAATGTTGCCGCCTATGTCGGCGACGCACGGCTGGTGTGCGCCGACGGCAGCGAACGCTTCGACACGCTGAAAGCGGGCGAACCCTGCGAAGAGTCGCCCGAGCCAGGTGAAGTGATCTGGCGCGACGACCTTGGCGTCACCTGCCGTCGCTGGAACTGGCGCCAGGGCGTGCGAACGCGCCTCGACGCCAGCGCGCAGCAGATGTGGTTTATTCTTGAGAGCCTGCCGGAAATGCCGCTAGATGCGCTGCATCACGCCAGCGACGAGCTGATCGCCGGGCTGGAGGCGATGATGCCCGGCTGCCGCATCGATAAACAGCTGCTGGGCGCAGGCTTTAGCTGATCGCCCCCTGCCGCAGGCGCGGTTTAGCGAGCCGCGCCTGCCGCTTGCAGCAAGCGCTTTACTGATTAGCCGGACTGGCATGCCTGCCCAGCATGGTATGCAGCGCGAGAGCGATAAGCAGCAGGCCGATCAACATAATGAACGGATAGCCCAACGCACGATAGAGCCAGATCCCGGCCACGCCCCCAGCCAGAAACGAGAGCAGGGTTAAGGCATGGAGTTTCAAACGTTCAATATAGAGCGGCGCCTCTTTCGGCGACTCTTTGCGCCTCAGCACGTCAAACAGCATCGCCAGCTCAATACCGATATCCGTCGAGGTACCCGATACATGGGTGGTTCTCACGCGCGCGTTGGATATTCGGGTGACGACGGCATTCTGCAGCCCCATTAAAAAGCTCAGGCACAAAATCAGCATCACGCCGGGCGACTGCGGCGTCAGCCAGGTTTCAACCCCGCCGAGCCCAACCAGACCGACGCCCTCCACCAGAATATTGAAGGCATAGACTTTGCGCATGTTATTGCGCCGTCCGGCATTGATCAGCAGAGTGGAAAAAGCGGAGCCGGTGATAAAGATGGCGACAATCGACACAAAGAAGATAGCCGGCGCCAGGCTTGCCTTGGCCAGATGATCCGAAAGCGAAGAGACATTGCCTGTCATATTGGCGGAGAAAAAGCCGACAACCTCAAACGCCGCGGTATTTAGCGCGCCCGCGACAGCCGCAAGCGTACAGGCGAGCTGCGTATCGGCCGTGTAGCTGCGAAAGTTTTCAGTACTGATGAGCATAGCGCCTACGATGTGGACCCAGACTGGCCAGATCATCCCTCTAATGACGCCGTTTAACAAGCCGAACGGCACTGCTCTCTGTTTCCCTACGCGCTGACATTCGCTTTCTCTTTCCTGGGAGCGCTGAGATTTTTTGTGACCCACCTTACAGTTATCGCGCGCTGCGCTGGCAACCAGGCCGATTCCGCCCGCACAATGGAATATATAATCTCTACTGAATATATATTCAAATGTGGATTGCCGTCGCAATCCGACCACCTTTCTGTCTGCATCCTGAACGGAGAATATCGGCAATGAGTGACTATAACTATCCGAAGTTTGGCGCTGGCCTGTGGCATTTCGCGAACTACATCGATCGCTACGCGGTTGACGGCTATGGCCCGGCGCTCAGCACGCTGGATCAGATCAAGCTGGCGGCCGAAGTCGAGGATCTCGCCTATGTCGATATCCCCTATCCCTTTACCCCTGGCGTCACGGTCGCCGAGGTGAAGCAGGCGCTGCAGGAGGCGGGACTGAAAGCGATCGGCGTGACGCCGGAGATCTATCTGCGCAAATTCTCGCGCGGCGCTTTTACCCATCCCGACGCGGCGGTGCGTGCCGAGGCGCTGGCGCTGATGAACGACGCGGCCGACGTGGTGCGCGAGCTGGGCGCGAACTACGTTAAGGTCTGGCCCGGTCAGGATGGCTGGGATTACCCTTTCCAGGTCGATCACAAAAACCTGTGGAAGCTGGCGGTCGACGGCATGCGCGAACTGGCGGGCGCGAACCCGGACGTGAAATTCGCCATCGAATACAAGCCGCGCGAGCCGCGCGTCAAAATGACCTGGGATTCTGCGGCGAAGTCGCTGCTGGGCATTGAGGAGATCGGGCTGGATAACGTGGGGATCCTGCTGGATTTCGGTCACGCGCTGTTCGCGGGCGAATCGCCGGCCGGCTCCGCGCAGCTGATTATCGATCGCGGCCGCCTGTTCGGCATGGACGTGAACGACAACCTGCGCGGCTGGGATGACGACCTGGTGGTCGGCACCGTGCATATGACCGAAATTTTCGAGTTTTTCTACGTGCTGAAGTGCAACAACTGGGACGGCGTCTGGCAGCTCGATCAGTTCCCGTTCCGCGAAGATCATGTAGAAGCCGCCAACCTTTCGATCCGCTTCCTCAAGCATATCTATCGCGCGCTCGACAAGCTGGATATGGCGGCGCTGCAGGCGGCGCAGCTGGAGCAGAATCCGCTGAATGCGCAGCGCATTATTCAAAATGCGCTGCTGACCTCTATCGAAGAGTAAAGCGTCAGGCCGCGACGCGCAGAGCGTCGCGGCGCAGCCGCTACAGCCAGCCCGACTTGCGCAGCCGCAGCCAGAGCAGGAAGCAGCCGACGATGGTGCCGCCCAGCGCCAGCGGATAGCCCAGCGGCGAGTTTAGCTCCGGCATCTCCTTGAAGTTCATGCCGTACATGCTGAAGATCACCGTCGGCACCACCAGAATCGCACCCCAGCCCGCCAGTTTTTTCGTTACCTCGTTCTGCTGCACCGCCACCATCGCCAGATTGACGTGCATGGCGCTGGTGAGCATTTCCCGCATATCTTCCGCGTCGGTGACGACGTGGCGTGCATGATCCTGCACGTCGCGCAGATAGGCGCGCAGCTCTTTCGGCACGATCTCTTCATGCAGCCGCACCAACTGCTGGCAAATCTCTTCCAGCGGCTGCGCCGCGTTGCGCAGGCTCAGCAGCTCGCGGCGCAGGCGATAAACCTTTTTCACTGCGAGATTATCAAACTCGGAGCGGAACAGCGCCGCCTCCATCTCATTGATTTTATCGCCGAGCGAGGCGGTATATTCGCCATAGCGATCGACGATAAAATCGAGAATACAGTAGAGCGGATAGCCTGGCCCGTGATCGAGCAGCGCGCTGTTTTGCGCTACGCGCTCCCGAATGGGCGCATAGCTGTCGGAAGCGCCGTGACGCAGGGTGATCAGAAAGTTTTTACCGATAAAGAAATGGGTTTCACCCAGGTGGAGATGTTCGTTTTCCGAACTGACGGTCTTCACCACGATAAACATCGACTCGCCATACTGTTCGATCTTGGGACGCTGGTGCGCGCATAGCGCGTCCTCTACCGCCAGTTCATGCAGCCCGAACTCGTTCTGGATTTTATGCATGAACGCCGCTTCGGGCTGATAAAGCCCCATCCAGATAAAGGCATCCGGCTCACTTAGCACATCGCTGATTTTTTCTACGTCTAATTCCTGCCCGGTCTGGCCTGGGCGATATACCATGCAATTTACAATCATGATCCTTTCGCTACACGGTTGTCTGAAGTAGTAAGAGCATAACCGCTTTTGCAGCGCCTAAATAAAGAGGTTTGTAACAGAATGCCCGCCGGACAAGGTCCGGCGGGCAGAGGCAAAGCGAGGCGATTAGCTGCGAGGATGGGTGGCTGGCATGTTCTGCACGCGGGCCGGTTTCAGCCCGAACAGCAGCGACATCAGCGGCAGCTGCTTAATCAGTAAATAGAGCGCGGCGCTGCAGATCAGGCCGAGCGTGGTCACCACCGCGACATAGGTTATCGGCAGCGCGTCGGGCAGATAGCCATCCAGCAGCCAGGCGAAGGTGATCACCAGCGGATAGTGCATGATGTAGATCACCAGCGCAGAATCCACCACGCCCTTCACCAAACGGCTCTCTTTCATACGCAATTTCTCGAAGGTGAAGACTACCCAGTAGGAGAAAATCACCGAGAACACGCTGGAGCAGAGCACCGGCAGATACTTCAGGCTACTGGTGATGTTGTAGTGGAAAATGGCATAGAACACCAGCCAGCAGGCCAGCCCCAGCGCCGCCACCACTTTGGTATTAACCAGGATGCTGCGCGCCTGTTGAGGAATCTGATCGCTGTTAAGGTAGAGCGCATAGCCTGCCGCGTAGAACACCATAAAGCGGGCGGTAACGGGGATAAGATTGACCCACTCGCCGAAGTCTTTCACGAAGAACTTCACCACAAAGAAGGCGTTTGCCGCGACGATCAGCGCTGCGACCAGCAGCGGAAAAGGCAGACGGCGCATCATCATCGCCGCGCGCTGATAGAGACTACCCGGGATCAGGAACGACATCGCGGTCAGCGAGACCAGGAACCAGAGGTGGTGCAGCGAAGTATAGGCGCCCAGCGCGTTATGGGTGGTGAGGGCTTCGCCGTCGATTTGCGCGTTAATGAGATACATCAGCCCGGGAATAAACAGGAAGGCGGAGATCAGCGGCACCACGACGCGCTTCTTGCGGTTACTGTAGAAAAAGTCGGAGCCCTTACGCAGGATGACCATTGCCGAGAACATGCCCGACAGGAAGAAAAAGGCTTCCATTCGAAAGGTATGCATAAACTCGATCAGCGCGGTAAAGGCGTCCGCCTCATTTTTCCCGGAAATATAGTACCAGTTATTACCCCCGGGAAGACTTCGCGCGGCATGATATAAAACCCCTTCCAGAATTAACAGCGCGCGCAGGAAATCCAGGCCGATATTTCGGCTTGAGAGAAACGCTTTATTTTCCACGTTGTACCCTTCTCGATAATTCGTCAGAACGTCGCCGCTCTCCTGCCGCATTTTTAACAGCGAGACGCGAAAGGGATATAATCCTGACCTGGTGAAGTCGGCCGCGCAGAAATCAGAATAACCCTGTCTGGCCTGTGTGGGTAAAGCCTATCATCACTTAACGATAAAAAGCATTGCGCGGACAGGACATTAGGAATATGCCTGGAGCTTCGCGACTTAATTAGGAAAAAGGCCAAGTGACGCGAATAAGTGAGGCCAGCCGCATTAGCGCTGCTATCGTCCTTTTAACCAGTTAAAACAACCACATGATAATACCACCCTCCCGAATGTCGCTTATGTCCGCCCTGTTGCGGGCTGCGCCGCGCTAAACGAGACGGCTGATAAGGCCGGTTAATAGAAGAAATATCGCTAACGAATGCGATTTTGCTTATTTTACTTTGCTGGCGCGAAAAAAACGTCCTGTTCGCCGCGATCCGCTTAAAAAAGTGTCGCCTTACAAAAACAAAGCATCGATATAATTTTGCTGGTAACTATCGAGACTTTTCGGGTTGTTGGCGGCTAATTAATTTTGCTACCGTGATCGCAGCCGTGGTTTAACCGCGATATTCACTGCAGGCAACAAGCCGAGAGCGATATGCTTCGAAAAAAAATTCATTTTAAAATGGCGCTATCCATTGCGCTTACCCTCGCCGCTTCAGCATCAGTCATGGCGCAGTCCGCATCGCCCGACACCTTTATTATTGAAGCCTGGGGAGGATCCAGCACCAAAGGAGTGCTGGCGGTGCTTGAAGCGGGTCGGCTGCGCAATATCGTCAGCGAGCACAATGAAATCGCCGTGCTTAATCAGCTGCTGCAGGCGAAATATGGCAGCGGCGTGCAGGTGATCAATCGCGGCGCGCCGTCGGCACAGGCGATAGAACTCCTGAACGGCCGTTATAAATATGAGCATAATCCGCCGTGGCAGGAAGCGATGAAACAGTCCCGCGCGCGTCTGATCCTGCTTAACTTTGCCACCAACGACGCGCGTCACTATCACTTTCACGATATTGAAAAACCGTATCAGGTGAGCCCGCAGCGCTACGGCGAAGTGATGACGGCGCTGATCGACAGCGCCAGAGCGAACGGCAAAGAGGTGGTGTTGCAGGAGCCGCATCCGCTGTGCGGCCGGGCGGAGAAATGGGATGTCGCGCCTTATGCCGCGCGGCTCGACGCCGTCGCCCGCACGGAAAAGGTGCCGCTGGTCAGTCAGTACCAACGTATTCAGCAAATACCCGACTGGCGCGCCATGATGTCGCCCGACTGCATTCATCCTTCAGAGCAGCTCTACCGCGTCAAGGCGCTGGAAACCTTTAAGGTGATCGAGCAGCATTTCGGCGCGCAGCTGGCAAAGCTAAATCCCCGCGCCTAGCACAGCGAGGCGCCGCCGCAAATCACCATCTCCTGACCGGTAATAGCCGCGGCCTGCGGCGAGAGCAAGAAAGCGGTCAGCGCGGCGACCTCCTGCGGCTGGATAAGCCGACCTATCGGCGGCACGACCGGCCTGGAGGCCTCGCGGCCCGGCTGCGACAGCATCGGCGTTTCCGTCGCGCCCGGCGCCACCACGTTGACCGTAATGCCGCGCGGCGCCAGTTCCATCGCCCAGCTGCGCGCCATCCCCACCATAGCGGCTTTGGTGGCGACATACTGGGAGCGGTTAGCCGCCCCGCGCGAGGTGCGGCTGCCGATCACCACAATGCGGCCGCCCGGCTTCATCTCTGGTACAAAGCGGCTGGCGAGGATCTCCGCGGCGCGCACGTGCAGCGACCAGAGGCGCGAGCTGACGCCGAGGTTGATCTCGCCCACCGGCGCGGCGGCCATCATGCCAGCGGCATGCACTAACGCATCCGGCACGGGAAGATCGGCCAGCGTGCGGATAAGCGCAGGCTCATCGGTCATATCTACCTGAACGCTGCGGAAAAGCGCACTGTCGCGCGTCACCGCGCTGCGGCTTAGTCCGGTCACCTGCCAGCCCTGATCGAGCAGCGCGGCGACAATCGCTTCGCCAATGCCGGAGCTGGCGCCGGTTACTATCGCATGCGGCATCTATGCCTCCAGAAGTGAACGCGGAATCTTAAACACCGCCTTGCGCACCCTTTCCGGCTGCGAGGCGGCACAGAGCGCCTGATGCGGTTCGCCCGGCAAAAACACGGCGAAATCGCCCACGCTTAAGCGTAGCGAGACCGGCAGTACCGGCGCGGCGGCGATAAAAAGATCCGCTTTGCGCTCTTCATCGTCCGGCTGCGCCAGAGGCTGCTGGCTGGCGTTAATCACCTCATTGCCTGCCAGCACCACCTGGATATCGGCCCACTGGCGGTGATATTCGGTATGGCGCTGCGCCGCCGGCTCGGTCTGCGCCGGGCCGATATGGCAAAACCATTGCGCATCCGCGGGCTGAAACCGGCCATCCTCGCGCTGTTGCAGCGCCTCAAGCCGACACTCTTCGCGCTCAAGAATGGCGCGAAGCGCGGCGGGCAGCCCCGCCATCGCCAGCGTCTGCAAATTACCGATAATCATGACGCCTCCTTTACCCAGGCCGGCGACAGGCGCACATATTTAATGGCCTGCCGATAGAAGGTATAGGCGATATGCAGAGTACCGTCGGCGCTCTGCTTGATGGTGGGATAGGAGAACTCGCGGTTGAGTTTCTGCTGGGAGTTATTGGTCATGCAGTAGCCGTCGCCTTCGTCAAGATTGCGCTGCCACGGCCAGCTTTTGCCGCCGTCGGGCGACAGCGCCACCGTCATCGGCGCGCGCGGCGCGCCCCAGAATGCGCTGCGCCCTTCACACGCCTGCGGCTCCTTGCGGCTGTCGTCGCCGTCGTCAATTTCGTCATAGAGCGAGGCGCGTCGCTCCGTCGCGCCCACCGCGCTCATATTGTTGAACACCAGCGCCAGCGTGCCGTCCTGCAGCGTGGTGACCTGAACAGAGGAGTTATTGTTGGGCAGCGTGGTCGGCTCCGGCTGTGACCAGCTTTCGCCGCCATCTTCTGACTGGCTGTAATAAATGTGATCCGCCCAGCGGCTGCGATAAAGCGCCACCAGCGTGCCGTTCGGCAGCGCGGTGATGTTCATATGCACGCAGCCCAGACTGCCGGGCACCGCGACGTCGCGCCAGCTTTTGCCGCCGTCGCTGGAGATCTTCACCGCGCTGACGTCATCATTGCCCACCCACTTCTCGCCTGGCTGGGTGCGGCAGTAGAACACCGGTAGCAGCCAGTTGCCGTTCTCCAGCACGGTAATCGGCTGGCGGATAAAGGTGCCGGGCTGATCGAGCAGCGTCTCGATCGGCCCCCAGCTGGCGCCCAGGTCGCGCGACTGGCGCATCCGCACGATAGCGGTATCCTGATTGCCGGCAAGCTGCGCCGTCCAGAGCAGCCACAGTACGCCGTCAGGCGCCAGAAACAACACCGGGTTCTGTTCCGACCGCGCGGGATCGTCGGAGAGTTTTACCGCCTCGCTCCAGCGATCGGCACCGGGTGCCAGGCGCGAGCTGTAGACGGAGATATCCGCCACGCCTTCCTGCGTGCCGCCGAACCAGACGCACAGCAGCGAACCATCCGGCAGCGGCAAAAGGTTGGCCGCATGGTTTTGCGGGCATGGCGATGGCAGCATCGCCGTCATAAGGCGCGCATCCTGCTCTGCTGGGCGCAGCACCCCATCGCGGTTAACGGTTACGGACATATCGGACTCCCCTCTGTTCAACGCTCTGGCGCGTTTCATCGACTTGTTGGTTTGGGATCAGGTAATCGATCGCCATAATGATGGCCGGCGTGACCAGCGCAATATACATATTGTTGATGCCGAACGGGTCGCCCAGCAGGTACCAGACTGATGTCGCGACGCAGGCGCCGATCAAACCGGCGTTCGCGCCGCGCGCGCTTTTAAAGAACGGCGCGTAGAAGGCGATCACTGCCACCACCGAAATCGAGAGGCGAATGGCGCGGGTAAAGAACGAGAGTTTCAGCACCTCAGGCACCAGCAGCACAAAGATCAGCGGCAGGAAGCCGATAATCAGCGACAGCCAGCGCGTCGCCTTAAATTCCTGCTCCGGCGTCGGCTTGCGATACGGCACGTAGAAATCCTTCACCACCAGCGAAGCGATGGCCAGCGCCACGGTGCTCACGCTGACAAATATCGACGCTACCAGTGACGTTGTCACCACGCCCGCCATCCAGGGATTCATATCCTGGAGGAAAATCGGCATAGCGTAGAGGCTGTTAATCTCTGGATGCAGATATTTCGCCGCCACTCCGATAACCGCAATCGCCAGGCCAATCGGCAAACAAAAGAAGAAGGCGACCCAGGTGGCGCGCTTCGCCGAGCGCACGTCTTTCGTCGAGGAGATCGCCTGAATCACGAATTGCGTACAGAAGATGGAGCCGATGGTGCCGATTAGCCAGGCGACGATGGTGCTGGCGCCGATATGGCCATCCCATGTCCAGTAGTAGCTGGGCATCTGCTCGATCATCGGCGTAAAGCCGCCGGTTTTATAGAGCGCAAACCCCATAATGGCGAGAATGCCGAAGTACTTCAGCGCACTGTGCAGCATCGTGACCCAGGCAAGCCCTTTCATGCCGCCATAACAAAAGTAAAAGGTGCTGACCACGGCGGTGATAAAGGCCGCAACCGGCAGATTAACTTTCAGGATGGTCGAGATCGCCGCCGCGCCGCTCACATAGTTGCCCACGTTCACCAGCAGCAGCGCGTAAATCATAATGACGGAGATGATGTTCTTGGTGGCATTGCCGTACTTTTCCGCTATCGCGCCGGAGATGGTGATTTTGCCGGTGCTGTAGATGCGTTTGACCAGCAGGAAGCCAAACAGCGGAAAGCCGATCGCCGCGCCGATCACCGACCAGGACGCGGCGAAGCCATCTTCAAAGGCGGCCTGCGCGGTGCCGACGGTCGATTTGGCGCCGATATATTCCGACATCAGCAAAATACCGACCACCAGCGCGGGCATGGCGCGGGATCCTTCCATAAAATCGCCGCTGCTTTTGCTGCGCAGCCGCCAGGTCAACCAGGTGGTGAAAAGAATATAAGCCACCACGATGCCGACGATAATCAGGGTGTCTTCAGCATTGAACGTATTCATCTGAGCCTCTCTTGAGGACGAGCGAAACCATGAGGGCCATAACCCTCGTCTGTTTTTCAGTAAGTCATTGCGCGTGCTGACGGGCTAGCGCATCGCCGTGATGACACCTGAAGGCGGCGCGGAGGTTGAATCAGGGCAGCGCGTGCTGCAGTAGAGATAGGCCACATTGATCTCCTGTAGGGATACAGATTGATTAAATTTAATCAGCGCACTTTCTTTTGAAGGCGTCACAGGAGCATTTATAGGGGAATCTACAGATGAATAAATTGATCATGCTCACATATGGTCAATTATGATTACATATAATCACAACCAGCCGTAAAGCGGTAAGCGACTGATGCACGAAATAGCTACAGGGGAAAAGTGTGAGCAAAACCGGTCAGGCGCTGACCGGTTTGGGAGAAGAGGATTAGCCTTCGGCAGGCGGCGGTGTCCATTCGGTAAAGGTAGGCTTGTCACTTTTTACTTCATAGGCGACATGCTTCACTTCGCCTTTAGCCGTATTTACTTCGACTGGATTAATGGTGACGCGACCCAGACCAAACAGCGTAGCGACGTAGCCGCCGATTTTATGCTTGCCTGGCGTCAGGAAGAGATCTTTACTCTGCCCGCCGTTCAGCGTGCCCGCATCTTTGCCGTCGACGGTAACGAACACAGATGAGCCGTCATCGGTGCGCGTCATCACGTGGGAAACGCTGACCTGCGCCGGACCGGCCGTAAATGAGGGATCGTCCTGGTAAGAGTGCTTTTTCGCGCATCCGGCGAGCGCGACGACGGCGAAAAGGGCTATCGGGGAAAAACGTAAAATCATTATTTTTGTCAGACCTCAGCTGCGACTAAGCCTCTATTTTAGCGCTACGTCACACTTTCTCCCACCAGACAATGCGTCAGCATGTTCCGAATTCGCCCCCTTCGCTGCTTTTTACGCCAGTCACCGCACACATTGTTCAGTCAGGCAAAGCTGGCGATTTCAGCCTGAAATCGGCGGCAAACCAGCCAGTATCCTTTCCGCTTCATCCACCCGCAGCGGATAATCATAAAAGCGCTGATAAAAGCCGCGGGTGGCGGCGATAAGGTCGAGCCGCGCAAAGCGCTGCGGGTGCAATTGCTTTGCCGCCCAGAGGATCTGCAACGCCACTTCCGTGCCGTAGCGGTCCCAGGGAAACACGCCCGACGGATTTTGCAGCACGCGATGCTGTTTTACCGCCTTCAGGCCGCTAAACAGCGCGGCATAAGGCGATGCCTCAAGGCTGCCTGCGCCTGCCCCGATAATGATTACGTCGGGATCCCAGACGATGACCTGCTCAGGCGACACCTCTTTCATATTGCCCGTCACCTCCGCCGCCGCGTTTCTGCCGCCGGCAAGCCGGATCCAGCTGTCAATCAGCGTCTGGCTGCCGTCAATCTTCAGCGGCCGCAGCGACTGAATATGCAGCACCCGCGGCCGCTGCGCCTCGCTCAGCGAGGCGGTTTGCGCGCTGACGGCGGCGATCTGCGTATCCAGATAGCGGTTGTACGCCAGCGCCCGACGCTGCGCCTGCGGCGTATCCACCACCTGCGCGGTGGTGAGCAGCGAACGTTTCAGCGACGCCACGTCGTCAAAACGCATACTCAGCGTCGGGATAGCCGCCTGGCGATAGCTTATCGCATCAGGATCCTGCGCGGGAACGAAGATGGCGTCGACGCCGCGCGCCACCAGCGCCTCGCTGAAAAATGTTTTTCCGCGCGCCTGCAGCGCCTGATTCAGCGAAGGCTGCACCTTAAACATCCACGGCCGGTCTGCGGGATGATTGACGGTCGCGACAATAAGATCGCCCGCGCCCAGCGTCATCAGCAGAGAATGGTGCGCATACCAGGCGTCGGCGATGCGTCGCGCCGGATGCGACAGCTCGACCTGCTGCCCCAGATCGTCGGTTAGCGTGGCGGCAGCGGCGACGCCCGCCGTCAGGCTCAGCGCCAGCGCCAGACTGGCCCGCAGTAACGTTTTCATTATTCAGATTCCTTAAAAATCGAGCTGCATCGAGAGCTGCACCTGACGCGGCGCGCCGAGCGAGGCGCTGGCATACCCCGCGCCGCTGTAACCATTGAGGCCGCCCGGCACGATATTGGTCCAGTAGTGACGATTGGTCAGGTTAGTCACATCGAGGCGAAACGTGGTTGCGGTGTTCATCAGGCGGGTTTGATAAGCCGCCCCCGCGTCGAAGGTGGTATAGCCGCTTACCCAGCCGCTGTTGGCGTTGTCGGTGGCGCGCCGTCCGACATAGCGCGCGCCGCCGTGCAGATCGGCTCCGGCGATCTCGGGCAGATCCCAGGCGGCGAAGAAACTGGCGGTATAGCGCGCCAGCCCCACCACCTGTTTGCCCTGCGTCGCGCGGCTGGCGGTATTGAACAGGCGCGGATCGAGCCAGGTCATGCCGCCGTAGAGATGCACCCTTTGCGTGACGTCCCCGTCCGCCATCAGCTCTACGCCGCGGTTGCGCTGTTCGCCGTCCACTGCGTAGTCGCCGCTGCCGTTGGTATAGGCAAAGGGGCGTTTGATCTCAAACAGCGCCGCCGTCAGCAGCAGCCGATCCACCGCCAGCTTCGCGCCGAATTCTGTCTGCTTGCTGCGATAAGGCGCCAGGATCGCGCCGGCGTTGCTGGCGCCCGACGGGGCGGCGTCGCCCTGCTGCAGGCTATCCGCCCAGGTGAGGTAGAGCGTCAGCGGATCCACCGGCTTATAGACCAGGCTGGCGGATCCGGAGAAGCCGCTGTCAGACGATTCGCTGCTGCGTGCGCCGGTTTTCGCGTAGCTGGCGGAGCTGAGCAGGCTTTCGCTGCCCGCCAGCAGCAGGCTCCACTGCGGTGAAAACTGCAGGTTGTCGCTCAGCAGAAAGGCGTGCTGCGTCGCGGTGGCGGAGTGATAGCGATTACTGAAGTCGGGGTAGTCCGGCCGCTCGAAGCGCGCAGGCCGATCCAGCGAGGCGCTGCCCAGCGTCGAGGTCGCGCCGTGCAGCGGATTCATATTCTTCCAGACAAAACCGCGGATGCCGGTGGCGATCTGATGATGGAGGCTGCCGGTATCGACTTCGCCGTTAAGATTCGCCATATAGCTGTTGATGGTGAAGCGACTGGCGGTCGAGGAGGAGGTCGTGGTGGTGTAGCGCCCCATCCGATCGGTAAAAGTATTGGTGACGCCGGTCGACTCGCGATCGGCGATCTGACGCAGTACGCCTGCTTCGCCCTGCCAGTTGCCGTCAAAGTCATGCCGGAGGCGCAGCCCTGCGGTCAGGGTATGGTTGTCATCGCCCGCCCAGGATTGTCCCAGCCCAGCCTTTTTCGGGTCGGGCGCCGCCGGGAAGGTGAGTCCGCTGCCAAGCGCGAATTTGCCCGGCTGGCCCTTATCGTAATAGTGGTAATAGCTGAAGTTGCTCTCCAGCACGGTGCTGTCGCTGAGGTTAGCGTCCAGCGCCAGGCTAACCAGCTGGCGGCGCACCTTGCTGCCGCTGCCATAGCCGCCGCCCTCATCATCCAGCAGGTTCAGGCGATAGCGCAGGCGATCGTTTTGATCGAGCGGGCCGCTGAAATCCGCCGCGACGTTGTGATTGCCGCCGCTGCCGCCGCCAATACGCAGGTGACGCTGTGGTAAATCGGCGCCGCGCTTCGCCACAAAATTAAACAGCCCCGCCGGGTTTGCCGGGCCGTAGAGCGAACCGGCCAGGCCGTTCAGCACCTCGATATGGTCGAACTGCTCTGCCGCGTAATCGGTCGTCGAGACGACGTTCAGGCCGTCGATCATGCTGTTCTGCACCACGCTGCCCTGCATGCCGCGCGTCTGGGGTCGCGCGCCGTCGCCCTGTACCGACGGCATATAGCGATAGAGTTCGCTGACGCTTTTTAACTGCTGCTGTTTCATCATCTCGCGTGATAGCGACTGAACGGAGAACGGCGTGTTGCGTAGCGCCTGCTGGCCGGCATTGCCCAGCATGGCGCTTTTTTGCGTGGCGTCCTCATGATGGGAGGAGGAGTCCGGCGCAGCTGAGACCACCAGCGTATCCTTTGTGGACGCCAGCGCGCCCTGTGTTTTCAGGGCAGCTAACATTAACAGGCTAAGCAAGTGGGGTTGAAAACGCGGGCGGGAAATTAATGTCATTTTATTAGTCAATTCTGCAGGTGATATTAACGGCGAGAAAGCGTAACCTTTATTTACTACTTTCGTTGTATTTACAATTATATAGCGAAAAGATAATTCAGCGACAGCGACAATCGGTTATGGCGCGATTAGTTTGATCAATGGCGCCGTAGGGTAAATAAAACGAAGGAGGTATAGATGTCAGCCATCGAAAGAATTAATTATCCCGCGCTGGGCGATGTTAAAGCCCCCTATGTCCATGCGGTAAAACAGGGAAAGACGCTTTATATTTCCGGCCTGACCGCGTTCGGCAGCGCCGCGCAAGCCGGTTCCCTCGCCGAGCAGGCTGAGGCGATATTTAAACAGTTTCAGCTGATTGCCCAGGCAGAAAACAAGACGCTCAGCGCATTGCTAAAAGTCACAATATTCATCACCTCTTTTGAGGATATCGACGCCCTGCGCCAGGTGCTGTTTCATTATTACGGCGACCATTTGCCAGCCAGTTCATTAGTGCAGGTCAGCGCCCTGTTTTCGCCCGATCTTAAAATTGAGATAGAGGGAATAATGGCCCTCTAATTCAGCGCCCCGCTATTCGCCATTACGAAAAGTAATCCATCCATTAATCTGGCTCATGCGGCTAATTTCCGCTGGCAAGTCAATACGTAGCGGGCGTATTTTGTTCAATTTATGAGATGACTCAAGGAACTGAAAAGTGACGACAAATCTCATTTATGCAACAACCATGCAACATAAGCACATCTTTATTCAGTGCCACGCGGCCAGCCACATTATTTATGCACTGCGCTGCACCAAAATGTAGCAAAAACGCTTTTTTCAGCGGCGTAAGAAAAATTATCTTTCTTCAGTAAGTGGTAAATTAACGGGGTGCGGTTAGATCCGCTATTCATCCACGGCAACACATAATAAACGACTTTAAAAAAGAAAGGTCTTTATGGAAAAGTTATCCTACGCGTCTGAAAACAGTACATCTGCCTGGTCCACCTATCTTCAGCAAATCGACCGCGTCGCGCCCTATCTGGGCGAACTGGGACGCTGGATCGATACGCTGCGCCATCCGAAACGCGCGCTGATCGTCGATATTCCGCTGCAGATGGACGACGGCACCATCCGCCATTTTGAAGGCTATCGCGTGCAGCACAACCTGTCGCGCGGGCCGGGTAAAGGCGGCGTGCGCTACCATCCTAATGTCGATCTGAATGAAGTCATGGCGCTCTCCGCCTGGATGACCATCAAGTGCGCCGCGGTCAACCTGCCCTACGGCGGCGCCAAAGGCGGCATCCGCTGCGATCCCTTCGCGCTGTCGGAAGGCGAACTGGAGCGCCTGACGCGCCGCTACACCAGCGAGATCGGCATTATCATCGGGCCGCAGAAAGATATTCCGGCGCCGGATGTCGGCACCAACAGCAAGGTGATGGCGTGGATGATGGACACCTACTCCATGAATAGCGGCACCACCGTGACCGGCGTGGTCACCGGCAAGCCGGTCCACCTGGGCGGCTCGCTGGGACGCGAGAAAGCGACCGGACGCGGCGTGTTTATCACCGGCCGCGAAGTGGCGCGCCGCGCAGGCATTCCCGTTGAGGGCGCGCGCGTAGCGGTGCAGGGCTTCGGCAACGTCGGCAGCGAGGCGGCGCGTCTCTTCAGCGAAGCGGGCGCCTTTGTGGTGGCGATTCAGGATCACAGCGCGACCATCGCCAACGCCGACGGCATCGATATGGCGGAGCTGTCGCGCTGGCAGCAGGAGCACAAGCAGATCCTCGGCTTCCCTGGCGCGGAGAAGATCGATGAAGCGGCGTTCTGGCGCACCGAAATGGATATCTTTATCCCGGCGGCGCTGGAAGGTCAGATCACCCGTGAGCGCGCGGAACGACTGAGCTGCAAGCTGGTGCTGGAAGGCGCGAACGGCCCGACCTATCCGGAAGCGGACGACGTGCTGGCCGAGCGCGGCATTATCGTGGTGCCCGACGTCATCTGTAACGCAGGCGGCGTAACGGTCAGTTACTTCGAATGGGTGCAGGATATGGCGAGCTTCTTCTGGAGCGAAGATGAGATCAACGCGCGCATGGATAAGATCATGACCGACGCGATGGTGCACGTCTGGAATAAAGCCAAAGAGAAAGAGTGCTCGCTGCGCACCGCTGCCTATATCGTTGCCTGCGAACGCATTCTGATGGCGCGCAAAGAGCGCGGCATCTATCCGGGCTAATCGCTTAACGGGCAGCGCAGGCTGCCCAGAATATCAGTAACGCACCAGTCCGCCATCGACCGCGTACTGGCTGCCCGTCACAAAAGAGGCGTCGCTGGAGAGCAGAAACAGCGCGACCGCCGCCGCCTCTTCCGCCTTCCCGGCCCGCTTTAGCGGCACCTGGCTAACGATAAAATCCTCGAACTGCTGACGCGCCGTTTCCGGCATGAAATCGCGGAAGTGCGTTTCGATCGGCCCTGGCACCACCACGTTAACGCGAATGCCGCGCGGCGCCAGCGCAGTGGCCCAACTGCGCGCCATCGCCACAATCGCCCCTTTAGTGGCGGCATAGAGACTGGTGCTTGCCGCGCCTTCATAGCTCGACGACGATGAGGTGACCACCACCGACGCGCCGGGATTCAGCAGAGGCGAGAGTCGGGCGAGCTGCAGCATAGAGCCGCGCACGTTGGCGTTCATCATGGCGTTAAAAGACTCCGCGGTGATTGACTCCAGCTCGCCCAGTTCGGCGTAACCGGCATTCAGCCAGAGCCCGTCCAGCTTGCCCCATTTTTCCACCGCTTCGCCCAACGCCTCGATATCCGCCTCCAGCGAGGCGTCGTTGCGCAGCAGCAGCGCATTGTCGTGCAGCACGCTGTTGGCATACTGCAGTCGACTGGGATTGCGGCCGGTGACCGCAACGCGGCCGCCTTCCGCCTGAATGCGCTGCGCGCCGGCCAGCCCCATGCCGCTGGTGCCGCCGGTAATCAGGATACGCTTATCACTAAATCGGGCCATAACCCCTCCAGAAAGGCCGCCCTGGACCAGGGCGGCGCGTGCCAGTCATTACTCTCTCTGAATGTTAGCTGGCGACAGCGATAACGCGTCATTAACTCAGTGACCGATTGATGACATTTTGCATCGGCTTATAACCGTATTTATACCAGGGTTACTTTTTCTTAAGCCAAATAAGGCATTCGCGCGCCGGTTATTAATCCCTGCGTTAAGTCAGATTATTTCCACGCAATGCGCCTTTTAACCGCATCTTTAAGGTTTCTTTACAGGATAAGCCTCTGAGACAAAGCCATTTAAACCATGTTGATGAATCAAAGCGGCATCAATTGCGTGTTTAATCGGCCATGACAGTCTAAAAATCTGCTAATTTGAAAGCGAGGCCGTTTTTATAGTAAGGTAAATTGTTGTAAACAAGCTGCCGTAATTTATTTTAACAGGCTGCTTATAGCTTTCTTTCCCAGAGTTTGTTGGCCGTTCGGCGACGAAAGCTATAAGAGCCTCATTCGTTAATGAGGATATTATGAGCACCGGGAATCAACCTACAGATAAAAGCAAAAAGCATTTCTGGCAGAAAAAACAGAAAGAGCTGACGGTCGACGATATCACCATCGTCGATAACGATATGCTGAAGCGTGCGGTCGGCGCAGCGGCGCTGGGTAACGCGATGGAGTGGTTCGACTTCGGCGTCTACAGCTACCTCGCCGTGACCATCGGTAAGGTCTTTTTCGCCAACGCCAGCAACACCGCTCAGCTGATCGCGGCCTTCGGTACCTTCGCCGCGGCCTTCCTGGTGCGCCCCATTGGCGGACTGGTGTTCGGCCCGCTCGGCGATCGCATCGGCCGACAGAAAGTGCTGGCGATGACCATGATAATGATGTCGATCGGCACCTTCTGCATCGGCCTGATCCCCTCCTACGCCAGCATAGGCATTCTTGCGCCGATATTGCTGCTGGTCGCGCGACTGGTGCAGGGATTTTCAACCGGCGGCGAATATGGCGGCGCGGCGACCTTTATCGCCGAATACTCCACCGATAACCGTCGCGGCTTTATGGGCAGCTTTCTCGAATTCGGCACACTGGGCGGCTATCTGCTGGGCGCAGGCTTCGTCACCGCGCTGACCTCGGTGCTACCGGAGCAGACCATGCTCGACTGGGGCTGGCGCGTTCCCTTCTTCGTCGCCGCGCCGCTTGGCCTGTTCGGTCTCTATGTGCGGCTCAAGCTGGAAGAGACCCCGGCGTTCCAGCAGCATATGGAGAAGCAGGAGGCGCTTGAGCACAGCAAACCGGCGATGACGGTGGTGCAGATGCTGAAGAAGTATCACAAGCCGATGCTTAAATGTATTGGTCTGGTGCTGCTGTTCAACGTCTCCAACTACATGCTGACCTCCTATATGCCGAGCTATCTGACCGGCATCCTCGGCATGGGCGAGCTGAGCAGCCTGCTGCTGATTATGGTGGTGATGTTCGTGATGATGCCGCTGACGCTGTTCTGGGGACACTGGGCGGATCGCCTTGGCCGTCGTCCGGTCATCGGCAGCGGCGCGATTGGCCTGATCCTGCTGGCGATCCCCTGCATGATGCTGGTGACGTCGGGCAATATGTGGCTGGTGTTCGCCGGACTGATCGTGCTGGGCGCGCTGCATACCTGCTTCAGCGGCTCCATGCCCGCCACCCTGCCGGCGCTGTTTGTTACCGACATCCGCTACAGCGCGCTGGCGATCGGCTTTAACCTCTCCGTCTCGCTGTTCGGCGGCACCACGCCGCTGATTACCGCCTGGCTGGTGGATACCACGCATAACCTGATGATGCCCGCCTACTACCTGATGGGCGCCGGCGTGATTGGCCTGATCACCGTGCTGACGCTGCACGAATCGGCGCGTAAACCGCTGCGCGGCTCTTCGCCTGCGGTAGCCAGCGAGGCCGAAGCGCACCGTCTGGTTAAAAAGCTGCGTTCACGTAATAAAGCGCGTCCGGCGCAGTAACCAGGTCATCGTATCACCATAAAAAAACCCGCCAGCGGCGGGTTTTCTTTTATCCACGGTATGAAAAGCGCGCATCAGAAACAAGATGATTGAAAAGGCATATTTTTTTGCCAGCAGAATCGTTATGGTATCGGTTCCATCAAGCGGATAAGGAAAATCAACATGGTGTCCAAAGAGAACGCCGAACACTATTTTTGGGGCGACAAATGCGACGGCTGGACACTGCTGCAGCGGCAAGATCTCACTATCATCCACGAGCGGATGCCAGCCGGCACAGCGGAGATTCGCCACTATCACGCCCAGAGTCGGCAGTTCTTTTTTGTACTGCGCGGCACGCTCTGTATGGAGCTTGAAGGCGAGCGTCACCTGCTCAACGCGCATGAGGGTCTGGAAATTCCTCCCGAAGCGAAACATCAGGCCCGCAACGACAGCGACAGCGACGTCGAATTTCTGGTGATCTCGCACCCTACCACGCGCGGCGATCGTACCGACCTGCTCTAGGGCTTTTTGATCCACGCCGAGGTAGCGCTTAACCGCTGTATGCAGGTTTCTTGATCCAGAACAATTCACACCCCGCAGCCTTCTGTCAATTTGTGTCAACGGTTCCTGTAACCGCACATCTAATGGAGGCAGGCTGATGACGGGTAAATTGGCTTTAACGGCAGGTTTGATGGTGTGGCTGGTCTATGTGGCATGGATGGCAAGCTACTATTTCGGCACATTCTCTCTGTTCGCTCACTGACGCATAAAAGCCTGCAGGTCAGGTGCGCCTGACCGCAGAGGCTTCCCGCATACGAAAACGCGCCGCAGGCAAAAGCGCTGCGGCGCGTCTTTACTATCAAGCTGAACTTAAGCGGCCTTAACGGCGCGCACCTTCTTCGTTTGAGCGACGTCGCCTTCGGCGCTTTCATCCGCGCTCTCTGCAGCGCGAACGCTTTTCGTCGCGTCAGCCGCATCAGGAAGTTTGCTGGTGCGCAGGATATGCTGAATCGCGTCTTTCTGCTCTGCGAGCAGCAGGCCGAGCGTTTCCGCCTGAGACTCATCCATATCGGGCTGATGCTGCGCTAACCAGTCGGTAAAGGCCTCCGCCATGTCGAGCATCTTGTCGTAGGCATCCGCCTCTTTTTTGCTGGCAAACGTCATTTTCTCTTCACCCTTCTTGACGACTACGTATTTAATTTCGACAGCCATTTTTGCCTCTCCGATACTGTTAATATATACAGTATATCCCTCATGCAGCCGGATTGCATCCTTTTTTCAACGCTATCGCTACGCCAGGTGAAGGCGGAATTTTCCTTATGAAATCAGATCAGTAAGGAAGTCAGCCAGCGCTTTGCGCGGGTCATCCTCTTCTGAGACGATCATTTCGATTCCCCACTGCCCCAGCACTTCGCGCGCCACCGGATTATTGCGGTTGGTGAAGAGATAAGACTTCGGCCGCGCGGTCGCCAGGCCGGTTCTGCCCCACATTTTCGTCAGGCGATAGAACAGCAGACGGATATTGAAATCGCTGATGCTGTAGCCGACGAACAGCACCGAATTGCCCATCACGTCATGGGTAAGTTTGATATCGAGCGGCGAGTCGAAATAGAGACGCTCAAAATAGCTGCTCTCATCCAGCACGATTGAGGTATCGTCGTCGAAATCGCCGTGCAGTTTGATGATGTGCCGCTTGTCCTCGGTGAGCGCCACCAAATCCGCCGCGTTGGCGACTTTGCTGTAGGGCACGCCGTGCGCCTCGTGCGCCGCTTCCAGCCAGCGATCGTAATTGGTGGTGTAGATGCGGCTAAAGTTGCCCTGCGTAATCATGGTATGAATTTCTGACGATCGGACATCAATGTCCGGGCGATGCCACTCGCGATCCATCCAGCTGCGCAGCGGCCCCAGCGACCCTTTCTTCTGTTTGTAGTACTCCGCCAGCGAAAGATGGGTGCCATAGGTGTTGAAGATTTTCGGATCGTAGCCCAGCTCGTTCGCCAGATGGGCGATCAGCTCATGCCACTCCGGCAATCCCAGATTGCGCGAAATGCCCGCGCCAGCAAAGAGGATGAGCTTGCCGGAGTCATAGGCGCGTTTCAGTTCAGGTTTCATGCCACTCCTCGAGCGGTTTTCAGAAATTCGGCAAAGCGATCGAGCGCCAGCTTACGCATGGAGATCTCATTTTTCAGCTCGCCCATCTCGGCGAAAGTCTGGCTATGGCCTTCCGGGATAAAAACGCAGTCCCATTGGAACTCGCGCGGTCCGGCAGGCCTGGCGGCGATGGTGCCGCGCACTTCACCATGGAACTGGTACATTTTGCGTCCGTCGCAGTAGCCCAGCACGGTTTTCGCCGTCACCGCCTGGCTGTCGAGCCCCTGCACCAGCTTGGCGAAACGCTCCGCCTCCAGCCGGTTCCAGAAGATGCGAGTCAGCCCGGCAGGCAGGCCATTTAGCCCGTCGAGATAGAGACCGGTATGTTCGACAAACAGCGGGCGGCCGATAATGGAAAACGCCTTGGTCAGCTTATCGCGTACCAGCGCAATTTCGTTTTCCGTCTGGATTTCGTCGATGCGGCGCGAGATAGGCAGGACGTCGACGCCTACCGGTTCGAGGATTTTGCGTACCTCGGTCAGCTTGTGCTCATTGGCTGACAGAAAGCGGATTTTCATTGCAAGCCTATAAACTTATTATGTTTTTAGAAAGAAATCTTACCTGCTTGTTATCATAGTTGAATATGCTTCATGCATTATCGAAAAATGCGTGGAGGAACCAGACAAAGTTGAAAAAGGCTGTCGCTTTTCACTGGTCTGCCGCAGCGCAGACAGACGGCGCCATGAGGCGTCTTCTTTGCATCGTTTTTAAGGGTGAACTGAAAGCGGCGCTCTCCACAAGCTGGGCACCGAATCTTAACTCGGCCCATTGGGAGACTCCATCAAGTTTGATTTAGCATGGGCTAAGCCTGGCACTTTTACCAGCATCGGCCAGTCGTCAGGCGGTGTGCGGCTGTATCAAGGGTCTCTATGCTGGCTCACGCTTCTGGCGCTAACTGCCAGAACAGCCGCAAAGTCAGCGATGAAAAAGTGATTAACTTATTTCCGCTTTGCATAATCAGATTTCTTTTCCAGGCTTAATAAACACGTTCTGTTAAGGAGGAAATATGTTAAATCCCTGGCAAAAGTGCATTGAAGCCTGTTATCTGTGCGCAGCCGCCTGCGATCACTGCGCAGCGTCCTGTCTTGAAGAAGAAAACCTGGATATGATGCGAAACTGCATCAGGATGGATATGCAATGCGCCAGTATTTGTCGTGCGGCTGCGCAATTTATGGCGCTCAACAGCGAATCAGCCAAAACGCTGTGCAAGCTCTGTGCAGATATTTGCCAGCAGTGCGGCGACGAATGCGGCAAGCACGATCATTGCCAGGCGTGCGCCAAATCGTGCCGACACTGTGCCGAGCAGTGCCGCAAAATGGCGGCCTGATAAAAGGTATCCGCTCCCTCAGGTAATTTGTTCACGTTAATATCGTCTGAGCCAGTAGCATGCGGCCCGTTGATCACGGGCCGTTAGAGAAGCGCTAAAGTTTATCCGACAGCTTTTTTTCTACCGCGGGCGCTACGCCTGTGAGCTCATTAAGCCCTTCATGATCGATTTCTTCGCTTGCGCTATCCACTGCCCGGGAAATAGTGAGCAGATCCTGTAATTCGCTTAAAAGCAGTGCGGCATCCGATTTGAGCATCTCATTTGAGTCAGCAGAGGCGATGACGGTATTGATAGCCTTATTTGCGCCCTCAATCATCTCAGTTACTCCGCCCTGTTTGCTGACGGCAAGAACAAGCGCGCTGATCAGTAGAGACTGCGCCTCAACGCGTGCTGTGAGCTGTTTTGTGCTTGCATCAATCTGAGAAATTTTAGCAAGCATACTCAGTACGACATTCTTCATCGCTTATCTCCCTGTCAAAAGAGCATCCTATGATCTGAAGCAGACAATGCACATAACATTATTCTGAAAGCCTGCTACTGAGGCGCATAAAAAGCAGGCGTGCGGATCAAGCGCCGATGATGTTTAACGAGGCAGAGGAGCGCATGTATCGGCAAACGATCTCCGCCTTAAGGCCGCGAAAACTTTAACCATACTAATAATAAATTTAGCATCAGGGTTTTCTGAAGCGCTTATTAAGCAGATGAGGAAGGTGCTATAAAGTAGCGAAAAAACAGGATATAAAACCCAATTTCCGCGCATATGCCAGAATATTGCATCAATATCGAGCGATAATTAACGTACAAACACCAGTCGATTTATACCTCCGCCGCCTGTTATTCATACCGTATCGGGATTACACTAAGCTGCTTTTTAATTAAAAACCTCTAATCAAAAAGGATGTTTAATATGGCTTCGAATGCTTCAGAGTCAGCACAGCTGGATGCCTGTAACAAACAGGTCGAGGATCTTAAAAAAGAGTTAGATAAGCAGAAAACGCTCTGCGAACTTTATCGGAACGAGATCCTCACCGACAGTGAGTTCCTGGGGTTTGCTATAGAAATTTTCGATAAAATTCAGGCGTCCATCAACAGCGAGGTCATTAATACCATGCCGGTCGAAGAGCAACGGCAGTTGCAGGAAACCCTGGTATACGTTAAAGAGCGCCAGGCCGCCGATAACCTGTATCGTAAAGAAGGCGATCCCGCACCGCGGACCTACGAAGAATATCGTAATCCCTGAATGATAAGCACTTTTATGATAAGCCGCCTGTCAGGCGGCTTTTTCCCCGGCAGAGGCTCAGGGCAGCGCCGCTCCTGTTTCAGTAAACGATCCCCGGCGGATTCACCGCCGATGCCGCAATCGCCTCATTCTGCTCGCCCCAGCGATTCAGCACCTGCTGATACTCTCCGCCCGCGATAGTGCCGTTTACCGCGCTCTGCAACGCCTCCGCCAGACCGTTGCCTTTCTTCGTGGTGACCGCCACCCAGGATCGCACCGGGCCGTAGCCGACAATCTTCGTATCGCCGCGCGACGCCACCTTCCAGGCCGCCATCGACTGCGGGCCGAACAGCGCGTCGGCGCGTCCCGAGAGCAGCGTCAGCGTCGCCGCCGCCTCGTCGGTGAGATAGACCGGCGTCACCGGCTTTAATCCTTTCGCGCGGTTCTGCTCGTCCCAGCCGAGCAGGATGCGCTCCTGATTAGTGCCGGAGCCGACGATAATGCGCAGCCCCGCAATATCCTCCGCCTTAGTGACACTGTTAATGGGACTGCTCGCCTTCACCAGAAACGCATGGCCGTCGGCGCGGTAGGTAGCGAAGTCGAACTTCTTCTTGCGCTCTTCCGTCACCGCGATATTGAACATCGCCACATCATAGCGTCCGGCGGTCACGCCGAGAGGCCAGTCCTCCCAGGAGGCGGGCACCAGATGCAGCTTCAGCCCGAGGCTATCCGCCAGCAGCCGCGCAAAATCGGCGTCGCTGCCGATACGCGTTTTATTATCGGACGCCAGCAGCCCCAGCGGCGGCGAGTTGGTATTGGCGGTGGCCACCGTCAGATAGCCTGGCTCGACAAAATGGAAACCCGGCGGGATCTTGCCGATCGCCTGCGGATTGGCCGGAGCCGCTATCGGCGTCTCATTCTGCGTAACGTCGAGGGTGGCCGCCAGCGCAGGCGGCAGCGCGCCGGCCAGCAGCAGGACAAGTAACGAGGCTCTCATCATCTTTTTCCTACAGCACGCGCGCAAGGAAGCGACACGTGCGTTCATGGCGCGGATTGCTCAGCACCTGGGTCGCGCTGCCCTGCTCGACAATTTTGCCATCCACCATAAACACCACGTTATCCGCCACTTCACGCGCGAAGCCGATCTCGTGCGTCACAATCACCAGCGTGGTGCCCGAACGCGCCAGCTTTTTAATCACGTCGAGCACTTCGCCCACCAGCTCCGGATCGAGCGCCGAGGTAGGCTCGTCGAACAGCATCACGCGCGGGTTCAGCATCAGGGCGCGCGCAATGGCGATGCGCTGCTGCTGGCCGCCAGATAAATGACGCGGCCAGGCGTCAGCCTTATGGCGCAGCCCGACAATATCGAGCAGCTCCCCGGCGCGCGCAACCGCGTCGCGCTTCGACAGCTGGCGATGAGCGATGGGCGCCTCGATCAGATTTTCCAGCACGGTGAGATGCGGAAAGAGATTGAAGTTCTGGAACACGTAGCCGACGTTGACGCGCTGGCGCAAAATCGCCTTCTCTTTCAGCTCATAGAGCTTGTCGCCGCGCCGCTGGTAGCCGATATAGTCGCCGTCGATCTGAATAAAGCCCTCATCGACGCGCTCCAGATGATTCAGCGTGCGCAGCAGGGTCGACTTGCCGGAGCCGGACGGCCCGACAATCACCGTCACCGAGCCGGGATCCAGCTCCAGCGAGACGTCGTCCAGCGCTTTATGGCGGCCGTAGCTTTTGCTGACGCCGGTTATGCTGATGGCGCCGGTGGCGTGCGCCTGCCGGTAATCAATGGCTTCGGACATGGCTAATCTCCTCATTTGCGGCAACGGGATTCAGGCGGCTGCGCCACTGGCGCCAGCGCGAAGGTTGTGCATCGCGGGTGACGCTGCGCGCCAGCCAGCGTTCGACGCCGTGCTGAATCGCCGACAGCACCGTGGTGATAATCAGATACCAGGCCGCGCCCACCATCAGCAGCGGAATCACCTCCTGGTTGCGGTTGTAGATCATCTGGATGGTGTAAAACAGCTCCGGCATCGCCAGCACGTAAACCACCGACGTGCCTTTGGCGAGGCTGATGACCTCGTTAAAAGCGGTGGGAATAATGGCGCGCAGCGCCTGCGGCAGAATAATGCGAAAGGTCCGGCGCGTCGCGGAGAGGCCGAGCGCCGACGCCGCCTCCATCTGCCCGTGATCGACGCCGAGGAAGCCGCCGCGAATTATCTCCGCGCTGTAGGCCGCCTGCACCAGCGTCAGGCCGATCACCGCCGCCGGAAACTGCCCCAGCACGTTGATGGTCTGGAAATGGCCCCAGGCGAGCGCGGTAAAGGGTACGCCAAACGAGAGCGTGTCGTAGAGATAAGAGAAGTTATAGAGAATAATCAGCACCACAATCAGCGGCAGCGAGCGGAACAGCCAGATATAGCCCCAGGCGAGACTGCTGAGCAGCCACGACGACGAGAGGCGCGCCAGCGCCAGCAGGCCGCCGAAAATCAGGCTGAAAACGGTGCCGAGCAGCGTCAGCAGCAGCGTCTGCCCCAGGCCGTGCAGGATCACCGGATCGAAAAACCAGCGGGCGAAGACGCCCCACTCCCAGCGCGGGTTCAGCGCCACCGACTCCACCACGCCCGCCAGAATAAACAGGGCGCCGATCGCCCCGATAGTGCGGGCCGGATAGCGCGCCGGCACGACTTTCAACTGTTGATGTTCCCTGCTCATTTTGCCTCCTTAACTCGCCTGCGCGACGCGGTTAACGTCGATCACTTTGGTAAAACGCAGACGGCCGTCATGGGGCGGCTGCCCGTAGCGTTCCAGATCGCCGCTCAGGTCGAACTGCGGCTGATAGCCGAAGCTGCTGTAGAGACGCACCGCTTCCGGCTGGCGAAAACCGGTGGTGAGATAGAGTCGCCGGTAGCCAGCGCGCAGCGCGCGCCGCTCCAGCTCCTGCACCACTAACAGCGCCAGCCCCTGACGCCGCAGATCGCCGCGCGTCCAGATGCGCTTCAGCTCGGCGGTCTCCTCGTCAAAAGGCTTATAGGCGCCCATGGCGATAATCTCGCCGTCGCGCTCCAGCACGATAAACAGGCCGCGCGGCGGCAGATACCATTCGGTCTTTTCGACTTCCTGGTTGTTGCGGAAGAAGTCGCCGTAGCGCGAGGCGTAAAAGGCGAAGAGTCCGCTCAGGATCGGCTGCAGCTCAGGCGCTTCCGGCGACACGTCGCGAAAATGTTGCTGGCTCATGGTTCACCTCTCAGTCGCCCAAGCCCGGCGGGTTAATTTCGGAACGATCGATCTTCTCTACGCCTTCGCCCCAGCGGTTCAGCACCTTAAGGTAGTCGCCGTTCTGGATCACGCCGTTCAGCGCGGTATTGATCGGCTCGGCCAGCCCGCTGCCTTTTTTCACCGTCACCGCGATGTGCGCTACTTTCGGCCAGCCGCCGTCGAAGCTCCCCACCAGGCGGGTTTTGCCGGTCAGCGCCGCTTTCCACGCGCCGATCACGTTCGGCCCGAAGTAGGCGTCGGCGCGGCCCGACTGCAGCGCCAGCGTCTGGGTAGCGTCATCTTTGGTATAGATCGGCGTGAACGGCTTCAGCCCCTTCGCCTGATTGGCTTTATCCCAGGCGAGCAGCACCGCCTCCTGATTGGTGCCGGAGCCGACGATAATGCGCAGTCCGGCGATATCCTCCGGCTTCGCGATCGCTTTAATCTTGCTGTCGGCCTTCACGTAGAAGCCGAGCGTGTCGCGGCGATAGGTGGCGAAATCGAACTTCTCTTTACGCTCTCGGGTGACGGTAACGTTGGAGATAGCCGCATCATATTTACCCGAGGCGACGCCGAGCGGCCAGTCTTCCCACGAGGTCGGCACCACGTTGAGCTTCAGGCCGAGGCTGTCGGCCACCAGCCGGGCGATATCTACTTCGCTGCCGAGCAGGGTCTTGTTGTCGTCGGAGAAGACCGTCAGCGGCGGCGAGTTCTGCGCGGCGACCGCCACGGTAAACGCGCCCGGCACCACAAAGTGATGGCCGGCCGGCAGCTGCGCTACCGCCTGGTCATTCTTCGCGGTATTAATCGGCGCTTTATTGGCTTCAAGGCTGACGCGCTGGCCGTTGTAATCGACGTTAGTGCCTTCGGCATACACGCCGCCGGACGTGGCCAGCAACAGCAGGGCGATAAGGGTTTTATTATTCTGCATAGCGAAGGTGCTCTTATTGTTGTGAGAACTGGTTAGCCGGTTCCTTCAGGCCAAAGCTGGCGCGCAGGGTGGTGCCGGGGTAGTCGCGTCGCGTCAGGCCGCGCGCCTGCAACACCGGCACCACGCGATCGACGAAGCGCTCGAAGGTGTCGGGCGTGCCGCCCTGAATGATAAAGCCGTCGGTGGCGAAGTTTTCGAACCACTGCTGCAGGCCGTCCGCCACCTGTTCCGGTGTGCCGTGAAACAGCGGACGCGGCGTTGCGGCTTCCAGCGCCGCCTGGCGCAGCGTATGGCCGTGCTCGCGCGCCTTGCGTTTGATTTCGTCGGTGGTGCTGCGGAAGCTGTTCTGGCCGATATCACCCAGCTCGGGGAAAGGCGCATCCAGCGGATACTGCGAGAAGTCGTGGTGATCGAAGAAGCGGCCCAGATAGTTCAGCGCGTCCTGGATCGACACCAGCGCGGCGGTGGTTTGATACTGCTGCTCGACATCCTCGGCGCTGTCGCCGACGATCACGCTGACGCCCTGGAAGATATGCAGATCTTCCGGCTGGCGGCCGTTTTCCACCAGCTGGCGCTTCACGTCGCGGTAAAACGCCTGCGCCTCTTCCAGCGTCGGCTGATGGGTGAAAATCGCATCGGCATGGCGCGCCGCCAGCTTTTTGCCATCTTCGGAGGCGCCCGCCTGGAAGAGGATGGGACGGCCCTGCGGCGTGCGCTGAATATTCAGCGGCCCGGCCACCTGAAAAAAATCGCCATGGTGGTCGATGGCGTGCAGCTTGCCCGGCTCGAAAAACTTTCCGCTCGCCTTATCGCGCACGAAGGCGCCCTCTTCCCATGAATCCCACAGCCCCTTCACCACGGTGAGATACTCGTCGGCGATGCGGTAGCGCAGCGCATGTTCCGGATGCTGCCTGCGGGAAAAGTTTTTTGCCGAGCCTTCCAGCGGCGAGGTCACCACGTTCCAGCCGGCGCGGCCGCCGCTCAGGTGATCGAGGCTGGCGAACTGGCGCGCGGTAATAAACGGCTCGCTGTAGGAGGTGGATACCGTGCCCACCAGCCCAAGATGTTCGGTAACGCCCGCCAGCGCCGACAGCAGCGTCAGCGGCTCGAAGCGGTTGAGAAAGTGGGGAATCGATTTTTCATTGATATAAAGGCCGTCGGCGACAAACAGGAAATCGAGTTTGCCCTCTTCCGCTTTGCGCGCGATGCGTTTCGCATAGTCGAAGCTGATGCTGGCGTCCGCCTGCGCGGCGGGATGACGCCATGCGGACATATTGCCGGAGGCGCCATGCAGGATGGTGCCCAGTCGAAGCTCTCTCGTGGTCATGATGTTCTCTCTGTTTTTGATGCAGCGATGCAGCTCGCGCGGCGCATCGGCACGCGCGAACGCCGTTCAGTTCAGGGGATCAGGTCAGAATGGCGTCGCAACATCGCGCGCTGAGCCGCTGCAGCGCGTGCTGCGCCAGCTGCGCGAAGTAGCGGGCGGCGGGCGCGATCAGCGCCTCGTCGGGATTAAAAGCGGAGTGATGCAGACCGAACGGGCTGGCGCTGCCGATGCTGACGAAGGCGCCGGGCGTCTGCTGGAGATAAAAAGCGAAATCTTCGCCGCCGAGGTGCAAATCGGCCGTCTGCACGCGGTAGCCCGCCTGCTCGGCAATCTCACTGGAAAAGCGCGCCCATTCAGGATCGTTGACCAGCACCGGCGGACCAGCATGCCAGCTCAGCGTCGCCTGCGCGCCCGCCGCCTCGGCGAAATGAGTCACCAGCGCCCGCACGCGCGCCTCCAGTCCGGCGCGCACCTCGAGGTCGTGAGTGCGCGCGGTGCCGCCGAATTCCACGCTGCCGGGCAGCACGTTCCAGGTTTTGCCCGCGTCGATGCGCGTGACGCTCAGCACCAGGCTGTCGAGGGTATTGAAGCTGCGGCTGGTCAGGCTTTGCAGCCCCTGAATAATCTGGCTGGCGGCGACTATCGCGTCGACGCCCTCTTCGGGATGCGCCGCGTGCGCCCCTTTGCCGCTGACGCGGATAATAAACTTGTCGGCGTTGGCGTAGAACGCGCCGCCGCGCGTGGCGAACGCACCGGTCGGCAGTCCCGGCTCGTTGTGCATGCCGAAGATCGCCTGCACCCCTTCCAGCACCCCGGCGTCGATAAACTGCCGCGCGCCGGCGGCAATCTCTTCTGCGGGCTGAAACAGAATACGCACGCGACCCTTGAGCTGCGCTTCATGCTGCTTCAGCAGCAGCGCCGCGCCCAGCATCACCGCGCTGTGCACGTCGTGACCGCAGGCGTGCATCACGCCGGGATGGCGCGAATGAAAGGCCAGGCCGCTCGCTTCATGCACCGGCAGCGCGTCAATATCAGCGCGCAGGGCGATCAGCGATTCGCCCTGACCGATCTCCGCCACCAGCCCGGTTTTTAGCGGATAGTCCAGCAGCGCAATATCCGCCGCCTGCAACCATGCGCGCAGCCGCGCGGTGGTCGCCTCTTCATGGCCGGACAGCTCCGGCCAGGTATGCAGCTCGCGACGCCACGCAAGCAGCTGGGAATCGAATGTGCTCATGGTTCTCTCCGCCAGGGTCAGGCCGCGACCAGATGGTGCGTCGCCAGCAGTTCCAGCGAGCGGACGCGCGCTTTCGGTTCGGCAATCGGCGTGTCGATAATAAATTCGTCGACGGCGTAGTGCTGCTGCAGCGCATCCAGCTGGGCATGCACCTGCGCGGCGGTGCCTTTCAGCAGCGACGGCGTGCGCGGCTCGATAACGTAGTCGCTAAAGCCGCCCTGACGCACGTATCGCTCCGCCTGCTCAAGACTGGCGACATTGACGCCCTGGCCGCCGTTGACCCTGACGTGAAAGTGGCGCAGGCCGTTGACCAGCAGATCCGCCTCTGCCGGCGAGTCGGCCACCACCACCTGTACCGCGACAAGCGCGCGCTGGCCGCTAAGACGATGATAGGTGCCAAGGGTGTTCTCCATCAGCTGGCGGTCGCCGTTGAGATGAGCGGCGAACACCAGCTGCCAGCCCTGCTGCGCGGCGAGGGTGGCGCTCTCTTCGCTGGCGCCCAGCAGAAAACGGTTAGCCGGACGCGGCGGCAGCGGCGTGGCGTGCAGCGCCTCTTCGTCGTCAGCCTCGCGCTGCGGCGCGTCGAGCCACTGACCCAGCTGCTTCAGCTGCTCGGCGAAGCTGCCTTTTGCCTGCCCGTCCACGCCCGCCTGCAGCGCGCGGGTCGACAGCGGCAGCCCGCCCGGCGCTTTGCCGACGCCAAGGTCGATACGGCCCGGCGCCAGCGACGCCAGCAGGTTAAAGTTTTCCGCCACTTTATAAGGGCTGTAGTGCTGCAGCATCACGCCGCCGGAGCCGACGCGAATATGCTGCGTCTGGGCGATAATCCAGGCGATCAGCACCTCCGGCGACGGACTCGCCAGCTGCGCGGTATTATGATGCTCGGCCAGCCAGAAACGGTGATAGCCCCAGCGCTCCGCCTGTTGAGCCAGCTGCAAGGTGCGCTGTAACGCGCTGCTGGCCGGCTCATCCGCGAGCACCGGCGATTTATCTAACAGACTCAGACGATATGACATTCACCCTTCCTCACTTATATCCCGTTGCGGCCCAGTGTGGAGCGAGGCTAATAATTCGTAAAACATCATATTGTCCTATGCATTTTTACATTCTGCATATCAATGGAATAGCGCACCCCGTAATATTAATAAAACTGACAGCCTCCGTTTTTATATCAATATAATTTCTCATTTTTTGCGCTTCGTTCCGGAAATAACATCCTGAAAAGAAGAAAATAAAAACGTATCGGCAGAAATCGTATTTGAGGTGTTATATCGCGAACTATTACACCATCAGCATCTGCGTGACCCGCAGTTGGATGGGTGCAATCAGGAAGGTAAAGTTAGCATTTGAGCTAAGTTAGCTTATTAGCTATCATTTTCACTGCAAGGAGCGAGCGTGTTTAGCGTAGAATTACACGGCGAAGCCGCAACTGAGCTGGAAGCGTTACCCGGCGTCATAGCGGCTAAAATGGTGCGTCTGCTGGAAAAACTGGAAGCTAATCCGCTTTCTCTTAGAGAACCGCACTGCAAGCCTCTGGGCAACGGCCTGTTTGAAATCCGTACCATGGGCGGTGAAATTGCCAGAGGGTTATGGGTTTATCAGACCGGTCAAAAAATCTTTGTTTTACGAATATTTATAAAGAAAACGGCTAAAACGCCGCTGGCGGAAATGGAACTTGCCTGGCGCAGACTTGAGGAGATGATCAATGGCGCATAAAACTCTGGCTGAAATGAAAGCCAACCTGATGCAAAGCGACGAGTTCCGTCTGGCCTATGAGGCTGAACTACGTAAAGAACGTTTGCAAGAGCTGCTGGCCGAGTGGCGTCGTCATGCGGGACTCAACAGCGCAGATGTAGCGGCCAGAATGGGAATTGCTCCATCAACCCTTTCCCGAATGGAAAAAAACATTACTTCCGCCAGCTTTGAAAACCTGTCGAAATATGCGAGAGCCTGCGGCGTTGAAATGGCCACGCTTTTTTTCAAATAAGGCAGCAGCATTTTTCACTTATTATAAAGCGTTAACTAAACACGCATCAATTTAAGGGCTTCCTGCTTAACAGACAAAGCCCTTATTTGTTATTTTCAGATAAGCTTTGCGCAATTCGTTGGTTCATTTGGCCTGCGCCGCGTCCGATGATGAATTCCGCCTTTTAAGGCAGTTGATAACAAAGGAATTCACATGACGCGTTTCACTTTTTCGCCACTGCCGCGCGCGCTGGCATTTGCTCTGCTTGCAGGGAGTATCACCGTTCACGCGGCGGAGACGCCGGTAAAAGGCGGCACGCTGATCTATCTTGAGCAGCAGGCGCACACCAATCTTTATCCGCCTGCGGGCGGCTTCTATCCCAACGGCGGCATCCTTAATCAAATCACCGATAAACTCACCTGGCAGAACCCGGAAACATTGCAGGTCGAACCCTGGATTGCCGAGAGCTGGAGCAGCAATACGGATAAGACCGAATATACCTTTAAGCTGCGGCCCGGCGTCACCTTCTCCGACGGCACGCCGCTGGACGCCAACGCGGTCGCGAAAAACTTCGATACCTACGGTCTGGGCAATAAAGCGCAGCGCCTGCCGGTCTCTGAAGTGATTAATAACTACGATCACAGCGAAGTGATCGATCCCCTGACGGTGAAGTTCTATTTCAAAAAGCCCTCGCCCGGCTTTTTACAGGGCACCGCCACCATCGGCTCTGGTCTGGTGTCGCTCAGTACGCTGGCGCGTAATTTCGACCAGCTCGGCGACGCGCGCCATATTATCGGCTCCGGTCCCTTCGTGGTCAGCGACGAGAAGCTGGGCCGCGAGGTCGACCTGATCGCGCGTAAAGGCTATCAGTGGGGGCCGAAAAACGGCCAGCAGCAGGGACCGGCCAATCTTGACGGCATCAAAATCATCGTCACGCCGGAAGACAGCGTGCGCATCGGCGCGCTGCTGGCGGGCCAGGCGGACGTGATCCGCCAGGTTCAGGCCTATGACGAGAAGCAGGCGAAAGATCAGAACTTCCCGCTCTATGCGGCGCCGACGCGCGGCGTCAACGACAGCATCAGCTTCCGTCCCGACAACCCGCTGGTAAGCGACGTGCGCGTGCGTCAGGCGCTGCTGCACGCCACCAACGCGAAACAGGTAGTCGATACCCTCTTCTCGCCCAACTACCCGCAGGCTAAATCGGTCATCGCCGCCAGCGCAGCGGGCTTTGTCGATCTCAGCGACAGGCTGACATTCAACCCGGAACAGGCGAAAAAGCTGCTGGACGAAGCGGGCTGGCAGGCCGGCGCCGACGGCATCCGCGCCAAAGCAGGCAAGCCGCTGGCGCTGACCATCTATGAATCGCTGCCGCAGCCGCAGAACAAAGAGGTGCTGCAGCTGATTGCCCAACAGTGGCGTCAGGTCGGCGTGGCGCTGACGGTGAAAGCGGGCGACGCGGGCAGTAAAACCCTCGACAGCCTCGATCCGCTGAAAACCCCGCTGACCGTCTCGGAAGTGGGCCGCGCCGATCCCGACGTCATCAAAAGCCAGTTCTATCCCAGCAACCGCGACGCGCTGCTGCAAAAAGGCGGCTCCAGCGACAAGGTGCAGAGCTTCCGCGACGACAAGCTCAACGCGCTGCTGCTGGCGATCTCCGCCGAGGTCGATCCGGCGAAGCGCCTGCAGCTAGCGGGCGACGCGCAGCGCTACCTGCTGGATAACGCCTACGTCATTCCGATCTTCGAGGAGCCGCAGGTGTTTGCTGGCGCGCCCTGGCTGAAAGGGGTGCGCTTTGAAGCGGTTGGCCGCCCGGCGTTCTACGGCGCCTGGCTGGAAAAACATTAAGGCGAGGTAAATGATGCAACACTATTTGCTGCGACGGCTGGGTAGCGGGCTGCTGGTGCTATGGGCGGCCTTTACTCTCTCCTTTGTGCTGCTGCAGGTGCTGCCCGGCGACGCGGTGCTGATTAAATTTCAGAACCCGGATTTGGGGCTGAGCCCGCAGCAAATAGCGGAGATGCGCCTCGCCTACGGCGCGGACAGCCCGCTGTGGCAACAGTATCTGCATACGCTGTTTGCCATGCTGCGCGGCGACTTCGGCTTTTCAGTGCAGGCGGGCGTGCCGGTGAGCGCGCAGATCGCCGATAATCTGCCGGGCACGCTGCGCCTGGCGCTGTGCGGATTTCTGCTGGCGACGCTGCTCGCCTTTGCGCTGGCGGCGCTGTCGCGTCAGCCCGCGCTGCGCGGCCTGCGTTCGCTGCTGCAGTCGGTCCCCGCGCTGCTTATCTCTATTCCGACCTTCTGGCTCGGCATTGCGCTGATCCAGATCTTCTCTTTTCAGCTGCGCTGGATACCGGTGATCAATCCCTCGCCGTGGCAGGGGCTGCTACTGCCCATCGTCACGGTGGCAGTGCCGATCTCCGCGCCGCTGGCGCAGATCCTGCTGCGCAGCATTGATGAGGTTTCAACGCAGCCCTTTGTGGCGGTGGCACGCGCCAAAGGCGCGAGCGAAAGCCGCGTGCTGTGGCGTCACGTCTTGCGTAACGCCATGCTGCCGGTGCTGACCATCGCCGGGCTGCTGCTGGGCGAGCTGATCGCCGGCGCGCTGATCACCGAAACGGTGTTCGGCCTCGGCGGTCTCGGCCAGCTGACGCAGCAGGCGGTAAATAATCAGGATGTCGCGGTGCTGCAGGCGGTAGTGATGATCTCGGCGCTCGGCTTCGTGGCGATCAACCTGCTGGTGGATCTGCTGATGCCGCAGTTCGATCCGCGCCTGCAGCGCGTGGCGGGAGGTGCCCTGTGAGCCTTGTCGACTACGCCGCCGCGCGTCGCGCCTTAAGCGGACGCCGGGCGCTGCGCGTGCAGCCAGGGTTATGGCTGGCGTGGCTGGTGATCCTGCTGGCTATAGGCGCCGCACTCGCGCCCGCGCTCTTTACCGCCTGGAGCGCCACCGACGGCATTGCCGGGGCGCAGCGTCTGGCGCCGCAGGCGGAGCACTGGCTCGGCACCGATCAGCTGGGACGCGATCTCTGGGCGCGTATGGTGTACGGCGCCTCGGCGTCGCTCTCCGCCGCGCTGATCGCCGTGGCGATGGGGCTGACGGCGGGCACCGCGCTCGGCGTGCTGGCGGGCGCCAGCGGCGGCAAAACCGAGATGCTAATGATGCGCGCCGTCGACGTGCTGCTCGCCATCCCTTCTCTGCTGCTGTCGCTGAGCGTATTGATCCTGCTCGGCTTCGGCACGCTGCACGCCGCGCTGGCGGTAGGCGTGGCGTCAATCGCCAGCTTTGCCCGGCTGGCGCGCGGCGAAGTGGTGCGCATTCGCCACAGCGACTACGTCGAGGCGGCCTTCGGCAGCGGCGGCACCTTTTTCGCCGTGCTGCGCCGCCATATTTTGCCCAACGCGCTGACGCCGGTGATCGCCTTCGCCGCGCTGCAGTTCGGCCAGGCGATCCTCGCGCTCTCGACGCTCAGCTTTCTCGGCTACGGCACGCCGCCGCCCGCGCCCGAATGGGGGCTGCTGATCGCCGAAGGCCGCAACTATCTCTCTACCGCATGGTGGCTTACCACTTTCCCCGGTCTGCTGGTGATCGCCGTGGTGCTGTCCGCCAATCGCATTAGCATTCAGATTGCAGGAGGTCGCCGATGAGCGCATCCGCGCCGCTGCTGGCGGTGAAACATCTCAGCCTGAGCTATCGCAGCGGGCATCAGTGGCGTCAGGTGGTGCATGACGTCAGCTTTGAACTCCGGGCTGGGGAAATGGTGGCGCTGGTGGGCGAATCGGGCTCCGGCAAAACCACCACCGCACAGGCCATTATCGGGCTGATGGCGGAGAACGGCCGCCGCGACGGTGGCGAGATCCGCCTCAACGGCGAAGATATCGCCGACTGGTCGCAGAAGCGGCTCGATCGGCTGCGCGGCGTGCGCATCAGCCTGGTGCCGCAGGATCCGGGCAATTCGCTCAATCCGGTGCAAACCGTCGGCGCGCAGGTTGAGGAGATCCTGCGCCTGCATAGCGACCTCAGTGGCGATGCGCGCCGCCGCCGCGTGGTGGAGCTGCTGACGCGCGTCGGCCTGAGCCATCCGCAGCAGCGCGTCGATCAATATCCGCACCAGCTGTCGGGCGGCATGAAGCAGCGCGTGCTGATCGCTATCGCGCTGGCGCTCAGCCCGGATCTGATTATCGCCGACGAACCCACCAGCGCGCTCGACGTGACGGTGCAGAAGCGCATCCTCGATCTGCTCGACGCGCTGCGCCGCGAGTCCGGCACCGCCGTGCTGTTCGTTACCCACGATCTGGCGCTGGCGGCCGAGCGCGCGGATCGCATTATGGTATTTCGCCACGGCGAGATTCAGGAGTCGGGGCCGGCCGCGCAGCTGGTCGGCGCGCCGCAGCATCCTTATACCCGCCAGCTGTTGCGGGATGCGGCGCCGCATCGCGTCGCACGGCGCGCGCCCGACCGGCTGGCGACGCCTGCGATTAGCGCCACCGCCATCGGCAAGAGCTTCGCGCTGGGCAAAAACAGGCGGCTGCAGGCGCTGCATAACGTCAGTTTTCAGGTGGCGAGCGCCTCGACCCACGCGCTGGTGGGCGAATCTGGCTCCGGTAAAACTACGCTGGCGCGCATTCTGCTCGGCTTCGAACGGGCGGACAGCGGCAGCGTGACGCTGGACGGCGCGCCCGTCGGCGACCTGCACGGCGAAGCGCTGCGCCAGCTGCGACGTAAGATCCAGTTCGTTTATCAGAACCCGTTCGCCTCGCTCGATCCGCGCCAGACGCTGTTGCAGATCATTGAGGAGCCGCTGCGCAATTTCGAACGGCTCGGCGCCGCTAAGCGTCGGCGGCGGGTTGAAGCGGTCGCCGAGCGCGTGGCGCTGCCTGCGGAGATGCTGTCGCGCGGCGCGCGCGAGCTTTCCGGCGGCCAGCGTCAGCGCGTCGCACTTGCTCGCGCGCTGATCCTCAACCCCGACATTCTGGTGCTGGACGAGGCGACCTCGGCGCTCGATGTGACCGTTCAGGCGCAGATCCTGCTGCTGCTGCAACAGCTGCAAAACGAGTTAGGACTCACCTATCTGTTTATCACCCACGATCTGGCGACGGTGCGCCATATGGCCGACAGCGTCACGGTATTGCGCGCAGGCGAAGTGGTGGAAAGCGGTGACGTTGTCACCTTGTTCGCCTCCCCGCAGCACCCCTATACCCGCGAACTGATCGCCGCCATTCCCCAATTTACTCCGCGAATGAGGGCTTCCGCATGAGGCGACGCATTGGCTTTTTCACCCGACTGCTGGACAAGATGCCTGCGCAGCAGCGCTACCGTCTGGCGACCGAGCAGATCCAGCATGCTGAACGGCTCGGCTTTGACAGCGCCTGGATCGCCCAGCACCATTTTCACGAGGCGGAAGGCGGCCTGCCGGCACCGCTGGTGTTTCTGGCGCACGTCGCCGCGCACACCCGCACCATTCGCCTCGGCACGGCGATTATCACCCTGCCGATGGAGAACGCCCTGCGCGTAGCGGAGGATGCGGCGGTGCTGGATCTGCTGGCTGAAGGACGGCTGGAGATCGGTCTGGGTTCCGGCGGCACGCCAGACTCCTTTTTGCCGTTCGGCCTGACCTTCGACCAGCGCGCCGCCGCCTTCGCCGATAACCTGCATCAGCTGCTCGGCGCCTGGCGTGGCGATTCGCTGGCGCATCCCGACAATCATCTCTATCCCGCCGCGCCGCAGCTGGCGCAGCGCGTCTGGATCGCCACCTTTTCCGCCGAAGGCGCGGCGCGCGCCGGGGCGGCCGGACACGGGCTGATGCTGTCGCGCACCCAGCCGCGCCCGGCCAGGGATCCCGCGCTGCCGCTGGATGCGATACAGAACCCGATTATCGACGCCTACCTCGACGCGCTGCCCGCCGGCGTGGCCCCGCGCATTCTCGCTTCGCGCACCGCCTTTATCGCCGATTCAGACAGCTATGCGCGCCGCGTCGCAGAGCCGGGCATCCGTCAGCAGGCGCAGCAGTACCGCGCCGCCGGCCACACGCTGCGCGGCGATTCGCTGGACGACCTTTTCGCCCAGTTCGACGCCCACGTCGGTGACGCCGTCACGGTGCGCGCCTCGCTGGCGCAGGACAGCGTGCTGCCGCGCGTTACCGATATCTCTTTTCAGGTGCACTCGGTCGAGCCGTCGCCCGCCGATACGCTGCGCTCCATTGAACTTATCGCCGAACAGCTTGCGCCCTGGCTGCGCACGCTCACCTCTCAGGAGACCCTATGACTCACTCTCACGATCTACTGGCGCAACTGGCCGATATCGATCCCGCCAGCGCGCTGGCGCAGGCGCGGGCTACGCGCGATGCCGCTACCCGCCACGCGCAGGGCAGCTACGAGGTGCTGTTTAGCCAGCAGGAGAGCGATTTTCCGCTGGCCGAGCGCCTTGCGCTGGCGGCGCAGGTGGCCGAATGGCACGGCGCTGAACGGCTGCGCGCCCACTACGCCGCCCATCCGACGTATCAGCCGCTGAGCGACAACGCGCGCCATCAGCAGGCGCGCGATTTTGCTCAGCGCCTGACCGTTGAGCCGATCGCCGCCGCGCCGTCGCACATTGACGCCTTGCGCGATGCAGGCTGGAGCGAGCGCGGCGTGGTGACGCTGGCGCAGCTGGTCGGCTTTATCAGCTTTCAGAGCCGACTGCTGGCCGGTTTGCGCCTGCTGCAGGGCGAAGAGAGCGGCAGTCCAGCGCACGCCGCCGTCGCGGGCCGCTGGCACAGCGCCGCGCAGACCGCCAGCGGCCAGACGGCGCTGACCGCCTTTACCCAGGCAGAACTTGGCTGGGAACCCTGGCTGGCGGCGAAGCCGCTGGCGGAGTTCAGCGCCGACGAGCAGGCGATTCTGGCGCGCTTCGGCCACAGCGACTCCGACTATTTCCGCCTGCTGGCGCGCAACCAGCCGGTGCTGGAGCAGCGCACCCTGACCGATAAAGGCATTTTCTACACCTCCGGCGGGCTGCCGCGCGCCGAACGGGAACTGGCTGCGACGGTGGCGAGCAAGATCAACGGCTGCATCTACTGCGCCTCGGTGCACGCGCGCAAGGCGTCGCAGCTCTCGAAAGATAACGATGCGGTACAGAAACTGCTTAACGTCGCGCCCGGCGCGGTGCTGTCGCACGGCCAGTCGCCGCGCTGGGCCGCCGAGATCGACTTCGCCGCCTCGCTCTCCGACACGCCGCCCGCCCTGCGTCTGAATCAGCTTCAGGCGCTGCGCGACCAGGGGCTGGATACGCTGGCGCTGCTCGACCTGATCCAGTCAACCGCCTTCTTCGCCTGGGCGAACCGCCTGATGCTGACGCTCGGCGAGCCTTTTTTGCCCTCTGACGCACAAGGATAAGCATGTCTTCTACTGACCAACTGATCGCCTGGCGGCGCGAGCTGCATCAGCATCCTGAGCTGTCGAATCATGAATTTCAGACCACCGAGCGCATCACGCGCTGGCTACAGCAGGGCGATATTCGTCTGCTGCCGCTGCCGCTGAAAACCGGCGTGGTGGCGGAGATCGGCCACGGCGACCCCGTAATTGCGCTGCGCGCCGATATCGACGCGCTGCCGATTGATGAGGCTGTCGACCATCCCTGGACGTCGCAGCAGCCCGGCGTGATGCACGCCTGCGGGCACGACCTGCATACATCGGTAATGCTTGGCGTCGCGCACCGCCTGCGCCAGCAGGAGCAGCAGTTGCCCGGCCGGGTGCGCATTCTGTTCCAGCCGGCGGAAGAGACCTTTAACGGCGCGCAGCAGCTGATCGACGCCGGCGCGCTGGAGGGCGTGCAGGCGATTTTCGGCATGCATAACGCGCCGGATCTGCCGCTCGGCACGCTGCGCACGCGCGGCGGCGCCTTTTACGCCAACGTTGACCGCTTCACCATCCGCATCCGCGGCAAGGGCGCGCACGCCGCGCGTCCGCATGAAGGCATCGATTCCATTGTGATCGGCAGCCATATCGTTACTGCGCTGCAGACTCTGCCGAGCCGCGTCTTCAGCGCGCTGGAGGCGGTGGTGCTGAGCGTGACGCGCTTTACCGCCGGCAACAGCTGGAACGTGCTGCCGCAAAGCGTCGAGCTGGAAGGCACGGTGCGCACTCATAACGACGCGATTCGCGAGGCGATCCCACACCGCATGCGCCAGCTGATCGACAGCATCGCCGCAGGTTTCGGCGCGGAAGCGGAGCTGGAGTGGATCGCCGGGCCGCCCGCGCTGGTCAATACGCCCGCCTGGGCCGACTTTGCGCTGGATCTGGCGCAGGCGCGCGGCTTCGCCACCGAGCGCGGCACGCCGCAGATGGGCGGCGAAGACTTCGCGTTCTATCTGCACCATGTGCCGGGCGCCTTTGTCAGCATCGGCAGCGCCAGCCCATTCGGGCTGCATCATCCGGGTTTCGATCCCGATGAGGGCATGCTCGAAGCGGCGGTGGACTATTTTACGCAGCTTGCGCCGCGCGCCCTGGATATCGTGGCCAGCGCATGACAAAAAAGAGGAGAAAGGAGATGGCGATTCCCGTTCCCGTACCGGTGCTGGATCATGTGGTCATTAACGTGGCGGACAGGCTGGACGAGGCGAGCGCGCTCTACCGGCGGCTCGGCTTTCAGCTCAGTGAACGCGGCCACCATACGCTCGGCTCCAGCAACCACCTGGCGATTTTTGGCGAGAACTACCTGGAGCTGCTGGGCTACGAGCCAGGCCGCGGCGAACAGCGCAAAGATTTATGGCAGGCGCCGCCTGGCCTGACCGGACTGGTATGGAAAACGCAAGATGCGGAGAGCGCCTGGCTGCATCTGCAGCGTCAGGATCTGGACGGCGACGCGCCCGCCGCCTTTCACCGGCCGGTGACGCTGCCGGACGGCGAAGCGAGCGAGGCGCACTTCCGCACCGTGCGGCTGCGCCCGGCGCTGATCCCCAACGGCCGCAGCTTTTTCTGCCAGCACGATACGCCGCACGCGGTGTGGCAGGCTGCCTGGCAGACGCATCCTAACGGCGCGCGCAATATCAGCGAGTTTGTCATCGTGGCGCAGGATCCGGCGCTCTCCGCTCAGGTTTACAGCCACCTGTTCGGCGCGGATCGCATCCTCGCCTGTCAGGATGGCGCCTTCGTGCTGAAGGCGGGCGAAGCGAAGGTGCGTTTCGCCTCCGCCGCCTATGCGCAGACGCGCTTCGGCTCGCTGCCGGCGGATTATGACGGCTCGGCGCGTATGTCCGCGCTCAGCTTCCGCAGCGACGATCTGGCGAAAGTAAAAGCGAGCCTGCTGCTGGGCGATATTCCCTTTCGCGAGGAGCCGGATGCGATTGTCGTGGCGGCGGAACAGGGGTTTAACGTGGCGCTACGCTTTCATTTGTGAGGTAAGGGATAGTACAGCCATTACGTCCTTCTCCAGGCTGTTGCGGTGCATCTGCGGCAGCGGCCTGAGAGATCATGGCTTTTGCAACGGCGCGTTCTCTGTGACAACTGTCAGCAATCCTGGCTTCAGAGCAAAAGTGCGGTGGATGATGTTTAGATGAATATCGGTTGACACCCCAGCCTACCTACTAGTAGATTCATGAACGACGATGTGGCCTGTTGTGTAGACGCACACGTAAGAAGCCCTGTGCCTGACATGTTAGCTGTCAGTTAACAGGTTCAGGCCCCTTCTCTGTTTTGCCGTTACTTTATCTTCATTATCGGAGTGTGCATGAATACCGAACGTTCACCGAAAGCCGCAGAAATCATGCATCACGCCAGGATGCTGCTCACCTCAGGCGGCTATAAAAGCTTTAGCTACGCCGATATAGCCGAACGTGTACAGATTCGCAAAGCCAGTATTCATCATCACTTCCCAAACAAAGCTGATTTAGTACAGGCGGTAGTCAGTGATTATCGTCAGCAGGCGCAGGCAGGAATGGCGGCAACCAGCCAGCACTTTGCCGGGGATGCACTGGGCGAAATTAATGGCTATGTGAATTACTGGGCAACCTGCATTAAAAACAACGATTCGCCCTTCTGCATTTGCGTCATGCTGGCGGTGGAATTACCGGTTTTACCTGAAGAGGTGGCGAAGGAGGTCAGCGGGCATTTTACTGACCTTACCGAATGGCTGACTGCCGTGCTGGACAGGGGCGAAAAGAGCGGCGTATTTACCCTGCGCGAAAGTGCAGCGACGGAAGCAAAATCTTTTATGGCAACGGTACACGGTGCGATGGTCGCAGCGCGCGCCTTTGATAACGTTGACCTGTTCCTGCACATTGTCGAACCGGCAATCAATAAGCTGATCAAAACCAACGCATTACTGCCTGCTTAAAAGCGGCGTCTGCGGCTCTTTGTTTTTGCTCTCGTTTCACTCTGCTCTGCCTCTCGCTGGCAGACAGAAAAAATAAAGCTGCTCTGAACATTTAATCCCATTGTACAGGGGTGTAAGCAGCTGGATTTGTCGTTGTTGTTTAGCCTACCTTCTAGTAGGTAGCAGGACTAAGATTTAAACCAACAGGCATAATGCTGGTGAAATTATGCTTATACGCGCTTGCCATTATGGGGAAGTTATTTATGACCAGTATTGGTGCTCTGCCTGCAGCGGTAAATTTAATATTGTCGAACGTTGACAGCATAAAAAACCGCTCTCCCGATTCTGTTGCATCTGGCTTCCAGACCCTCTTGCAGAACCAGGTGAAAGCTTCACAACGCCATGCGTTAAATATTGAAACTTTGCAGCTAAAACAGTCAGAAAATATCTCATCGCATCGGTTAGACACCGATACCCTGCTTGCACAGCTGCTTGCCAGTAGAAAAATGCTCTTACCTCCCAGAACTGCCGAGTGTCACTCAGCAACGACCCACAAGAGAGCGTTGGCAGAGTGTCGTCGGGATAATCACTCTGATAGTGAAGCCTGTGAAATACATTCTTCTGCGCATATTCAAAATACCCATTCTCACGCATGTCCTGGCCGCATCAATGATTCAGATGCACTGAACCTGGCGTGTAATACGCCTGTTGCAGGCATTCAGGTTGCGGCTCAGCCGCATTTTCCTGCCATGGCGATGCTGCCGCTTGCCTACCTGTTTATTTGGGTATCGCCCGAGTTTGTCCGGTTGCCTGTGTGATTTTCTAACGGCCATTCCTTGCGCATACGCAGAGTTCGTCTTTTAGGCCGCTCAGGTCGTCGCCAGACTGGTCATAGCCTTAATGAAGAGGATTAATTTCGTCATTCTTTTATGCACCAAACAACGTTTATTTTGTCTGTAACAGCCCCTGTCTATCTGGAGAATCATTATGCAAAGCAAAGAATTAACATCCGATCACTCGCAAAACCATTGGCTTCAGTCTTACTATTATATGCGCGCTGCGGTATCTGTTATCTGGATTACGCTTGCGGTACTTCTCGGGAAAGAGAATTCCGTTATCGGTGCCGTTCTGCTGGTTCTCTATCCTGCCTGGGACGCACTCGCTAATTATATCGATGCTCAAAAATCAGGAGGTTTAGCGGTAAACCCGCCGCAGAAATTCAACCTTATTGTCAGTATGATTGTCGCACTGGCTATTGTCTGGGCGCTCTCCATAAGTATAAACGCCACCATCAAAGTCTTTGGTTTATGGGCAATATTTTCTGGCGTGCTGCAGCTTTCCGCTTCCCTCCGTCGCTGGAAAACCTCTAACGGGCAGTGGGCAATGATTTTAAGCGGCGCGCAATCTGCATTAGCGGGCATATTTATGTTTAAGCAGGCCAGCAGTGACCAGCTTTTAGATGTCACGACTGTTGCACCCTATGCGGCTTTCGGCGTCTTCTATTTCCTGATCTCAGCCGTCACCCTGACGATAAAAAACAGCCGCAAAAGTAAAATCATTGCCAAACGACAAGTGGATTAACGGGGAATAGTCCTGTCTAAAAATACGCCTGACCCTCTTTGCTGAGTGAACAAGCGAGGCGTTCGCCCTTTCCTTTATTCAAACTTATGGCGAGAGATAAATATATGTCTACTGATAATTATCAGGCAGCGCTATTATCGCATCGACAAACGATCGATAATCTTGATGCCGCACTCATTTATATTCTGGCAGAGCGATTTCGGTGCACGCATAAAGTCGGCGAGCTTAAGGCAGCGCATAATATGCCGGAAAGCGATAAAAACAGGGAAGCGGTGCAGCTAGCCAGATTGAAAGCGCTCGCGGAAAGTTCAGGTCTCGATGTGACTTTTATGGAAGAAGTGATGCGTAAAATTATTGACGAGGTCGTACGCAGGCATGAAAAATTAAAAGCGTAACGCTGTAGCAAATTAACTTTCTTTAAAAGCCAGCATACTGTCGGCGATATCGAGCATGGCGCGCAGGCGATCCATATGCCGGAGGTCTTGATGGTAGCCTACCCAGATATCCCTTGATGGCGGCAGATCGGGAGTGGCAATACGCTGCAGTCCGGGAGTGGCATCGCCCAGAGGTTGCGGCAATACGGCAACGCCCATGCCGCACCGGCACATTTGCGCCTGAATCGCCCGGCTGGTGCTTTTAAAGGCGGGTCTTGACTGTGGAAAACGCTCGAGAAGCCAGGCGACATCGGGAAAGTGCGATTGCTCGGTGTTCATCAGGATTAGCCCCACCGACGCGGGATCGACGACCATTTTTTGCGCATTTTCAGGCGTGCCATAGAGAGCGTACGGCATACTCATCAGGCGACGCTGGACAATATCGGGATCGGTAAAGGGTACGATGCGGAACGCGATGTCGGCGTCGCGGCGCGACAGATTGAGCAGGCGGAAACTTGCGATGACTTCCGGCACAATCGCCGGATGACGACGCGTCAGTTCGCCGAGAACCGGCGCCAGAACATAGTTAGCAAACCACTCTGCTGACGATATGCGCAATATTCCTTCAAGTCGGTCATGATTCCCGGCCAGGCGACGTTCCAGCGCCAGCGCGGAGTTCTCCATCGCTTCCGCCAGCTTCATCACGCCGTCACCGGCGTCAGTGAGGACCAGCCCCTCCTTTGTCCGACGAAATAGCGCCTGCTGCGCCTCATCCTCAAGCGCCTTTATGCGGCGTCCGATCGTTGGGTGGCTCACGCCCAGACTCTGGGCCGCTTTGCCGAAAGAACCGTTGCGCATCACTGCAAGAAATACCTGAACGTCACCCCACTCCATGCCGCCGCCTCGCCGTTCAAAAATGAACGTTGAATATACAAAATTGTCAGTTCTCAAACAAGTTTGTAGGTATCACCATAGCTTCCATCACTCAATAGCCCTATGCGGCCTGTCAGGAAGCTGAAAACATGCACAAATTAAAAGATAAAGTTGCCCTTGTTACCGGTGGCTCCAAAGGTATCGGAGCAGCGATTGCCCGTCAGCTCGCGGCTGACGGTGCGCAGGTCATCGTCAATTACGCCTCAGACAGAATCGGGGCCAATAAGGTCGTGGCCGATATTGAAGCCGCCGGTGGACGGGCCGTGGCGGTAGCGGCGGATGTCACCCGCCAGACAGCGGTCCAGACGCTGGTCAACGCAGCCATCGACCATTTCGGCCGCCTGGACATTGTGGTGAACAACGCTGGCATTTATCAGTTCGCCAGCATTGAAGAGAGCACCGAGGCGCTCTATCGAAGACAGTTCGACATCAATGTTCTGGGACCGCTGTTAGTGACCGCCGCCGCCGCGCCGCACCTCGGCAATGGCAGCAGCATCATTAACATCAGTTCCTTCGTCACCCGCGTTTTTATTGCCGAGAGCGCCATCTACAGCGGCGCCAAAGGCGCTATCGACGCCATCACCGGCGTTCTTTCTAAGGAACTTGGTCCACGCGGCATCCGCGTCAACGCGGTAAACCCTGGCCTGATTGAAACGGAAGGCAGCCATAGCGTCGGCGCGATGAACTCGGACTTTCAGACGTGGAATGAAGAGCAGACGCCGCTCGGCCGCATTGGCCAGGTGCAGGATGTTGCGCCGATCGTCTCTTTTCTCGCATCGGACGAGGCGCGGTGGATCACCGGCGAGGTGATCCTGTCCTCCGGCGGTATGCGCTGAGCCCTGACGGCGTAACGCCCTATTCTGCCATCACCCTACCTCCCTTACCGGGACCGTTCCAAAGGAGTGTTCTATGTCGGCACATAGCCTCACGCAAGCCGAGCCGCGTCGCTGGGCGATGTTTATCATTCTGCTGGTCGGAGCCTTTTTGCCGCCGCTCGATTTTTTTATCGTTAACGTGGCGCTGCCTGCTATTCAGAGCAACCTGGGCACCTCTTCCTCGGCTGAACAGCTGGTCATTTCCTCCTATGCGGCCGTATATGCGGTAACGCTCATTACCGGCGGCCGCCTGGGCGATATTTACGGTCGAGGAAAGATGTTTTTCCTGGGGTTTATCGGTTTTGCCGCCGCATCGCTGCTGTGCGGCTTAGCCTGGTCGCCGTGGGTGCTGATTACCGGACGCATATTGCAGGGCGCGACAGCCGCCATTATGGCGCCCCAGGCGCTGGCGTCCGTGCAGGCCATTTTCCCGGAGGCGGAGAAGCCCTTAGCGCTGAGTATTTATGGCGCCGTCTTTGGTCTGGCCTCCGTAATCGGACAGGTGTTGGGCGGCATCCTGATTTCAGCGGACCTGTTTCACCTGGGGTGGCGAGCAATTTTCCTCGTTAACCTGCCGGTGGCGCTGCTGGTCATGCTTTTTGGCCTGCCGTTGCTTAAAGAAACGCGGGCGCCATCGGCACAGCGGCTCGACCCCGTCGGTATGCTGCTGGCAACCCTGACGCTGAGCGCGCTGATTGTGCCGTTGATTGAAGGCCGTGAGGCGGGATGGCCCTGGTGGACCTGGCTGTTATTCATTGCTTTCCCGCTGCTGGCTGCGTGGTTATGGCGTTATGAACGGCGCCTTAGCCAGAATGGCGGTTCGCCGCTGCTTGATCCCGCCGTGTTACGCGCGCCTGGTCTGGGCCAGGGACTGGCGATCGTGCTGCTGTTTTACTCTATCGGCGCGTTCTTTCTGCTGTTTTCTGTTTATCTGCAGGGCGCGCTGCACTTAAACGCCCTGACCGCGGGTACGCTTTTTCTGCCCTTTGGCCTCGGCTTTCTGATTGGTCCATTACTGACGCCGTACCTGAGGCGTTTTGTCGGGAATTACCTTAGCGCCATCGGGATGGGATTCGAGACCTCAGGATTAGCGGGCCTGGCATGGTTGATCGCCCATACGCTGACGGGCACGCCTCCTGCCATGCTGCCGCTCGCGCTACTCCTTTTTGCCACCGGTCTGGGCCAGGGGCTGGCGATGCCAACGCTGGTGCGGATGGTGACAGGTCAGGTTGCGCCAGCGTTTTCAGGTATGATTGCCGGCGTAACCAGCTCGGCGCTACAGATCAGCACGGCGCTGAGCGTCGCCGTGATCGGCGGCATTTTTTACAGCCTATTGGGCACCAGCAATAGCGGAGCGGATATCGCCCATGCCTTTATCGTCGCTCTTCTGGCAATGGCCGTCTGCCTCGCGACGGGCGCAGGGCTGAGTATCCGGCTAATTCGACGCGCCTCTGCGCCCTCTGCCGCCCGGCCCCGCTTTCGCCTCAAGTAAGAGAATAAGCGTTAGCTGGCTGAGCGAATTCCCGTTTGATTCGCCAGCCAGCAGAGGGGGTGTCATCGGTCTACCTGAGCTTTTCCACCCACTCTATGCAAAACTCCAGATAGGCGCGCACCAGCGCGGAAGGATGTTTATGGCGGACGTAGACAAGATGTAGCGGAAGCTTCTGCGTGGCTATACCAGGTAAAAGCTGCACCAGTTCCCCCTTCTCCAGCCAGGGTCTGGCTGAAAAATCCAGCAGCTGAGCAATGCCCTTGCCGCTCAGCGCGTAATGCATTAAGCCCTGTGAATTATTAGTAGAGAATACCGGCTCATATTTCACTTTTTCGCTACCAGATTCCCATTCAAAAAAGCCATGACTCAGGCTCTCCCAGGCGGCAACTGGCAGACGGGCCATTTCAGCCAGCGTTTTGGGGGTACCGTAACGTGCTAATAATTCGGGACTGGCGACAAACAACGTTTCCATGGTCATCAGTGGTTTTGCAATGACATCATCCGTATTCAGGTTGCCCATTCTGAGCGCGACGTCGACGCCATCCTCAAACAAGTCCACCAACCTTTCGCTGGCGTGACAAAATACGGTGATATCAGGATAACGCTGCTGGAATTCGATGATGAGATCCCACCATAGCGTGAAATCAGGCGGGACGGAGAGACGCAGTTTGCCCTGAAGCCTGTGGACCGAGGTTACGCACTTTTGCGCATCTTCCAGCAGCTCAACGCCCAGTCGGGCCTGTTCAAAGAACTGTTGCCCTTTATACGTGGGTTTAACCCCCTGCCGTGAACGCTCCAGCAGCTGCACCTTTAATGCCTGCTCAAGCTCATTGATTTTTCGACTTAGCGTGGAGATGGGCACGCCTGTTCTTTCGCTCGCCGCAGAGAAGCTGCCAGCACTCACCACCGCAATAAACAATTTCGTCGCGTTAAAATCCATATTTACTTTCCATATATGGAAAACAAGTATCTATTTTTGGCGATTCCATTCCACTTTTCCAGACGTAAAATTTTGCCTGTGTGATTTTTCCAGGATTAGCACTTTTAAGGAGACACCCTATGTCTGCATTAATGCTTTTTAAAGATGTGGTGCGTGAGCGCCATTCTGTCCGCCATTTTCTTCCTCATCCGGTTCCGGAAGAGATTCTCCGCTCGGTGTTAGAGGATGCGCAGCGCTCACCTTCTAACTGCAATACTCAGCCCTGGCAAACGCATATTGTCTCAGGCTCAAAACGGGATGCGCTGAGCAACGCCATTCTCGCGGCGGATGACGCAGGAGAGTTAACGCCAGACTTCAGTTTTGACACCCGTGATTTTCATGGCGTCTACCATGAACGATCTAAAGCGCAGGGGGCGGCTTATTATCAGGCTATTGGCGTTAAACGTGAGGACTTCAATCAGCGTCGCGATGCCTCGCGTCGAAACCTCGAATTCTTTGGCGCACCCCATGTAGCGCTGCTTTTTATGCCGGAAGTAGGCGATAACGTTCGTGTCGCTGGCGACATAGGCATGTATGCGCAGACGCTTCTGCTCTCTCTTACTGCTCACGGTTTAGGCGGCATTCCGCAGACCATGCTGGGCTTTTATGCTGAAACCATCCGTAAAGAGCTGGGCATCGATCCGTCGCTGAAGTTACTGTTCGGTATCTCGCTGGGCTATCCGGACAGAGATCATCCTGCAAATCAGTACAGAATTAATAAAGCGCCTCTCGGCGAAAGCGTCACTTTTCATCGGTGAGTGAGGCGTTTGATAAGCTTTACAGAGTGGATTTCTGTATGGAGAGACAGGACTGAGGTGTAGCTATAAGCGAATGTCCGCTTTGGGCGAAAAGCGGACGTCAAAACGGTGAGAAGTGTGAAGACTCTATTAACGTATTTACTTATTCACACATTGATTCTCACCTGACATATCATCTCAGCAATCATTGTCAACCCTGAATATGGTAGTGGTGCATCCTGTCTTTATCGCGTTAGTCTATCTACCTGAAAAATATCACAAACAAGAAGCTCTGTATGGAAATTATTTTAATGCGTCATGGAAAGCCTGCTTTTACAGGATCTGCGAAAGTAACCAGCCGTGAAATGTCCAACTGGATTGCAGAATATGATCTTTCTGATACAGGAGAAGATTTACCGCCTGAGTCCAGTAAATCTTTAGCATTCAGCGCATCGCGAATCATAAGTAGTCCTCTTCCCAGAGCACTTTCTTCTCTGAAAGCATTAGGGCATGAACCGGACGTGATTGATGAGGCTTTCAGGGAAGCAGGTCTGCCGGTATTTCACATGCCCGGTTTCAGGTTATCCCCCACCGTGTGGGCTGCTTTTTTCCGCGTCATGTGGTTATGCGGCATATCCCGTAATGTGGAACGCGTGGGAGTAGCAAAGAAACGCGCTATTCAGGCTGCGGATATTCTTCTGGCGTTTGCAAAAGCATCCGACGGCCCTGTGCTTCTTATGGGACACGAAGTGATGAATCGGCTAATTGCAAGAGAGCTGAGGTCGCTGGGTTTCAAAGAATATTGTTCTCAGGGGAGTGGTTACTGGAACGCGAGTATCTACAGGCTTCAGTAAGTAAATATATTGAGTGCATATCCGGCGTCTCCAGACATTGAAAGATTGATCACAGCAATTAACTCTGGGTCGCGCTCCTCAACCTCTCACTTCCCTGCTCCCTGCTGCCTCAAATGATTAATCCACTATACTGACCAATGCACTTCTGATTTCTCTACAAGGCTGCTCAGGGTTAATAGCCTGACGCCAGCCACCCTATAAGCATCTGGAGAACAACATGCAAAAGAATAAAACCCTGAAATCACTGCTGACCGCATCGGCAGTAGTCGCAATGTTTAGCACGGCTGGCGTGTATGCCCAGACGCCAACCAGCCCCGCGCAGAACGGCGCCGCAGGCCAGACCGCATCAGGCGGCAAGCTCAGCGCTGGCGACGAAAAAGCGCTGAAGGATATGGCGCAGGCCAATATCAATGAAGTCGCCGCCGCCAAAATTGCGCTGAGCAAAGCGCAAAGTAGCGAAGTGAAAGCCTACGCGCAGAAGATGGTCGACGATCACGGTGCTGCCTTGACCAAAGTCCAGACGGTCGCCGAGCAAAAAGGCGTGACGCTGCCGACGGAGCCGGACGCCAAACACAAAACCATGGCAGCGAAACTGGAAAAAGAGAGCGGCGCCGCCTTTGACAAGATGTATATGACCAATGCCGGCACCATGGACCACAAGATGGTGCTGTCAAAACTGCAGAGTGACGCCAAAAAGATTAAGAATCCCGATGTGAAGACCCTGGCTGACGCGCACACGCCGGTGGTAGAAGAGCATCTGAAGGCCGCCCAGCAGATGACGCAGGCAGGCAAGTAAACAGCTTGCTCGGTAGTAACAATGTCCTGTGACCCGGGTCGAAAGGGTTGCAGGAAAACAGATCGCGAGTATCAGCGTTGAGGAAGCGGGACGGCCCCTCTATTAAGGTGCCGATTGATGTTTGCCTGTATGCCCTCGTAAGCTGACACTCACTCCTGGTGTTGATCGCCAGTACGCGCCCACAGCGGCCTTTGCAGGCTTGATAACGCAAAGAAGACGAAGCACCGCGTCTGACACAGAACAGACATCCTTCACCTCGTATGCAACCTTCCCCTCTTATCCGCTCCTCTGCAGGTTGCTGTTCCCCTTTTTCCTCAAGGCAACGCATTCCGATAAGCGGTTGACTTACGCCGTGATAACCAGAGAATGATGCTCTCCGGATAGTTAGCGATATGAAAGGGAGTTTACCATTAGTTATTCCACCGTCTCCTTCTGCGCGGCGCGCAAAAAACTGCTAATCGCCGTCGCGCTGCTGCTGGCTGGCTGCGCCTCCGAGCCGCCCAAATCGCTGGTCACGCCCTTTCCCGCCGCGCAACCGCAGCCGCAAAAAACCACGCCGGCAGCCGCGCAGCAGCCGGTACGTGGCGTCTGGCTGGCCACCGTTTCTCGTCTCGACTGGCCGCCGGTCAATTCGGTCAACGTCAGCAGCGCGACGCAGCGCATTCAGCTACAGCAGCAGGCGCTGACGGCCAAACTCGACAGGCTGAAAAGCCTCGGCATCAACACGGTCTTTTTTCAGGTCAAACCGGACGGCACCGCGCTCTGGCGCTCCGATATTCTACCCTGGTCCGATATGCTGACCGGCACTATCGGCGCCGATCCCGGCTACGATCCGCTGATGTTTATGCTGGATGAGGCGCACAAGCGCGGCATGAAAGTGCACGCCTGGTTCAATCCCTACCGGGTGGCCGTTAATACTAAACCCGCCACCCTCGCGGCGCTTAACCGCACCCTGTCGCTGCATCCCGCCAGCGTCTACGTGCTGCACCGCGACTGGATCCGCACCGCAGGCGATCGGCTGGTGCTGGATCCCGGCATCCCGGACGCGCGTGACTGGATCACCAGCATCGTAGCGGAAGTGGTCAGACGCTATCCCGTCGACGGCGTGCAGTTCGACGATTATTTTTATGCGGAAACGGCGGACTCGCCGCTAAACGATGCGCAGACCTGGCGTACATACGGCCAGGGATTCGCCTCGAAAGCGGACTGGCGGCGGCACAACACCCAGCTGCTGATTGAGCAGGTGTCGCGCACCATCAAGCAGATTAAACCGCAGGTCGAATTCGGCGTCAGTCCGGCGGGCGTCTGGCGTAATCTGTCGCACGATGCGGCGGGCTCTGACACGCGCGGCGCGGCCGCCTACGACGAAGCCTTTGCCGATACCCGACGCTGGGTGCAGCAGGGGCTGCTGGACTATATCGCGCCGCAGCTCTACTGGCCCTTCGCGCGACAGGCGGCGCGCTACGACGTGCTGGCGCACTGGTGGGCGCAGGTGGTGAAGCCGACCCATACGCGCCTTTATATCGGCGTCGCGCTCTATAAAGTCGGCGAGCCGTCGCGTACCGAGCCGGACTGGACGGTAGAAGGCGGCGTGCCGGAGCTGAAGAAGCAGCTCGATCTGAACGAAAGCACGCCGGGCATCGACGGCACCATTCTGTTCCGGGAAAACTACCTTAATCAGCCGCAGACGCAGCCCGCCGTTCGCTATCTGCAGCAGCGCTGGGGCGGCTGATTTATCCCCAGCTAAGGATACGCTTTACTTTATCCTTTAGTGGGTATATTTTCTGGTTTACCCCCAGGCGGGGATAGCTGCATCCCCGCCTTTTATCAGGAGCGGCGATGATATACAGCCCCAAACAGCTGGCCCAGCTGATCCGGCTTGAACGGCAGAAGCGCGGCTGGACGCAGAGCGATCTGGCGCGCCGGGTCGGCATCAAGCAGGCCACGGTGTCGAACTTTGAAAACAATCCTGACAAAACCACGCTGACGACGCTGTTTAAGATCCTGCAGTCGCTGGAGCAGGAGCTGGTAATTCAGGGCAAATCAGCGCAGAACGGCAAGGAGCTTGACTGGTAATGGATCGGCTTATCGCCTGGATGAACGGCGAGCGCGTTGGCACCCTGACGCGACAAAAAAACGGCGCGCATCTTTTTCAGTATGAGCCGAGCTGGCTGAGCAATCCGCTGGCGCGGCCGCTGTCGCTCTCGCTGCCGCTGCAGTACCCCGCTATCGCCTCGGTCAGCGTGATTAACTTTTTCGACAACCTGCTGCCGGACAATCCGCGCGTCAGGGAGCGCATCCTCAACCGCTATCGGGCGAAATCGATGCAGCCGTTTGATCTGCTGCGGGAAGTGGGCCGCGACAGCGTCGGCGCGGTGATGCTGCTGCCCGAAGAGGCCGCCGCGCCCGATCTTGCGGTGCGTTATGAAACGCTCGACGCTGCGCGGCTGGAAAAAATCCTCTCGGCCTACCAGAGCGATATTCCGCTGGGCATGATCCCGGAAGAGCGCGACTTCCGCATCTCCGTGGCGGGCGCGCAGGAGAAAACCGCGCTGCTGCATACCACCGACGGCTGGGCGATCCCCCACGGCCCGACGCCGACCTCGCATATCATTAAGCTGCCGATCGGCGAAATTAAACAGCCCTTCGCCACCCTCGATATGCGCGACAGCGTGGAAAATGAGTATGTCTGCCTGTCGCTGGCGCGCGAGCTGGGCTTCCGCGTGCCCGACGCCAGCATTATCACGGCAGGCAGACTGCGCGCGCTGGCGGTCAGACGATTCGATCGCCGCTGGAGCGCCGACGGCACCCGGCTGCTGCGTCTGCCGCAGGAGGATATCTGCCAGAGCCTCGGCCTGGCCTCCGCAACCAAATATGAGTCTGACGGCGGCCCAGGCATCGCGGCGATTATGTCGCTGCTGATGGGATCCAGCAATGCGCTTGAGGATCGCGACGAGTTTATGAAGTTTCAGGTGTTCCAGTGGCTGATCGGTGCCACAGATGGACATGCGAAAAACTTTTCCCTCTATATCGAGCGCGGCGGCAGCTACCGGCTGACGCCTTTCTACGACATTCTTTCCGCTTATCCGGTGCTGGGCGGCGCGGGTCTCAATATCCGCGAGCTGAAGCTGGCGATGGGGCTGACCGCATCGAAAGGCAAAAAAAGCGAAATCGATAAAATCTTTCCGCGCCATTTCCTCGCCACGGCAGAAAGCGTGCGCTTCTCCAGGGAACGGATGGCGCAGATCCTCGCCTTTTTCGCCGAGGCGCTGCCCGCCGCCGTGGCGCGCGTCAGGGCGCAACTGCCTGCGGCTATTCCGCCGGCGATCGCCGACGCCATTTTTGACAACGCGCTGAAAATGGCGGCGCGCCTGACGAAATAAGCGGCATTTGTCAGGCGGCGGCCTGCTCCGCGCCCAGCAGCGCCAGCACCCGGCTGCGCAGCGCCACCAGCGCCGGATCGTCGCGGCGGCGCGGATAGGCCTGCTCGACTTCGATCACGTCCAGCACCCGCGCCGGACGCGAGCTAAAGACCACCACGCGATTCGCCATCACCAGCGCCTCCTCCACATCGTGCGTCACCATCAGCGTGGTGAAGTTCTGCTCCTGCCAGAGATCGACAATCTCCTGCTGCATACGCAGGCGCGTCAGCGAGTCGAGCTTGCCGAGCGGCTCGTCGAGGATCAGCAGGCGCGGATGGTTGACCAGCGCCCGCGCCAGCGCGGCGCGCTGCGCCATGCCGCCGGAGAGCTGATGCGGCCAGGCACGCGCGAACTCTTGCAGCCCGACGCGACGCAGCATAGCGTCGATGCGGGTCTGCGCCGCCTGTTTGCTCTCGCCGCGGATCTGCAGCCCCAGCCCGACGTTGTCGTACACCGTACGCCACGGATAGAGCGTCGGATCCTGAAACACCACCACGCGCGACGGATGCGGCGCGGTGATGGCGCGCCCCTCTTCCGCCAGCACGCCGCTGACGGGCTGCTCAAGCCCGGCCAGCAGGCGCAGCAGCGTCGATTTGCCGCAGCCGGACGGCCCGAGCAGCGCCACAAATTCCCCGGGCCGCACCTGCAGGCTGATATTTTCCAGCACCGGCAAATCGCTGCCTTCCAGCGTAAAATGGTGGCTGACATTTTCAATATCGATATTTACGCCTGCCGCTTGCGTCGTCATAACATATTCTCCGAAGTCCGCTTAATAGCTCATAAATAGCACGCGCCTCGCGAATGAAATATGCCGATAGCGGTAATAGGTTTGCCCGATTTTCATAATGAAATATCGCATGAGCACATGCGGGATTGTTATTTGGTGACGTCTGGCGCATGCGTTAGTTTCCAGGTAATTCACTAAAAGGGACAGGCGCTATGGCATTACATTCACTCTCGCTGAGCCGACGCACCGTACTGCGCGGCCTCGCCACGCTGGGTGCGGGAATCGGCTTAAGTCCGGTATTCACCGGTTCCGTGCTGGCGGAGGATCCGCCGCTGAAAACCATCAAACTCGCCTGGGGACAAACCGCGGTCTGCCAGTCGCCCATCTCGGTGGCGCTGAAGCAGGGATTCTTTAAAAAATATGGCCTCAACGTCGAGCCGGTAAACTTCAGCGGCCCGACCGACGCGCTGCTGCAGGCAATCGCCACCGGTCAGGCGGATGGCGGCATCGGCATGGCGCTGCGCTGGCTCAAGCCGCTGGAGCAGGGATTCGACGTCGATCTCACCGTCGGCACCCACGGCGGCTGCATGCGTCTGCTGACGCCGGAAAACAGCAACATCCGCAGCGTAAAAGATCTGGTGGGCAAATCGGTGGCGGTGACCGACCAGGCGAGCCCAATCCGCAACTTCTTTGCGATTCAGCTGGCGAAACAGGGCATCGATCCCGATAAAGCGGTGAACTGGCTGCAGTATCCCGCCGATCTCTTCGGCGAGGCGCTGCGTAAAGGCGAAGTGCAGGCGCTGGCAACCGACGATCCGCAGGGCTGGCTGCTCAAGCAGCAGCACGGACTGGTAGAAGTAGACAACAACCTGAACGGCGAATATGCCCATCTTACCTGCTGCGTGCTGGGACTGCGCGGCTCGCTGGTGCGCGACGATCCCAAAACCGCGCAGGCGATCACCCAGGCGATCGTCGACGCGCAGCAGTGGACCGCCGACCATCCGGACGAGACGGCGAAGATCTTTCAGCCATTCGTGCCCGGCTCGGTGCCGGTTGAGTCCATCGCCGCGATGCTGAAAGAGCATACCCACAGCCACCACTCCACCGGGGCGCAGCTGCGCGGCGAAGTGGCGACCTACGTCAACGAGCTGAAAAAAATCAACGTGATCCGCCCGGACACCGACGCGCAGCAGTTTGCCGATCACTATGTGCCCGATCTGCTGCCGGATAACGGCCAGCATCACCATATGAAGATGAGTTAGGGAGAGCAGCATGGCCACAGATATTCTGACGTTGCGCCGCCGCGCCGAGTCGCGGCGCCTCGAACCGGCGCTGTGGGGCGCGCTGCTTGCGTGGTGGGCGCTGGTGGCGCTGATGGTCGCGCTGCCGGATAAGCCGCAGGGCTTCGCGGCGCCGCGCTTCGTCAACGAGACGCATGAACTGTTTATCGCGCTGGCGACGCTGCTCAGCGCGCTGGTGCTCGGCTCCAGCGCCGCGCCCACGCTGAAGGCCTGGCAGCCGCTGAAGCGCAGCGGCCGCTGGCTGATTGCGCTGGCGCTGCTGATTGGCCTGTGGGAATACGTCACCGCCAAGCTGGCGCTGCTGCCCGCGCCCTTCTTCGCCCCGCCGCGCGCGCTGATCGAGGCCTACGCCACCGACTGGCCGCGCCTGCTCGACAGCGTGCTCAACTCGCTGCGCCTGCTGGCGTTCGGCTTTCTCTACGGCAGCGTTGTCGGCTTCGTCACCGGCGTCGCCATCGGCTGGTCGCGCGGGCTGGGCTACTGGGTGCATCCGATCCTGCGCTTTCTCGGCCCGGTGCCTTCGACGGCGCTGCTGCCCTTGTCGCTCTACTTTTTCCCCTCCAGCTTCGCCGCCGCCGTGTTCCTGATTGCGCTGGCGACCTGGTTCCCGGTCACGGTGCTCACCTGGTCGGGCGTCGCCAGCGTCGATAGCCGCTATTACGACGTGGCGCGCACCTTGGGCGCGAAGTCACTGTTTCTGGTGCTGCGCGTCGCAGTTCCCGCCTCGCTGCCGCATCTGTTCGTCGGGCTGTTTATGGGGTTAGGCGCCTCTTTTTCGGTGCTGGTGGCAGCGGAAATGATGGGCGTCAAATCGGGTCTGGGCTGGTATTTGCAGTGGGCGCAGGGCTGGGCGGCCTACGCCAATATGTATGCCGCGCTGATCGTGATGGCGGTGCTTTTCTCATCGCTGATCACCCTGCTGTTTCTGGTTCGCGACCGCACGCTCGCCTGGCAGCGCAACGCGGTGAAATGGTAACGCTTTCTCAAGAGGAGTCGCCTGTGGCTGCATCTATCTATAACTCCGTAATTGAACTGATTGGACAAACGCCGCTGCTGCGCCTGTCGCGCTTTAGCGAGCGCCACGGCGTGCGCGCCGAACTGCTCGGCAAGCTGGAGCTTTTTAACCCTAACCACAGCGTCAAGGATCGCATCGCGCTGGCGATGATTGAACAGGCGGAGCGCGACGGCCTTATCAAGCCGGGTGACATCATCGCCGAAACCACCAGCGGCAACACCGGCATCGGCGTTGCCTCAATCGCGGCGGCTAAAGGCTATCGCTTTCGCGTCTATATCAACGATTTCGTCAGTATCGAGCGCAGCAAGATTATTCAGGCCTACGGCGCAGAGGTAGTGCCCTTTAGCACCGTGCCGGGCTTCGCCGACTACTATGAGGCCAGCGACGGCGACTTTGTCGCCGCCACGCGCTGGCTGGTGGCGCAGGTAGCCGAAGCCGAGCCGGACGTGCATTTTCTTCAGCAGCTACAGAACCCGGCGAACCCGCGCGTGCATGAGCTGACCACCGGCCCGGAAATCTGGCGCGATACCCAGGGCAAACTCGATATTTTCGTCGCCTCGGTAGGCACCGGCGGCACGCTTTCCGGCATCGGGCGCTATCTGAAAGCGCAGGATCCCGCCATTCAGGTGGTCGCCGTGGAACCAGGCATCGGCTCGCAGCCGAGCCCGCAGCATCCGGAACCGCTGGAGATTACCGGCGTCCACGCCTTCAGCGGCCAGCCGCCGGAGCGGATCCCGCCGAATCTGGATCCTCAGGTTTATGACGACGCGATCGCGGTGGAAACCTGGCAGGCGTATCAGGCTGCGCGCCAGTTCGCGCTGGCGGAAGGCATACTGGTCGGGGATTCGTCAGGCGCGGTGCTGTTTGCCGCGCAGCAGCTGGCGGCGCGGCCGGAAAATCAGGGCAAGCGCATCGTTCTGCTGCTGGCCGACGGCGGGGTCAACTACCTCAGCACGCGGCTGTTCAGCCACGAGCACCCCGCGGAAAGCCTGAAAGAGGCGACGGCGGTGCAGACCTCGCAGCAGCTGCTGTAAGAGAGACGAAGGAATAAAACGGCAGCCTCGGGCTGCCGTTTTTTTACGCCAGCACGTTCGCGGTGATGCCTTTGGCGAACAGCAGCGGATCGGTTTCCGGGCGCAGCACGTTGATGGCCTTCAGATCGCGCGCGTAGATATCGATCTCTTTCACAAAGGCGTCCCCTGACGAATAGTGGCCGTGGGTATGGGTTTTCAGCACGCTGGCGATCTCGTCAGGACTGGTATTCAACGCCTTGCTGTTGAAGGCCTGTGCGATGACTTCGGGATGCTGCGCGGCATAGGCGTGGGCCTGCAAAATCGCGTGGGTAATCGCCGCGGCCACTTCAGGGCGATCGCGGATCAGGCTGCCGCGCGTGCCGATCACGCAGCAGCTTAGATTGGCATAGTCGTCGCTGAGGTTGGTGGCGACCTCCCGATAGCCCGGCTGCTGCGTCAGACGCCACATCACCGGGTCGGAGCCGCTCGCCGCCTGAATCTCCCCTTTTTGCAGCACCATCGGCAGTAAGTCCTGCGGAAAAACGCGCCAGTCCACGTCACTATTGGGATCGACGCCGTGCCGCTTGAGCAGCAGCGAGAAAAAGTTTTTATCCGCCCCCGCCATATCGGTGACGCCGATGGTTTTGCCTTTCAGCGCCTGCAGCGAGGTCGGCCCGTCGTCGCGCGTCAGCAGCCGCATACAGCCGCCGTGGGTGCCTGCCGTCAGCTTAACGTCAAAGCCCTGCTCCAGCGCCTTGAGCCAGCGCAGCGCCATGCCGACCGCCGCTTCCGCCTTGCCGGTGGCGATCGACTCCAGCAGCAGCTCGGTGGAGTTGCCGAAGTTAACGAACTCGACCTCCAGGTTGTGCGCTTTAAAGAACTGATGCTGATCCGCCACCACGACCGGCGCCAGACAGATGGCGTTGAGGTTGACCGCCAGACGCACCGGCGTCGGCTGCGCCAGCGCCCATTTGCCCGCGCCGCCCTGCAGCAGATTGTGCGGCATCGACATGCCGGACATGGCGTTATCCGCCCAGAGCGACGGCGAAAAGGCGCTGGCGGCAAACGCCGCGGCGGAATAATGCAAAAATTGCCGACGAGATAAAACGCTATTTACTGGCATGCTCTTTCCCCCGAATGAAATAACCTTTCCCGGAAATGAAATATCAAAGAAATAAGACGACAGGGGCAGAGTAATGGGAAACAGAGAGGGCAACCAGCCTGTAAATTATGCCGATTCCGCATGTGGTTATCCGCTTTAATGCTTTTACTTCGCCAGGAGAAAAATAAAGAATCGACAATCCCCCTGAATAACTGAGGCAAGATAATGGCGCTTAGCGAATATCTCCACGAGCTGCTGCCGGTGATTAGCCAGACGCTGGCGAGCAGCGCGGCGGAGGTGGACAGACTCGGCGAATTTCCCACGGCCAATTTCGCGCTGCTGCGCCAGCACGGCCTGCTCAGTTTCGCGCTGCCTGCGTCAGCGGGCGGCGGCGGCGCGGATCTGGCGGCGTGCCGCGCGGCGATCGCCGCGGTGGCGCAGGGCGAACCGTCTACCGCGCTTATCCTGATTATGCAGTACCTGAACGCCCGTCGGCTCGGCGTCGACGCCAGCTGGCCCGCCGACGTGCGCCGGCAGGTGGCGCAGAGCATCGCGCAAGATGGCGCGCTAATTAACGCGCTGCGCGTCGAGCCGGAGCTGGGCACGCCCGCACGCGGCGGCCTGCCCGCCACCACCGCGCGACGCGCCGCCGACGGCTGGCGCATCAGCGGGGAAAAAATTTACTCCACCGGCAGCGTCGGACTGAGCTGGTTTCTGGTCTGGGGCCGCAGCGACTACGCGGATCCGCTGGTCGGCGCCTGGCTGGTGCCCGCTTCTGCGGCCGGCATCCGCATTGAAGCGGAGTGGGATCATCTGGGCATGCGC